>DASQUW010000116.1:0-10331 GCA_035641075.1 Actinomycetota bacterium | reverse complement strand
TTCACCGGCCACCGGGTCCACCACAACACCGCCCGAGGCCCGTCCAAGGGCGGCATCCGCTATCACCCGGACGTCACGCTGGACGAGGTCAAGGCCCTGGCGATGTGGATGACGTGGAAGTGCGCGGTGGTTGGCATCCCGTACGGGGGGGCGAAGGGGGGTGTGGTCGTCGATCCGAAGGAGCTCTCGATGGGCGAACTCGAACGCCTTACCCGTCGATACGCCATGGAGATCCTTCTCCTGATCGGGCCGGAGCGCGACATCCCCGCTCCGGACGTGGGCACGGGAGAACAGGCCATGGCCTGGATCATGGACACGTATTCCATGAACAAGGGGTACTCGGTCCCCGGGGTGGTCACCGGCAAGCCCCTCTCCGTGGGGGGATCGGCCGGCCGGGCATCGGCGACGTCGCGGGGCGTCATGTACGTGACGATCGCCACGCTCAAGAATCTGGCCATGCCGGTGGACGAGGCCAGGATCGTGGTCCAGGGCTACGGCAATGTCGGATCGCACGCTGTCGAGCTCCTAGCCGCTCAGGGATGCAGGATCATCGCGGTGAGCGACCATCATGGAGGCGTCCACAACGAGCGTGGCCTCTCCCCGGTGGGTCTCTCCGCACACAAGGCCGAGACGGGAACGGTCGCGGACTACGAAGGCGGGCAGCGGATGACGAACGAGGAGCTGTTGGAACTCGAGTGCGATGTGTTGATCCCCGCCGCGCTCGAGGGTGTGATCACCGCCGGAAACGCGGACCGCCTCAAGTGCAAGGTGGTGGTGGAGGGAGCCAACGGCCCGACCGATCTGGACGCCGACGAGATCCTTCTGGAGAAGGGGGTCCAGGTCGTGCCGGACATCCTGGCCAATGCCGGTGGGGTGACGGTCTCCTACTTCGAGTGGGTACAGGATATCCAGGCGTACTTCTGGACCGAGGAGGAAGTCAACGACCGTCTGCGCACGATCATGGAGAGGTCCTACGTCGACGTGCTGGAGCTGGCGGAGGACCGGAAGGTGACCATGCGCCAGGCGGCCACCATCCTCGGCGTCTCCCGGGTCGCCGAGGCCCACAAGACGCGGGGCCTGTATCCGTAGCCCGATTTCCTTGACCCTCCCATATGTTGTGCTTATGCTCGTATGAGCCGCAACATCTTGAAGAATCTCCACGAGGAGGGGGATGCAGGAGCCCGGCAGACTCGACGAGCGTTCCAAGCGGATCCTCGACTTCGAACGGAGCTGGTGGAAGCAGAACGGCCCGAAGGAACGGGCCATCCGCGACCGGTTCGGCTGGTCCGCGGCGCGGTATTATCAGCTGCTGAACCGGCTGATCGATACCCCCGAAGCGATGGGGCACGACCCCATGCTGGTGAAGAGACTGCGTCGGCTTCGGGCGGCCCGCAGAAGGCAGCGGTTTGCCAGGCGTCTCGGGCTGCAGGGCTGAGCCGGAGGAGGGGTGAGCGGCAGGCATGAGCCAGGGTCTCGTTCCAGCTTCTACGTCTCCGTGACCACCGCGGTCCTCAGAGCCGGCCTGGTCATCGCGGCGGTTGTCCTCGGGGTCTTCGTGCTCACCAAGGCCTTTCCGGAGGACGGAACGGAGGCCCAGACGCAGACACCGGTGTCTCCGGCCGAATCTCCGACGGGCGCGACGTCTTCCCCGCCCCCGACGGTGACGCCGACGACGTCTCCGGGTCAGGTGCAGTCTCCTGCCGCTCCGGTCAGTCTCGATGGCGTCACCGTGCAGGTTCTCAACGGGACCAACGAGGACGGACTCGCCGCCGCCACGGCTCAGACCCTGGAGCAGCTGGGCGTGGAGATCCTCGGCGTCGGGAACGCGGCCCGAACGTACCCGATCACGACCCTGTTCTATCGCCCCTCGGACTCTCAACCCATCGCGGATGCCCTGGCGCAGCAGCAGTTCCCGGGGGCGAAGCTCGAGCCGGCCACGAATAACCTGGAACCCGACGTCCAGGTGACCGTGGTGCTCGGGGAGGACTACGCCGCGCAGAACTAATCGGTCCCAGCCGGCTCCACCAGCCTCATCTCGGTATGAAGCCGCACCTGGATCCGCCCCCGAACCGGAGCCACCCCAACCTCCTCCCCTGGAGGGCGGAAGAGAACTCGGTATCGTCCCACTGAGTCCCCGGACGCGCGAACCAAGAACCCGCCGAGCGAGAACCACGCCTCCTGGGTCCCCACGTCGCTGCCCTCGATGTCGGCCACCGCATTGGCGAAGATTTCCCTGCGCTCCACGGGAGACGTGTACGTCGTGCGCAGCAGCGCCGAAGCGTGGCCGCGGGCCGTGCCGAGAGCGGCAAGTCGGGATTGAAGGGCCAACGAGAATCTTCCGTTCGGGTCCTCCAAAGCCGACGCCGATCGCCACGTATCGCCCGGGGCGACGGCATGACCCGGAAGCACGGGTTGCAGCCGCGGAAGCAGCCGTTCGATCCCGACAGCTTCCAGTTCCTCGGTCGGCTCGCCCAGCCCTTCTTCGATCCCCACGATCCTGCCATCAGCGCGCGCGGTGACGACGAACTCCTGAGCCCGCCCCACGCTACGCGTCGTGCCGTTCACGCGAAGAGACTGTGGGAGGAGCGTCATCCGGGCCCTGGTTCTCCCTCCGGGTAGGACATCGAGCACCTCCTGCTGGATCCGAAACGTCGCCTCGACGAACTCATGCCGTGTCTGCCCCGAGAGGGTTCGATCGATCTCTGCGTTGAGTTCGAGGTGGTAGGAGAGAAGATCGCCGTCCTTGCTGCGATACGACAGGGCCACCTGATGTGGCGCGCATGCGGTGACGGCCAGAAGGGAGAGGGAAGCGAGGAGGCGGCGCAACCTGCGGCGAGTGTACCAGGCCGGTAGGCTTCCGCCCGTGCCTCGAGACCGGCTGCGGGACATCGCCTCCCATCGCCGGGAGGCGGGGATCCTCCTCGACTTCGATGGGACGCTCTCCGACATCGCCCCGTCGCCCGAGGAGGCTCTGCCGGTGGAGAGCGCGGCTGCGACCCTCGAACAGCTCGGGTCAACGTTCCGAGTCGTGGCGGTGGTCTCGGGCCGACGGGCGCGCGACGTTGCGGAGGTCCTGGGAGCGCGTATCCGGTACTTCGGGCTGTACGGGCTCGAAGACGGAGTGGATCCGGCCGGAGAGGTTCCGAGATCTATCGAGCGCCTGTTGCCCCAGGTGGAGCAGATCGCCGATAACGTCCCCGGCGCACGAGTGGAGCACAAGGGAGTGCAGCTTGCCGTGCACTACCGGGGGGCGTCGAATCCTGACGCTGCCGCCGGCGAGCTCCGGGAGCGGCTCGGCATGCTGGCCGATGCCCACGGGCTCACGCTGTTGGAGGGGAAGCGGGTCCTGGAGCTGGCGTCGAAGGACGGGCCGACCAAGGGGGACGTCGTCAGGGCTGTGGCGACGGAGGCCGGGCTGCGCTATCTCCTCTACGCAGGGGACGACGTGGCCGACCTCGCCGCGTTCGATGCCATCGACCGGCTGGCAGTATCGGGGCTTGTCGGGGCGAAGGTTGCGGTCCGGTCGCTGGAGACGCCGGAGGCCCTGCTGAGCTCAGCGGACGTGGTGGTGGAAGGACCTCCGGGCCTTATCGATCTTCTTCGATCGATGATCCACGACTAGGTCGTCCGTCCTGGGCACTGGCTACGCGCCTGGTCCCCGGGCCAGGTCGAGGAGCTGCTGCTCGACCCAGCCGGCCGGAGACCGAGCCGTGATCGCTCGGCGGAGGCCTCTC
The DNA here is from genome assembly GCA_035641075.1 of Actinomycetota bacterium. Lineage (GTDB taxonomy): Bacteria > Actinomycetota > UBA4738 > UBA4738 > CALAEC01 > DASQUW01. The sequence goes on along the minus strand of DASQUW010000116.1, from coordinate 6,597 downwards.
GCGCGCCGGGCGCGCTCCTCGGGCCGCAGGCGCAGGGCGGCGTCCAGGGCGTCCGCCGTGCCGGTGACGTCGAGGGGATCGACGGGGATGGCGTGACGGCCGAGCTCCTCGAAGGCGCCGGCGTTCCTCGACAGGAGCAGCACTCCCTTCGTTCTGTTCAGCAGCGGACCCTCCTTGGCGACGAGGTTCATCCCGTCCAGGAGCGGGTTGACCACCAGGGTGTCGTACATCCCGAATGCCGCGACGACCTCCGCGTAGTCGTCCTCGACCCGGACCTCGACCGGTGTGCCGGTCCCCTCGGCCGCCTGCGCGTTGATCCGTTCCCCGGCGCGGATGCACTCCTCGGTGTACGACCGGTACTCGGGGAGGCTCTCTCGTGACGGATTCAGGAGGACCAGGAGGATCACCTTTCCCTCCCATTCCGGATGCCGGCGAAGGAATTCCTCGAACGATCGGAAGCCCCGCAGCACATTCTTGGAGGGCTCTGTCCGGTCGACCCTGAGCACCAGGTGCCGGTCCCCGACCAGCCGCGCGAGCGCCCGTCTCTTTCTGCGCACCTCGTCCGTGGCGGCGAACTCCCTGAGGGATACGGGGTCGACCGTGACCGGATAGACGCCGACCCGGATCGATCGCCCCTCCCATCGGACCGAGCGGCCTCGACTGTCGACACGGGCACCGCTCAGCAGGCGACACGCGGACAGGAAGCTTTCGGCCCACCGTTTCGTCTGAAATCCGAGAAGGTCGGCGCCGAGGAGTCCCGTGAGGAGCTCCTCTCGCATCCAGCCGGGGACGAGCCTGAGGGAGTCGGCACCCGCGAAGGGGGTGTGGTGGAAGTGCGCGATGCGCGCTTGCGGCGCCAGCGTCCGCAGAGCCGCTGGCACCAGCGAGAGGTGGTAATCCTGCACCAGGACGTCCGTGGGTGCCGAGTCCGCCTCCTCCGCCAGCGCGTGAGCGAACGCCAGGTTCACCTGGCGGTAGGCCTCCCACGCGGTTCGGGTGCCCTCGTCGAAGACGGGTTGGCGGGGCAGATCCCACAGTTGATGGTGGAGGAACCAGAGGAGCCGGTTGCTCACGCCGTCGTAGAAATGCTCGTAGGTGGCTGCGTCCACGGCGATCAGCCGGAGCGCGTACTTGGCCTCGCCCACGACCACGTCCAGCCGGCCGCCTGGAGATCGCTTCGCCTGCTGCCGGTCGCCCTCGCCCATCGCCGCGGCCACCCACAGGCCTCCCGTGGCTTGCACCGACGCCGCGAGCCCCGTGACCAGGCCCCCGCTGCCACGTTTGAGCGCAGGGTCGCCCTGATCCGTCTCGATGAACGTTACGGGCCCCCGGTTGGAGGCCACAAGGATGCGGCGCTCGCTCACAGTTGTGACAAGAGCTCCAGGTAGTCCGTCACCTCTCGCACGGTCAGGAATCGGTCGCGCACTCGGGCCTTCCCGGCTCTTCCCATCCGCTCTCGCTGCTTAGCGTCGCGGAGCAATTCCAACATCCGGTCGGCGCACTGTTCCACGGAGCCGACCAGATACCCGGTCTTCCCATCCTCCACCTGGAGTCTGAGCCCTCCGGCGTTCCCGGCGATCACCGGCCGCTCCTTCCACATACCTTCGGAGACGGTGAGCCCGAAGCCTTCACGGATCGACTTCTGCACGACGACCGACGATCCTCGCTGGAACGCGTTCACCGCGATGTCGCCCACCCCCTGAAGGTTCGTGAGCACGTGGATGTCCGGGTCCCCTCCTCGCTGTTCTTCGGCCTGTTCGAGGTAATGCCACCCCTCCGGGTCGTCGTGGGCCATCGACCCCACCAGCACCAGCTGGAGCTCGGGGAACTCCTCCTTCGTCAGCCGATACGCGTCGATGACCCCGAACGGGTCTTTCCAGGGGTCGAAACGGGAGACCTGCGCCACGATGGGCCGCTCGGGGTCGATGTCGTACCCGACCAAGATCTCCCGCACGGCCTCCGGCTCCAGCCAGGTGTTCTTCGGCGACAGGGGATCGATCGAAGGGGGGATCACCGCTACCCGGGCCTGGAGTCCCGGGCGGACGAAGTCCTCCATGGTGAACACCGCGGCGTCGTACCTGTTTACGTGCACGGCGAAGAAGCCCCAGACCGCCTCCATCGCATGGGTCAGGTCGATATGACAACGCCATACCCACGTTCCGTCTCGCCGCCCTTCCTCTTCGAGGATCGTGAGCATCGCAGCCGGCTGCGGATCGTGGACGAACACGAAGTCGGCCGACTCCGTGAAGCGCGCCGCGTTGATCCGTACGCGCTCCAGATAGGTGGCCTCCATCGCTTCGGTCCACGGAACTCCGGCGCCCTGGAGCGCGTTGTGAGCGAGTTTCGTGACCGAGAAGAATTCCTCCGATCCATCCATGAGCTGCCAATCTGCATCGATGCCGAGGTCCTTGAGGAGGGCGATCTGACTCGCCAGCAGCTCGGCCACGCCACCCCCGAACGCGGTGCTGCTGAGGTGGACCATCCGACTGCCCTTGAACGGCTGGGACGCCTCGAGGAGCCGATCGACGGCCTCGTCCCCGGCGCTCTCTCGAAAGTCCTCCACGCGCTTGGGCTCCGGAAGCGGAACGCTGACGAGCATCGTCTCAGTGTATCGGGCCTTCATGGCCGGACCTCCTCTAGCGCTGATCGAGGATCGTGTATCGACGGAGGCGCTCGCTCCTCCGAACGGCGCGTTCCTCGGGGGTCATAGCCAGGACGCTTCGAACCGATTCGGTGAGGTCGGTGGGGCTGAACGGCTTGGTCACGTACTCGGCCGCCCCGGCCAGCCAACCTCGCACCTGGTCGTCTTCCTGAGCCCTGGCCGTGAGCAGGATCACGGGGATGTCTTTCGTCTCTTCCCTCTCACGGAGCTCCTGCAGAACCGAGAGGCCGTCTCGCTGGGGCATCATGACGTCGAGCACGATGAGGTCGGGCCGTTCGGCGACGGCCTTCCTGAACCCCGTGTCGCCGTCCGATGCCTCCAGGACCTCATGCCCGTCGAACTGAAGGTTGACTCGGCACAGCAGGAGCACGTCGGGTTCGTCGTCGATCACCAGGATGCGCAGTGGCAGCTCCTCCTTTCGTGAAGTATCGGCCCGTCCCTCGGTCCGGTTGAGGGAGCGAGCTGCGGGGCCAGGACCCGTTCGGCCCAGGAGGCGGTGCCATAATGGGCCGGCCTTGGATGAGGATCGGAGCCGACTGCTCGGTCATCCCTTCGTCGCCCGGATGGCCAGGTGGGGCGTCGTGGCCTGGGCGACTATCGGCCTCCTCCTCCTCGGCTACATCATCTTCCGGTACGCGCTGTATCCGGTCCGGATCATCTTCCCCCCGCTGGTCGTCGCCCTCGTCCTCGTCTACGTCCTGAACCCACTCGTCTCGAGGCTCCAGGAACGGGGGATATCGAGGCTTCTCGCTGCCCTGATCACCTATGTCGTATTCCTCTCGCTGATCGTGGTGGGGCTTCTCTATCTGATCCCCGTCCTCGCGGACCAGGTGCGTGGATTCGCCAGGACGGTCCCCGCGCTGATCGACCGGGCCCAGGACTCGATCAGAAGCCTGGCCGCACGCGTCGGGCTGAACCTGGATACGGGCGTGGTGCTAAACACCGAGAACCAACGGCAGGTCCTGAACTTCCTCGGCAGACTTCTCTCGCTTACCCGCGGGCTCTTTCACGTCGCCCTCATCCTCATCCTCGGACCGATCCTCGCCTTCTATCTCCTGGTCGACCTACCCAAGATCCGGCGCGGGCTCCAGGCCTTCATCCCGGCCCGCCGCCGCCCCGAGGTGGAGTCCGTGCTCCAGGATCTCGGCCGGGCGCTGGGCGGGTTCTTCCGCGGCCAGCTCCTCGTTGCCCTGTTCGTGGGGATCGCCTCGTCGCTCGCCCTGTACATCGTGGGACTTCCGTACTGGGCGCTGGTAGGGATGATCGCCGGACTCTTCAACCTCATCCCCCTGGTGGGGCCGTTCATCGGCGCCATCCCCGCGCTGTTCATCGCGTTCACGACGACCACGACGGGGGAGGGGCTCCTGCGGCTGGAACCCGGATGGCCCATGGCTCTCGGGGCATCGGTGGCGCTGCTAACCGTTCAGCAAATCGATAACCACATCATGAGCCCCAACATCGTGGCTCGAACGGTGAAGCTTCATCCCGTGACCGTCATGCTGGGCCTCCTGGCGGGGGGAACCCTCCTCGGGGTGTGGGGGATGTTGATGGCCGTGCCCACGATCGCTGCCGTGAAGATCCTCATCCTTCACGCATGGGACACCCGGTTGACCTGGCCGCCTCCGAGGCCGGTGCAAGAAGCGGTGATCGTGCCTCAGGTTGCGCCGCCCGTCGCCGACGATGGATCCCGCTTGGGCTGGCCGCATCCCGGCCGGATCGGCGCCTGGCTCAGGAAGCGGATCAGCCGAAGCCGGCAGGCGCCTGAGGAGGGGGACGAGACCGATGTGGAGCAAGCGGGTCCGAGAGGGAGGATGAATCCGACCCGAAAGGTATAATTCAAGGGCACGCGCCCGGAGGAAGGGCTCACATGTTTCGCGTTTCGCAGAAGACTGAGTACGCCCTTCGGGCGATGGTGGAGCTCGCCTTGCGGCACGGCCAGGGCCCCGTCCCTGCCAGGGAGATCTCCGAGTCGCAGGGGATTCCTCTTCGGTTCCTTGAGCAGCAGCTGGCACACCTTCACAAGGCCGGGCTGGTCGAATCCTTCCGGGGCGCCGGGGGCGGATGCAGGCTGGCGCGCGACGCCGACGTGATCCGGGTGGCCGACGTGGTGGACGCCATGGAGGGACCGTATTTTCCGATGTTCTGCCTCGAGCCTCAGGACCACACGTGCTTCCAGGATTCACGATGCGGCCTCCAGGAACTGTGGGGCGACGTGCATACGGCGGTCCGCGAGGTCTTCGAGCGCACCTCGATCGCCGGCCTGGCCCTTCGCCACAGACGGATAGCCCCCGAGAACCCTGTGTGGTCCCCAGCGGACCTCCTTCGCCAAGCCGACAACGTCCGATAGAGCCATTCCGGCCTCTGTGAGCCGGAGGGCTAAACGAGCGCCCCCACGAAGCCGATACTCAGGCAGAGATGGCTCGTATCCTCGCGGTCGAAGACGATGAGGCGATCCGGGAACTCATCAAGTACGCCCTTGATCAGTACGGTTATGACGTAACCGAGGCCGCCAATGGGAAGGCGGCCATCGACATGCTGGACAGGGGACCGTACGACCTGGTGATCCTGGATCTGATGCTCGGAGGGAAGATCTCGGGCTGGGATGTCTTCGAGGAGATCAAGAAGCGAGGGCTGCGAGACGACACGAAGGTCATCATCATGACCGCCCGGAGCCAGGAGGCTGAGATCCTGAAGGGCTGGCGGGTGGGGGTCGATCAGTACTGCACGAAGCCGTTCGACCTGGACATGTTCGTGGTGACCGTGCAGGACGTGCTGCTGTCGACCAAGCAACAGCTCGACCGGCAACGGGAAGCGGAGCTCCGCAAGACGGAGCTACTCCACCTGGTGGATACGGTCTTCCTGGAGGACTAGCTCGCCTGGGCCTTGCCCAGGATCCGCATCACCGTGGTCCCGCAGAGAGGACATTTCCCCTTGGCAGCCTGCCGGCCGTTCTTCAGGGTGACCACGTCGCCCTCGAACTGGACCTTCTTCTTGTCCTTCACGCAGTAGCCCTCGTAGCTGGCCACCTTGCCTCCTTTCGTCCCCCGCCCTAGATAGCCTTCAGGGCCGCGGTGCGGCCCCACGAGAATGGTCGCCCCTCACGAACGGGAGTGCAAGTACTTAACGGGCCGTTAGTTTCTCAAATGGGGTGATTCGGGCGAGAGCGATGAACCCTACTTCTCGATCAGATAGGGGCCGAGGAAAAGAGCATCCATGCCCGTATTCAGGAAGTCGTTCAGGGCTTCCTGAGGACGGTGCACGATGGGTTCGCCGCGGAGGTTGAAGCTCGTGTTCAGGATCACCGGCACTCCGGTGAGGCGCTCGAATTCCTCGATGAGTCGGGCGTAGACCGGGCTGCTTTGCCTGTCCACGGTCTGAAGCCGCCCCGTCCCGTCCACGTGGGTGACCGCCGGGATCACTGACCGCTTGTCCTCGAGGATGGGGAGAACCAGGAGCATGAACGGGTTCGGGTAGTAGCCCTCGAAATACTCGGGCCCTTTCTCGTGCAGCACGCTTGGGGCGAATGGCCGAAATCCTTCCCGGTGCTTCACCTGGGAATTGACGATGTCTTTCATCTCCGCCCGGCGGGGGTCGGCGAGGATGGAGCGGCCCCCCAGCGCCCGTGGCCCGACCTCGGCCCGCCCCTGGACCCAGCCCACGATCTTCCCTTCGGCGAGGAGCCTGGCCGCCTCCGCCGGAGGATCCGCGACCTCGCGTAGCGGCAGCTTTCGGGCCGCCAGCACGTCCTTGCAGGCGGCATCGGACCATTCCGGACCCCAGAACGCGTGCTCCATGGACCACGCTCGGGGCCGGCCGAGGAGATGGTGCCACACCCACAGGGCCGCACCCAGAGCGTTCCCCGCGTCGGAAGCGGAGGGCTGGATGAACACATGCTCGAACTCCGTTTCTCGAAGCAGGCGGGCGTTCATCACGGA
>DASQUW010000115.1:0-8473 GCA_035641075.1 Actinomycetota bacterium | reverse complement strand
CCTCGGATCCGCCCTTGACAGCTTGGCCCTGTGAGGAGTACCTTCATAGTTCTCTCGAACATACGTTCGATAGCCAGGAGTCCCCCTCATGGCCAAGAGATACGACGAACAGGTGGCGGTGGAGCGGGATGCGGGGATGCCGGCGGCGTTCTCCTGGCGGGGACGCCGCTACGAGGTCTCGGACGTCATCGGGCGATGGCGGATCGAGGGGCGATGGTGGGAGGACGGCCGCGACCGTGAGTACTGGCGGGTGGAGGCCAGGGGAGGGGCGGTGTGCGACCTGTACCACGACCGCCGGGCCGACCGGTGGCACCTTGAGCGGCTGTGGGATTAGCGAGGCCTTGTGGACTCCTTCGTCCACCTTCACTGCCGGTCGTACTTCTCCCTGAAGGACGGGGCGTACTCGCCCGAGAACCTCGCGCTCCGCGCCGCGGAGCTCGGGATGCCCGCCGTGGCCCTAACCGACCGCGATGGACTCTACGGCGTTGCCCGTTTCGTGACCGCCTGCCGGGAGCTCGGCGTGAAGCCCATCCTCGGCGCTTGGCTCACCGCTTCGTCCGCGGCGCCTGTAGACGGCGTGGGCCCATCGCCGAACCGGGTGCTGTTACTCGCCAGAGATGCGCGAGGGTACGCGAACCTCTGCCGGCTGATCACCGCAGCGCACATGGCCGGGGAGCGCGGCGACCCGCACCTCGAACCCTTCCAGATCCTCGAGCGCGCTGAAGGGCTGGCGTGTCTGCTGGGGCCGGAATCAGGACCCGGGACACTGGCGGCGGCGGGGATGGCGGACGCCGCTCGGGAGGCGGCTCGACCGTGGCGTGAGGCATTCGGATCGTGGTGCTTCGTCGAGGTCCGGAACCTGCTGGAGCCGTGGAGTCGAACCCAGATCCGCCGCCTGCTGAGGTTGTCCGAGGAAGCCGGGCTGGCTGCGGCGGCCACCAACTCGGTCCGCTACCTGGTGCCCGATGACGCCTTTCTCGCCGACGCCCTGGAGTGCATGAGGGAGATCGTCCCGGTGGCCCCACATCACGTCACCCGCAGCAACGCCGAGGGATACCTGAAACCGGCCGCGGAGATGCGCCGGCTGTTCGCGGATCTTCCCGATCTGTGCGACGCGTCCGTGCGCATCGCGGAGTCCTGCGATGTCGACCTCGGATTGGATCGCCGCCACTTTCCCGACTTCCCCACGCCGCGGGGGCGAAGCGCCGCATCGATCCTGGCGAAGCGGTGCCAAGATGGTCTCACCCGTCGGGGAATGGAGCGCACCCGCGATGTGGCCGACCGCCTCGATCACGAGCTTGCCCTGATCCATCGGATGGGCTACGCCGCGTACTTCCTCACGGTCGCCGGCATCGTGGAAGAGGTGAAGGCGATGGGTATCCGGTGCGCGTGCCGAGGATCTGCCGCCGGCTCGCTGGTGTGCTACCTCACCGGCATCTCCGAGGTTGACCCGGTCCGTCATGGCCTTCTGTTCGAGCGGTTCATCAACCCGCTCCGCGACGAGCTTCCCGACATCGATCTCGACGTGGAATCTGCCCGCCGTGAGGAGGTGTACGACGCGGTTCTGTCGCGGTACGGAGAAGACCGGTGCGCCTGCGTGACGATGGTCGACACCTACCGGGCGCGAGCGGCCATCAGGGAAATGGGGAAGGCCCTCGGCTACCCGGACGCCGAGATCGATCAGGCGGCCAAGGCCTTCCCCCACGTGGGCGCCCACCGTATCCGCCAGGCCCTGGGGTCGCTCCCGGAGCTACGGGGGTCGAACCTCGGCGCCGGACAGCTCGAGCTTCTGTTCCGAGTGGCAGAGCGCCTGAATGGGTTCCCCCGGCATCTGGCTCTCCACCCCTCCGGCATCGTGCTGTCCGGAGACGATCTTCCGGACCGGGTGCCGATGGAGCGGTCGTTCCTGGACCACCGGATGGTCCAGGCGGACAAGGACGATGTCGAGGTGCTCGGGCTCCTCAAGCTCGACGTGCTCGGGGTTCGGATGCTCTCGGCCATGCGGCACGCCCTCGGTGAGATCGAGCGGACGACGGGGGAGCGGGTGGATCTCGACTCCGTCCCCGACGATGACCCCGCGACCTTCGAGCTGATCCGCTCCTCGCGCACGATCGGGTGCTTCCAGATCGAGAGCCCGGGACAGAGGGAGCTCCTTCAGAAGTTCCAGCCGGATCGATTCGAGGATCTCATCGTGGACATCTCGCTGTTCCGTCCGGGGCCGGTGAAATCCGACATGGTCACCCCGTTCATCAACCGGCGCCACGGACTGGAGCGGCCGCGGTACGCCCATCCACTGCTGAAGCCGGTCCTCCAGGAGACATACGGAGTCATCGTGTACCACGAGCAGGTGATGCGGGTCCTGGCGGCCTCGGGATGCGATCTCGCGGAGGCCGACCGCATCCGCAGACATCTCGACGACGACGTGGAGATCGACGATCTGCGGCGGGACTTCCTGTTCCGGGTCACCGCCAGCGGACTCGGCACAGAGGACGCCGAGAAAGTATGGCGGGAGCTGGCGTCGTTTGCCTCGTTCGGGTTCTGCAAGGCGCACGCCGCAGCGTTCGCCGTTCCCACGTATCAGTCGGCGTGGCTGAAGGCGCACTTCCCGGTGCACTTCCTGACGGGGGTGCTCACCCACGAGCCGGGGATGTACCCGAGGCGGCTCATCCTCGAGGATGCCCGGGAATCGGGTATCGGCGTCCTCCCGCTCGACGTCAACCGCAGCGCGGAGGCCTACACCGTCGAGAGCGGCGGCATCCGGCTGGCGCTCCAGGACGTCCACGGGATCTCGGATGCCGAGATCCGCTCGATCCTGGAAGCCCGCGGCGATCGGCGCTTCGACAGCGTCGGTGACTTCCTCCGACGAGCCAACGTCTCCCGCCCGGTGGCCGAAGCGCTCGCCCACGCCGGCGCGTTCGACGCCCTACCAGACGCTTCTACCGCGGCGCCTGTTGACGGCGCGGTTGAGGAGGCGAGATCGCGTCGGCCGGAGCTTGGTAGCGCGATGCCGCGCAGGCGGGACGGGGCCCCCGCGCGACGAGCGGAGCGAGCGCGCGGGGTGGACCGCCGTCAGCAGGCATCGCGGAGTAGGCGGTGGACACGGAGGGATCGCCTGTTCGTGGCGATGACCGCGGAGACGGCCGGGGACGGCGAGCAGCTGGCGTTGCCGCTGGCGGGGGAGCCGGAACCGGCGGGGCTCCGCGAATACACCGAAGCCGAACGTGTGCGCGCCGAGCTTGAGGTTACCGGCCTCGATGCCAGCCGCCATCTCCTGTCGTTCTACGAGCCGCTTCTGGCCGACCTCGGCGTGATCCGGTCGAGGGACCTGTCCCGGCGGCGGGGAGACGAGTGGGTGATGGTCGCTGGAGTAAAGGTCGCTTCCCAAACCCCCGCGGTGAGGAGCGGCCAGCGCATCATCTTCCTGACGCTGGACGATGCCACCGGACCGGTGGACGTCACCGTCTTCGAGCGCGTCCAGGACCGGTGTGCCCGCACAGTGTTCCACTCGTTCCTCCTTGCCGTGTGGGGACGGCTGCGGAGAACCGGGGTGAGAGGCGTGAGTATCATCGCCGAGGAGGTCTGGGACCTCGCTGCCCTGGACCGAGCGCGCAGGGAAGGGCGGCTGGCTGAGTTCATGGCCGCGGCAGCTTCGGGGGAAAGGATCCCTCCGATCCCTCGAAAGCTGTGGCATGCGAGCGGAGGATCCGCTGGATGGTGAACGAGCCTCAGGACGGCCCGTCGATCCCCGAGGAGACGATTCCCGAGATCCCCCGCCCGCATCCCGATCCCGCACCGTTTCCCCGTCTCCTGGCGATCCGGCCGTTCCTGTGGCTGGTTCTGGGGGAGGGATTGGCGAACCTGGGGCTGTGGTCGTTCTTCGTCGCCGTCGAGGGAGAGGCGGCGTTTCGATTCGACGCCACCCCTTCCCAGTTCGGGATCCTGCTCTCGTCGTACTCGGTGGTGTTCATCATCGCTTCCCCAGGGTTCGGCGTCCTGGCCGACCGGTGGAGCCCGAAACACCTCATGGTCACGGCGAACGGTGCAAACGTGTTGTTCTTGCTCGTTGCGCTGTGGGCGCCCTCGCTTCCATGGCTGTACCTGGCCACCGCGCTCTTCGGGCTGGCAGAAGCGGCCACGCATCCGGCGCGCGGAGCCCTGGTCCCTCTCCTCGTGGACGAGCAGCGCCTGGTGCAGGCCAATGGGATGATGGCTCTTGCCGAGTGGGTCCCCTTGATCGTGGGACCGGCCATCGCCGGGCTCGTCGTTCACGTCTGGGGCCCGGACTCTCCGTACCTGGTGGCCATGGCTTCGATCGCGCTTTCGCTTCTCCTGTACGGGGCGATCCCCGACCGCCGAAAGCCCCGACCGGAGGAGCGAGAGTCGTTCCTGGCCGAGCTCGCCGGGGGTTTCCGGGAGGGCTGGAAGACGCCGATCCTCCGAGCGATGATCCTCCGAGCCGGTATCGCTTACGCTCTCCTCGGCCTGGTCATCACGCTGGAGACGCTCTACATCCGGGAATCACTCCACCGCGGCCAGGATTTCCTGGCTTTCGTGTGGGCCGTCAGCGGAGTGGGGGCAGCGCTCGGCGCGGCCGTGCTGGCGAGGATCCGCCAGGGTGCCGGTCGAGAGCATTCCCTGATCGCCCTGGGACTCACGGTGGGTGGGGTCGGGTACGTGCTCTACGTGGGCACGTCCGTCCCCGCGATCGCCGCCATCGGGTCGTTCTTCTTTGCCGCAGGGTTCGCCCTGTTCTCTTCGCCCGCCCAGGCCTTGATCCAACGAGTGGCCACCCAGCCCGGGCAGGTCACCGCGGTGTACGGGATGCTCTCCGAGGGCGGCCCGCTGGCCACGTCGTTGCTGGTGGCAGTCATCGGGGGACTCATCGCCGTCCAACCCTGGCTGGTGATCGCCTCGGTTCTCTTCATCCTTCTCGGTCTGTTCAGCATGGCGACGGCTTCACGCTGGAGCGATGCTCGCGAGCGGTCCGTATCTGCCGGGGCAGACATCTCCGGCCCCGAGTAAGTGGCGTCCACCCGGTCGGCCGAGCCCATCCTTCATGTGGACATGGATGCGTTCTACGCGTCGGTGGAAGCGCTGAAAGATCCCTCCCTTGCGGGGAAGCCGGTGATCGTCGGACACCCGGGATCGCGCGGTGTGGTTCTGTCCGCCTCGTACGAGGCCAGAGCTTCGGGGGTCGCCTCGGCGATGCCGTCGGCCCGCGCTCGGCGGCTGTGTCCCGAGGCCCTCTTCGTTGCTCCGGACTTCCCGTCGTACCGGGCATTCGCCGTGCGCCTCCGGGAGGTCCTTCTGTCGTTCACACCGCTGGTGGAGCCCCTCTCGCTCGATGAGGCGTTCCTGGATGTCTCCGGGGCGACCACCCTGTTCGGGCCACCGGTGGAGATAGCCCAGCGGGTTCGGGACACCGTCCGCAGCGAGCTTTCGCTGGTGTGCTCGGTGGGAGTCGCTCCCAGCAAGCTCCTGGCCAAGCTGGCATCGGCGGCGGCCAAACCCGACGGTCTCCTTGCCGTCCGGGCTGGGGAGGAATCGCTGGCCTTCCTCCAAGCACTGCCGGTGGAGGCGCTGTGGGGGGTGGGCGAACGGACGCAGGAGATCCTGTCCCGGCTGGGTGCGAGGACAGTTGGCGACCTCGCGGAGATGTCCGTGCGTATCCTCGAGAGCGTGCTCGGTGAACAGCACGCCCGCCACCTGGCGGAACTGGCCGCCGGCCGCGACGACCGCCGGGTGGTCCCATACGAACCCCCGAAACAGATCAGCCACGAGGAGACGTACGAGCATGACCTCGATGCGGAAGGCCCGATCCTTCGGGAACTGCTTCGCCTCTCGTTCCGCGTGGCCTCACGCCTCAGGCACGAGGGGTTCCGAGCCCGGACCCTCACCCTTAAGACTCGGCTGGCCAGCTTCGCCACATTGACCCGGTCGCGAACGTTCGCCGATCCCACCGACACCGGGGCGGACGTGTTCCGGACGATCGCCGAACTGTACCGAGCGATCCCAGGAACGCGCAGGCGGATCCGGTTGCTCGGCGTTGCCGCAGGAGGACTGGTTGCGGCGGGGGCGGAGCAGCTCGCTTTGGTCCGGGCGGGACGATGGGAGGACGCGGAGCGCGCCCTCGATCGCATCGAGTCGCGATTCGGACCGGGCGCCGCATTCCCCGCGGCCCTGCTCGAGCGCGACTAGGAAAATCGATCCCGCGTGTCTCGCCCCCGTCCCTATAATGAGTTACGGCCGACGAGGCGGAGAAACAGATGCCCTCAGAGCACGACAAGCCACTTTCCCCGGACGAGGAGCGGGTCCTGGAGGAGATGGAACGCCGGCTCCTCGAGGAGGACCCTCGTCTGGCCCGAGCGGTCGCGTCTCTGAGTTCCCACGTCGCCCGGCGGATCCGGTGGGGTGCGCTCGCGTTCATCGCCGGCTTCGTCATGCTCATGCTCTTTCCGATCTCGCTGTGGATCGCGGTCGCCGGATTCGGCGTGATGCTCGCCGCAGCGCTCCTCATCTACCAGCAGTTCAAGCGCCTCGGCCGTGACCAGATCCGCGATTGGAGCCGCGGCGGCCGGTTCTCACTCACCGCGTTCCTGGCCAGGTTGACCGAGCGTTTCCGCGGAAATCCGCGCGATCGCGGCTGACCTGATTCAAGTTTTGTTGAACTTGTAACCGCTGCCGCCTTGCGAACGAGTACCCGTTTGGACTACAACTTCACTCGTTCGGACTACAACTTACTCGTTCCTTCCCCTGGGGCCGGGCGCCACATCGAGCGGTGAATTGATGGTTGCCACATCGCGTGGGGGGTCGATGGAGGGGTTCACGTCACATCAAGCTTGCCGCTTGACCGGCTGCACCCCACGTCAGCTGCGGTACTGGGATCAGATCGGACTGGTGACGCCGTCCGTCCAACAGACCGGAGGGCGCCCGGGGGTTCCTCGCCTGTACTCGTTCAGGGATCTGGTGGCGCTGAAGGTTGTGAAATCGCTGCTCGACGGGGGGATGTCCCTTCAGCGGGTCCGCCGAGCCTACGAGTACCTGCGCCGCAAGGCCGGCCTGGAGGGGCACCTTTCCGAGATCAAGCTGGTGACCGACGGAAAGAGTATCTTCAAGGTGGCCCGCAGGGAAGGAGAGATCCTCGACGCGCTCCGACAGGGCCAGATGGCCTTCTTCGTGGCCATCGACGAGATCGCCCGCTCCGTCGACGCGGGCGTGAGCGAGTTCCGGAACGATCGTGACCAGTTCGTCCGGGCGCTGAGGGACGCCGGGCGCCAGGCCAGCGCAGAGTCCTGACTATCTCCTGATCCCGAGAATCGCGAGTGCCCTTCGCCTCACCCCGGCGCTACGCCGGACGTCCCTGGCCGCGGTCTTCGCCGCCATCACAGCCTCCCGAGCCTGCGACGGGCTGACGCCCGTTCCCGAGTACAGGGCCCGGCCCGTCAGTCGAGTGACGTGCTCCAGGTGGCCGTCGGAGAATGACACCTTCCTCCGCAGACGGGTCTGGTATTCGAGGGGCGTCTCTCCCGGGCGGCGGCCGAGTCCGACGTCGCCTGCCAGAGAATCGAACAGGTCGTAGGCAGCAACGACCCGCTCCCGGGGAGAGCGGGCCCGGAACAACCGAAGTCTCCGCCGCACGTTCCGGGCGGCGACGAGAAAGATCCCCGCGACCAGAAGGCCAACCGCGATCAATGGGAACGTTGGTCTGGCGGGCTCCGGGGCGTTCTCGCCCAGTTCTCCGCCGGGTCCCGTCTGGGCCCCGCCGGCTCGCTCGGCCGCGGTGAGCTGGGAGGAGCCGGAGTTCTGGGTGAGCGCCGTCTCCCCCTGAGTGATCGAAGCCCCGGTCACGACCGCGGCGGGACTGGTGTAGTCGCCGGCAACCGGGTTGAACCGGGTCGGGGTGGGCTCGAATGCCAACCATCCGAACCCCTTGAAGTAGACCTCCGGCCAGGCATGGGCCTGATCGGTGGTGACGATGAAGCGGCCGTCCTCTCCCACGTTTCCGGGAAGGAAGCCCACCGCGACGCGGGAGGCGTATCCGAGGGCCCGGACCATCACGGCCATGGCCGCGGCGAACTGCTCGCAGTAACCGCGTTTCGATTGCTCCAGGAAGAACAGAAGGTCGTTGATCTCGTGTCCGGCCGGCGCCTGCTCGTCGTAGGTGAACGAGCGGAGGTGCCGCTGAAGCGCCAGCATCTGCTGGTACGGCGTATCGGCATCTTTCGTGATCGACCTCGCCAGGTCGTACACTCGTGGCGGCACGTTCGCCGGCAAGAGTGTCTCTGCGCCCGATGCACGCGGCTGGGCGATGTCCCGCGCCTCCCCCTCGAGCTGGTCTGGGGTGGGCACGACAAGCTGGGACACGATCCGGTAGCGGAAGCCGGCGGGAACGTCGTCCGTGGGGACGATCGATGCACGAGCGCGATCGAATCGAGCCGACCCATCCGTGAGGCCGACGGCCACGGGTTGGTAG
>DASQUW010000114.1:0-10860 GCA_035641075.1 Actinomycetota bacterium | reverse complement strand
TCCGAAGAGTTCCGGGCCCCACCGGTCCGGCGGCGGTCGACGGCGAGCTCCTGATCTATGGTGAGGGAAGCGGCCGAGACGCGTACCTACGCGCCAGCCCGGAAGACGGCCAAGGTGGCTGGCGGTACGAGACGAAGTCGCCCGTGGTTGGAGGAGTGACGGTCGACGAGGGCCGAGCGTACGTCGGTGGCAGAGACGGGAACGTGCACGCGATCGACCTCGAGACGGGGGAGGAGATCTGGACCTTCGCGGCCCCCGGGAGAGTGGAAACGCCGCCGGCCGTCGCCGAAGACCTCGTTGTGTTCGTGGCCGAGGGGTTCAAGACCGGACGAGCCGCCGCCTATGCCCTCGATGCCCAGACCGGAAAAGAAGAGTGGTCGCTCTCCCCTGAAGGGGTGGCTTTTGGAGCCTCGGCGGTGGCTGTCGGCGACGAGCTTGCAGTGTTCGGCCTGGGCGATCTCGAGGTCCATGCCCTTGAGCTCGAGACGGGGCGGGAGCGCTGGTCGGCTCGCTCTCGGGCCCCGTTCAGCGCCCGCCTGGTCCCGGCATTCGGCGAAGATGTGCTGATCGGGGACCGCTTGGGTCACCTCGCCCGGCTGGACGCGACATCGGGCCAGGAGAGATGGGTCTTCCGCGTTCCCGGCAACTTCCTGACCGGTTCCCCGATCATTGTCGGCCAGACGGTTATCGTCGGCGACACCTCCGGCCAGGTGTCCGCGATCGACGTGACCTCCGGACACCTCGTGTGGAAGGAGCAGCTGGGCGGGGCGATCGGTGGAGTCGCCGCCGCCAACGGCCGGATCTTCCTCAGCTCGGCGGACGGATCCGTGGTGGCGCTGGAGCACGATCCCGGAGGCGTTCTCCTCGATGAGGCCTCCCCAACGACGCTCTTCGTGGGGAGAGCGGTCCTCAACTTCGCGTTGGCCTTCGCTCCGCTCGTGGTTGTGCTCGTCACCCTGTTCCGGTGGGTGGGCCGACGCCGGGGAATGCAACTCCCCGAGGGCGCGACGACGACCGAGGGGGACGGGTGAGCCGGAAGCGGAGACGGAAGCGGACGCACGCGTCGAGTGCGGCATCTGCTCGGGTGGAAACCTCTGCCGAGTCGTCGATGACAGAGTCGAAACCCGAGACCGAGAAACCCGTGAACCAGACCACGGCACGCAGACGGTGGGGAGGATTCCTGCAACCCCGAGCCTCAGGTGCCTCGCCGTACCCTCCCCTGGGGGTTTCGCTGGCTCGAGGCTTCCAGGCCGCGGGTGCGTCGCCGACCATCCTGGCCCTGGCCTTCCTGGCGACCTTCGGAGGATGGGCGGCGTTCACTGCGCTCGGGGCCGATCCCTCCCCACCGGGGATGATCATCCTGATGGGCCTTCCGCCGATCCATGCATTCCTGGACGTCTCACTGGTGAGGGTTGTGGCCGCGGACACCGCATGGGCGACGGGTCTCGTCTTCGTGCTGGGAGCGGTCCGGGCCATCGTGTTCGCGATGTTGGCGCTCCTCGTCGTCGGCGCGGTGCGCGATGGTTCCCCGGATCTTCGGGCCGCCCTTCGAGCTCTCCCGAAGACAGCGTTGACGGTGTTCCTGATCCTTTCGATCGAACTCGCTGCCGTCCTGACCATTCCGTTCTTCCTGCAGACACTGGTGGGTCCCCAGATCGCCTTTCTGGCCACCGCGGTTCTGGGATTGCATTTCCTCGTGCTGGCTCCGGTGATCGCCGCAGCTGAGGGCGGGCGCACGGCGGAGGCGCTGAAGCGAAGCTTTCGGGCCACGAGGCTCAGGGGGCCCCGGCATTTCCTTCTCGTCCTGGCCTATTTCTCATTCGTGTTCTGGGCGGCCAACGTCATAGGCGGTGCGGGACGGGCGCCGGCCACACCCAGCGTGCTCACGTGGGCTTTCGCCCTGCTCGCAACGTTCGTCCACGTGGCGGTGCTTGGGGCTCTGTCGTTCCGGTGGCTTGCCGTCAGGGATCTGGTTCCGATCACGGAATCGAAGGGGTCTGCCCAGTCGTAGCGCCCCGCCGGCCCGGGGCGCTGTTTGCTAGACTTGGCTGCCGGCCCAGATGGGCCCAGCACGCACGCCCGGGGACCTGTCTCCTGGTCCCGCCGAGAGGCGGGGGGAGGCGGGGTCGAACCGGGCGGAGGAACGAAACCGGAAGGAGGAGCAGCAGCATGCCCGTCGTCACCCGACGACAACTTCTCGAGGCGGGCGTTCATTTCGGTCACCAGACCCGCCGGTGGAATCCGAAGATGCGCCGGTACATCTACGCCGAGCGCAGCGGCATCTACATCGTTGACCTCGAGAAGACCCTGGAGGGAGTGGAGGAGGCATACCAGTTCGTCCGCGATCTCTCTCGCCAGGGTGGTGTCGTGCTGTTCGTGGGCACCAAGAAACAGGCCCAGGACATCGCCGCCGAGCAAGCCACTCGGGTCGGGATGCCCTACGTCAACACGCGGTGGCTGGGCGGGATGCTCACCAACTTCCAGACGATCCACGGCCGCCTGCTGCGTCTCAAGGAGCTCCGGGAGATGGAGCGATCGGGCGCCTTCGACTTCCTGCCGAAGAAGGAGGTTCTGCGCCTCCGCCACGAGAAGGAGAAGCTCGAACGGAACCTCGGCGGCATCCAGGACATGGACCGCAGGCCCGACGCCATCTACGTGGTCGATACGAAGAAGGAGCACATCGCGGTCACCGAGGCGAACAAGCTTGGCATCCCCATCATCGCCGTCGTCGACACGAACTGCGATCCGGATGAGGTCACGTACGTGATCCCGGGAAACGACGATGCGATACGGGCAATCGTCCTCGTCACCACCATCATTGCCGACGCCATCGAGGAAGGCCGAGGGCTGGCAGGCAAGGACATGCAAGACCGGGCCTATGGCGTGTCGGAGGAAGAGAGGGAAGTTCCCGGACCTCCCCGTCCGGCCGAAGAGATAAGCGCGCAGCCGGAGCGGGCCGCCCCCGAGACCCAGCCGGAGATCGAGGCGGAGGAGGAGCCGGTTCCTCAGGCCGAGGCCGAGATCTCTCCTCAGCAGGCCACGAGCGGATCCTCCGCCGATGCAGAGGCGGGGAGATGAGCCAAACGGGTATGGGAGAATCGCCGTCGGGAGCTGCCGTGGGCATACCGCCAGAGCTGGTGAAGCGGCTGCGGGAACTGACCGGGGCCGGGATGATGGATTGCAAGCGCGCCCTGGAGGAGACGAGAGGCGATCTGGAGATGGCCGTCGACGTCCTCCGCAAGAAAGGGAAGGCGGATGTGAAGCGGCGCGCCGGCCGATCCGCCAACGAGGGCCGCATCGAGGCCTACGTCCATATGGGTCGGTTGGGCGTCCTTATCGAGGTCAATTCGGAGACCGACTTCGTGGCGAACACCGACGAGTTCAAGAATCTCGCGCGGGAGCTGGCCATGCAGGTGGCCGCAACCGAGACGCGGTGGATCTCCCCCGAAGAGGTTCCCCAGGAGGAGATCGAGCGCGAGCGGAAGATCTACGAGGAACTGGCACGTGAGGACGGAAAGCCCGACCACATCATCCCGAAGATCGTCGAGGGGAAGCTCGAGGCGTTCTACCGGACCCATGTCCTGCTCCGCCAGCCATGGATCCGGGACGACACGAAGACCGTGGAGGAGCTGGTCAGCGAGGTGGGCGCGAAGGTGGGAGAGAAGGTCCACGTCCGGCGCTTCGCGAAGTTCCGCCTCGGCGACGAGCTCACCTGAGGAGGTCGCGTGGCCGCGAGCGAGCAGGAGCTGAGCTCGGGCTCGGAAGAGGCCGGGGAAGTGGCCCAGACCGCTGATCCCATCTACCGACGCGTGCTGTTGAAGCTGTCCGGAGACGCGTTCGCCTCCGCCGACCACGACTTCGGTATCGCCCAGGATTCGGTGAGGCTTCTGGCTCGACAGCTCGCCGACGTGCTCTCCCTCGGCGTCCAGACGGCCGTGGTGGTGGGGGGAGGAAACATCTTCCGGGGCCGGGACGCACCCGAGATGGATCGCGCCCGGGCCGACTACATGGGGATGCTGGCGACCGTGATGAACGCCCTCGCCCTTCAGGACGGCCTGGAGCACATGGGGGTCACCACCAGGGTCCAGACCGCGATCGCCATGGCCCAGATTGCCGAACCCTTCGTGCCGCTGAGAGCGATCCGACATCTTCAGAAGGGGCGGATCGTGATCTTCGCAGCGGGACTCGGCCGCCCGTTCTTTTCCACGGATACCACCGCCGCCCAGGTCGCTCTAGAGATCCACGCCGAAGCAATCCTGAAAGGGACTCGCGTGGATGGAGTCTACGATTCGGATCCCAACCTCAATCCGGAGGCGGTCCGCTTCGATCACCTGGAGTACATCGAGGTGCTGAAGCGCGGACTCCAGGTAATGGACGCCACCGCGATCTCGCTGTCGATGGAGAACAAGCTGCCGATCCACGTCTTTGACTACCGCCGTGAGGGGAACATCAAGCGGGTGCTCGTGGGGGAGCCGATCGGCACGCTCGTCGACGCGGGGAGCCCCAGGTGACAGCCGAGGGGACGTTGAAAGACGCTGCGCACAAGATGAATCGGGCCGTCGAGGTGACCCGAGACGAGTTCTCATCGGTTCGTACCGGGCGAGCGTCGCCGGCGATCCTCAACCGCATCGCCGTGGACTACTACGGTACTTCGACCCCGCTCAATCAGCTGGCTTCCTTCTCTGTCCCCGAGCCCAGGCTGTTGGTGATCCAGCCGTACGATCGCAACGCGATGCCGGCCATGGAGAAGGCGCTGATGCAATCGGATCTGGGACTCACGCCGTCGAACGACGGCAACGTCATCCGCCTGGCATTTCCCCCACTCACCGAGGAGAGGCGTCGCGAACTCACGAGAGTGGTGCGGGAGCGAGCCGAGGAGGGACGGGTGGCCGTCCGTAACGTTCGACGCCACGCGAAGGAGGAGCTGGAGCGGCTTGAGCGCGAGCATCTCATCTCCGAAGATGAACTTGCGCGCGCGGAGAAGGAGCTTCAGAAACATACCGACACTCATGTGGCCGAGATCGATGAGCTCGTCGGCCACAAGGAGACGGAATTGATGGAGGTCTAGCATGGCCGAGCCGGACGACGAACGGGAACAGAAACCGGAAGACCTCTTCACCGATCTCGATAAGTTCTTCGCCCCCATCGAGGATGAAGACTGGCCCGAGGAGGAAGGCTCTGAGGAGCCCCCGCCGGAAAGAGCCCCCGACGAAGGCCAGGCCGACCTGGGCGATTGGACCAGCCCCAAGATCGACATCCCCGGGGAGGAGGAGCTGCTGGGGACGGAGGCTGGGGCCCCGCCCAGCGCCACCGATTCGAAAGAGGCTCCCCCATCGATCCCCGGAACGGGAGATGAGGAAGCCCCGGTCATCCTCCCCGAAGCCGGGCAGGAAGAGCCTCGCTCCGAGGTCGCCGGCGGACCGCCTCGGACGGAGGAGACCTCCGGTGAACGTCCGGTGATCGAAGAGCCCTCCGTTACGCCGGAACCCACGGAAGCCACTGCGGCGAGCGAGGAGTGGCTACCCGAGCCCACTGGAGAGATGTCGGGTGAAGAGTGGGAGCGATTCCGTCAGGCCCTGGAGGAGGAGGTTCGGCTCGATCAGCCGGAGGCCGAGAGGTCCGCGACGGAGACGGTTCCGAGCGCCGACGAGTTGATGGCGGCACAGGGGCCCGAAGAGGTATCAACCGGGAAGGAGCAACCGGAAGCCGAAGAGGTCGAGGCGGCGGCGGAGCATTTCGCCGAGACCATCCGGCAGACGCCGGAGGATGTGGAACGCGAATTGCTTGCGGACCTCGAGGAGCCGGTCGGCGAGCCCGGGACGGTGCGAGTGGGCGCCGGCGTGCCCGAAGAACGCCCCCCAACCTGGGAGGAGCCCGCGATCGGTGTCTCCGAGGACGTGGAGGCGGGGCCGCCTCCGCCGGGCCGCAACGTGCCGGCGGCGCTCATCTCCGGCGGTCTTCTGGCGTTCGCGGCCCTGGCCCTGCTCGCGATCGGCAAGGCGCCGTTCGTGGCCCTGGCCATCGCGGTGATCCTCCTCGGCCAGGGTGAGTTCTACGCCGTCCTGAAGGCACGCGGCGCTCAGCCGGCCACCGCGTTGGGGCTGATCGCAGGAGCGGTGATGATGGCGGCGGCGTACAACCGCGGCGAAGCAGCCGTGTTGTTTGGCCTGTTCCTGGCGATGGCGCTGTCGGTGCCGTGGTACATGGCGGCGCCGCCGAAGGTTCGCCGGGGGACCGTGGGGAACGTGGGTGCCACGCTGATCGGTGTGCTGTACGTTCCCTTCCTGGCGTCGTTCGCCCTCATCATCCTCCGCATTCCCGGAGACACGGGACGCAACCTGTTGCTCACTGTGCTCGGACTGACCGTTCTCTACGACGTGTGTGCCTACGCTATCGGATCGCTGTGGGGGAACCGACCTCTCGCCCCAACGATCAGCCCCCAGAAGTCTCTTGAGGGACTGCTCGGCGCCACGTTCGTCCTGGTGCTAGTAGCGCTGGCCATCGTCCCGTCGATCGAGCCGTTCAACCCGGCCCGGGCAGTTGGCCTTGCCTTGGTGATTGCAATTGCCGCTCCGCTGGGTGACCTGGTGGAGTCGGCCCTCAAGCGTGATCTCGGTCTCAAGGACATGGGGAGCCTCCTCCCGGGACACGGAGGTGTGCTGGACCGTGTCGATTCCATCCTGTTCGCCGCGCCGGCCGCCTGGTATTTCATGCGTTTGGTGATTCTCTGACTTTCCCCGGCGAACCGGGTACCCTTGAGACATGCGCAGGGTGGTCATCCTTGGTTCCACTGGTTCCATCGGCACCCAGGCTCTCGACGTAATCCGGCACACGCACGATCGCTTTCAGGTGGTCGGGCTGGCGGCTGCGTCGAATCACGAACTGCTGGTGGGCCAGATCCGTGAGTTCATGCCGCCGGTCGTCGCCGTCAGCGATGAAACCGCCGCGAACGAGCTGCACGCCGGGCTGGCGGGGCTGAGGAGCGTGGAGATGATCGTCGGAGCCGAGGCCGCCGAGCAATTGGCCCGGGAGCTCGATGCCGACATCGTGTTGAACGCCATGGTCGGTGCGGTGGGACTGCCGCCGACCCTGGCCACGCTGCAATCGGGAAAGACCCTCGCCCTGGCCAACAAGGAGAGCCTTATCGTCGGCGGCGAGCTGGTCATGGATCTCGTCAAGGGAGAGCCCGAGCGGCTGGTGCCCGTGGACTCGGAGCACGCTGCTCTGGCGCAGTGCCTTCGGGGCGAGAGCCGTGAGGATCTGAAGAGCGTGATCATCACCGCATCGGGAGGACCCTTCCGAGGGTGGACCCGGGCGGAATTGGCAAAGGCGTCGGTGAAAGAGGCGCTCGCTCATCCCACCTGGAAGATGGGGCCGAAGATCACCATCGACTCCGCGACACTGATGAACAAGGGCCTGGAAGTCATCGAAGCGCATTTCCTGTTCGGCCTGGACTACTCACAGATCGATGTTGTTGTGCATCCCGAGAGCGTCGTGCACGGTATCGCCACGTTCGCCGACGGCTCCATGGTTGCGCAGCTGTCGAAGCCGGACATGCGGTTGCCGATCCAATTGGCGCTGGCGTATCCGGAGCGGCTCCAAGCGGGGATCGAGCCGCTTGATCTCGCGACGCTCGGTTCGCTCACCTTCGAACCGGTGGACCGGGAGGCGTTCACGGCGCTCGATCTGTGCTTCAAGGCCGGACGTCTGGGCTCCACATTCCCGGCCGTGCTCAACGCGGCGAACGAGGTCTCGGTGATGGCCTTCCTGGAAGGGAAGATCGCCATGACCGGGATCCCCGATGTGGTTGAAGGAGTCCTGGACGACCACGAGCCCGCTTCGGTGGTTTCGGTAGTGACGCTGGACCGGGCCGACGCTTGGGCCCGGCGCCGGGCCGCGGAGATCATCGACTCCGGCTGATGCCGGCGTTCGTCGGCGTTCTCATCTTCGCGTTCGTCGTTCTGGTGGTCATCGTGGCCCACGAGAGCGGTCACTTCTTCGCGGCGAAAACGTTCGGGATCAAGGTGGAGGAATTCTTCGTGGGGTTCGGCCCTCGCCTGTGGTCGTTCCGGCGCGGTGAAACGGAGTACGGGATCAAGGCGATCCCTGCAGGGGGGTACGTTCGCATCGCGGGGATGAATCCATTCCAGGTGCCGGCTCCAGAAGATCTCCCCCGCACCTTCGGGGCCAAGCCGCCGTGGCAACGGGCCATCGTGCTCCTGGCCGGATCGTTCACGCATTTCGTGCTGGCGCTGGTGTTCCTGGCGGTGTTCTTCGGGGCGATCGGTCTTCCCGAACGCTTCGCGCCCCGCGTTGCTGTGGTGGAGAGCACGCTCGGAGGGGAGCCTTCCCCGGCCGCAGCGGCCGGCCTGCAGCCCGGCGACGAGTTCGTCGAGGTGGACGGACGGCCGGTCCACTCGTACCAGGAATTCGTGGAATACACACGGGATCGTGCCGGGCAGGAGATCCGAATGGTCGTGGAGCGCGACGGGGAGCAGGCGACACTCAGGGCAACGCCAGTGCTGGCGCCGGTCGATGGCGAGCTCGTCGGGCGCCTCGGGGTGACGCTCACGCTGGGGACCGTGCTGGAACGGGACCGGGCCAACCCGTTGGTGGCCGTGGGGAGGGCCGCCGGCGAGGTGGGCAGGATGTCGGTCGGTTCCGTGAAGGCAATGGGCGAGATCTTCAGCCCAACCGGTCTTGCCCGGATCGGCCGGCAGCTCTTTGGGGAGGAGCCTCGGGCCATCGAGCGGGATCCCGCCGGCATCGTGGGGGCGGCGCGGCTGTCGGGTCAAGCAGTGGAGCAGGGACTCTTCGACGTGCTGTTCTTCCTGTTCGCGGGATTCAACGTGTTCGTGGGCATCCTCAACCTCCTTCCACTGCCGCCCCTCGACGGTGGACACCTCGCGGTCGTGGGCATCGAGAAGATCACTGGGAAGCGGGTCGACGTGCGGCGGCTCTTGCCGCTCACCGCGCTGGTGGCCGGCTTCCTCATGGTGTTCATGGTGTCGCTCCTGTACCTGGACGTCACCAGACCCCTGCCCAATCCGTTCCGATAAACTCGAATCGTGCTGCCAGAACGGCGGAGATCGAGAAAGATCCGGGTCGGATGGGTCGATGTGGGGGGCGACGCACCCATCCGCGTCCAATCCATGACCACCACCAAGACGGCCGACGTGAACGCCACCTTGCAGCAGATGGCCGCACTGGTGGCGACGGGATGCGAGATCGTGCGTGTCGCCGTCCCGCACTGGGAGGACGCTCGCGCGCTGAAGGAGATCGCCGAGCACGCCACGATCCCCGTCATCGCGGACATCCATTTCCAGTGGAAGTACGCGATGGCCGCCCTGGAGGGCGGCGTGCACGGACTGCGGATCAACCCCGGAAACATCAAGTACCAGGACAAGGTGCGTCTCATTGCTCGTGAGGCCAAGGCCCGGGGCGTGCCCATCCGGATCGGTGTCAACGCCGGCTCGCTGGAGAAGCCGCTCCTGGAGAAGTTCGGCCGGCCTTCCGCCGAGGCGTTGGTGGAATCTGCTCTGAACGAGGCACGGATCCTGGAGGACGAGGACTTCACCGACATCAAGATCTCGGTGAAGCACTCCAGCGCGTGGGAGATGATCTCGGCGTACCGGATGCTCGCCGAGAAGTGCGACTATCCGCTCCACCTCGGTGTGACCGAGGCCGGTCCGATCCCGTCCGGCGCGGTGAAGTCGGCGGTGGGCATCGGGACGCTCCTGGCCGAGGGGATCGGCGACACCATCCGCGTCTCGCTCACCGATGATCCCGTGGAGGAGGTCAAGGTGGGGACGTGGATCCTTCAGTCGCTGGGGCTTCGAAAGCGCGGGCTCGACCTCGTGGCATGTCCGTCGTGCGGCCGGGCGGAGGTGGACGTGCTCGGGCTGACCAAGCAGGTCAACGAGGCGCTACAGAAGGAGGGTCTGAAGGCTCCCATCCGTGTGGCGGTCATGGGGTGTGTGGTGAACGGTCCGGGGGAAGCACGGGAGGCTGATCTCGGGATCGCCGCCGGGAAAGGGTTCGGTCACCTGATCGTGAAGGGTGAGGTGAAGGGGAAGATCCCCGAGGACCGATTCGTGGAGGTGCTGGTGGCCGAGGCCCGGAAGATGGCTGCTGGAAGCTCCGAATAGGACCGGCTCGCGGTCGTCTTTCGGTCGCCCCGGGGGCCGAATGGTCTACCGCTCGTGGTCCTTTGGAACCATTTTCCCCCGGCCCTCAGAGGAACCCGGAGGTCGTCCCTCGAATCCTTCCTTGATCGTCATGTCCGACGTGTTTGGGGAGGTTCGACGAGCTGATGGGGTGGAATATTCACGAGGGGGTAAGCGGACCGAGGTCCTCAACGCGGCCGGTCGGCCACATCGTCAAGCTCGCCGCAGTGGCGGTACTGCTGGCGTCGCTCCTTCCGCGGCTCGCTCAAGCGGCCTTCAGCCCTTCCACTGACGCTTCTCAGGACATGACTCAGGGCTCTGGCCTTGCGTCTGCGTACCTGCTGACCAGAGACGGGGCCACGTACCGCGCATCGCCGGAGGGTGCGGGTACACCGTATGTGGGGACGCTCAAGCAGGTCATGGAGAGCGCCGCCCGCGAGCTGAACGCTGCCGGTGGCGGGACCATGACCTTCGCCAGCGGGATATTCGATCTCGGGAGCGACAAATTCATCGGCACGAACTTGGCGAACATCGCCTTCCAGGGCCAGGGGGTTGACGTGACGGTACTTCAGAACGTCTCGAGCGCCTCGACCGACACAGAGCCTTTCGCCATGCGCGATTCGAATCGGATCACGATTCAAGACATGACGGTGATTGCGGGAGGGCCGTTCAAGAGCAGCAGCGATGCGATCGA
>DASQUW010000113.1:0-5893 GCA_035641075.1 Actinomycetota bacterium | reverse complement strand
GAGATTGGCAACCGCACCACAGGATACTCGCCCAACGGCGTCATCCATCCTTCCACAGTTTGAGTGCAAGTCGTCAAGTAGCAAATCATCAACCTCCACTCGGTCGGCTACTCCAAACCGGACCAGATCGTACCCATAGTCGTGTGTCTGGCAGGGCCACGTGGCATCCCAGTAGGGACCCGTATCCGGAATGACCGAGCACTCGCCGTCGGCCCAGGCCGGCCGTAGGTAGCGCGACGATCCGATTGGGCGGATCCGCCTCGACTGATCTTCGCACCTGAAGGGCCTCTCGGCGTGGGCACGGCGAACATGTGTTCGTTGCTCGATGGTACCGCTCGTTTGCAAATCGTTTGCAACCCGGGAAAGCGAAGAGGGGCGCCAATCCCTCGACACCCCTCTTGACCTGCACTTTCTCTCGTTGCGCGGGCTGGATTTGAACCAGCGACCCTCTGGGTTATGAGTCCTGCATTTCCAGGTCACCTCAGGCATATGCGCTGGTCACGGCATGCGAGGTCACCTGAGATTCCCTGAGATCACCTGACTTGGGCAAAAGTTGGGCAAAAGTTTGGTCCGTGAGATTCAGGTGTGATGTCCTTCCCAGGCGTACCCGGGAAACGGGCGCATCACAAGTGGATCTGGCTCACGTCTGCGGGCACTGATCCACGTGAAGGTACTGGCGGCACTCCTCGTCGGTGAGCGGCCTGGTGACCTCCTGCCGGGCGATCTCCAGGAGATCGTCGATCTCGAGGGCCCAGATCCGAAGACCGCCGCACGGGCTAGTCGAGGCGAGCGTCGTGCCGTCCGGACTGAAGGCCACCCTGGACACGATGCATCCTAGATCCGGCAGAGTGAGCTGCTGTGCGCCCGTGTCCGCCCCGAATAGCCGAACGGTGCCATCCGCGTACGGTACGGCTATACGGGATCCGTCGGGGCTGAAGGCGAGGTCGTTGACGCCTCGGGGGGGTCCGGCCAGGACGGCCACGCGCTCACCGGCGTTCACGTCCCATACCTCCGCGAGTCCATCCGCCCCCGTCAGCACGACCGTCGGCCCGGTGGGGTCGAAATCCACCTTGGGGTACGAGGGTGAATCCGTATCGATCGTGAGGACGAGCTCGCCCCGGGCCCAGTCCCAGATCCTCACCTGGTCCGGCCCATCGTCGTCGAAGGCCGCGGTAGCCACTAGGCGGCCGTCGGGGCTGAATCGGGCCCCATGCAGACTGAACCCGGGTGCTCGGAGGACGCGCATCACGCGGCCAGAACGATCGACGATCTTCGCCGTTCCGTCCCAGCTGGCGGTGACCACATACTCCCCATCCGGGCTGAAGGAGACGTCGGTGACGTCGAGTTCGTGCCCGATCCGGAAAAGCTCCTCCCCGGTCGACGTATCCCACGCCCTCGCCGCTGTCGCGCCACCGCAGGGGGGGCACCCACGCCTGCTCCAGCCGCCGAGTGCGATCGAGCTGCCGTCCGGGCTCACGTCGAACGATTGGAACCCGAAATACTCGGTCGCCGGTCCGATCGTTCGAAGCTCACGCCCGGTCTGCAGGTCCCAGATCGTCACCGCGTTGGCCTCCCTACGGCTCGTCACCAGGCGCCGTCCGTCCGGCATGAACTCCACCTGGAATGCGTCGGGGGCAGGAAGGTTCGCCCACTCGGCGTCGCCGGTGGGTCCGAGGTCCCAGATCTTCACGACGGAGTTACCCCTGTCGCCGGCCATCACCCGAGTCCCATCGGGCGAGAACGCCACCCCCACGATCCAGCTATCCGTCTCTTGGGCCGGGAGCGACCACAGCTCTCGGACACCCGTGTCCCGGATCTCCCACACCCTGGCGGTGCCGTCTGAACCTCCCGTAACCAGGCGAGAGGAGTCCGGGCTCCAGGCGACGCTGGGAAGGGATCCAGTGTGACCGAGTAGCGTGTGGCGGAGCCTCTCCGTTTCCGCATCCCACACGTGCGTGGCGTCCTCGCTGCCCGCGGCGACGTATCGGCCATCAGGACTCCAGGACACCGCCCCGAAAATCGAGCCGCTGCAACAGGTGGGCGAGCTCAGTCGGAACGCTTCCTCACCGGTCCTCACATCGAACACGGCACCATCCTCGGCGTCAAGCGCATGGGACGATACAGCGAGCAGTTTCCCGTCAGGACTGAGGGCGGTGTCATCCGGACCCGCCACACGCACGGTCGAGACCACCCGGTCCGTGGATAGGTCCAGGACCCGGACCTCCCCGCCGCCCGAGACCACGCCTTTCCAGGCCGCGGCGACGAGCGCGTCGGCGCCGAAGGAAGCGCCCACTGCACGACCATCCCCCGACAGGGTCGAGACGAGCCGCCCCGTGGACGGATCCCACACCTTCAGCTTGCCGTCATCCCCGGTGGAGGCGAGCCTGGATCCGTCCGGGCTGAACGCGACATCGTTGACGTCCCCGTCGTGCCCATAGAACGAGAGGACGCT
This sequence comes from Actinomycetota bacterium, assembly GCA_035641075.1. Lineage (GTDB taxonomy): Bacteria > Actinomycetota > UBA4738 > UBA4738 > CALAEC01 > DASQUW01. The sequence continues at coordinate 3,441 of DASQUW010000113.1, read as the reverse complement.
CTCTCCGGTCTGACCGTCCCTGATGTCGATGATGCCCGAGTCCTCGGGGCCCTCGGTCACAAAGACTCCCGCGGGGCTCCAGGCGAGACTTCCTCCCACCCCGGGCACCTCCATCTCGAGTCGTGACGCCACGACGGCGCGATGGAGCGCCTCCTCCGCTTCCGGAAGAACTGTCCCCTCCGACGAGCGCGTGGTCTGGAGGGCCTCGATCGCGAGCAGGACGCTGAACTCCGGGTCGACCTCCAGGTTCGCCACCGCAGCCGCGGCTAGCTCCCTCGCAGTCGCGATCCGGGCCTCGCGCTCCGCCCTGCCGCTCCGGATCGTCGCGACGACGGTGAGCGATCCGGCGATGAGAGCCGCGGCCGCGAGGACGGCGACCAGGGCGCGCAGCCGGCGGGTCGATCGCCGCTCGATCCGCGCCTCGCGCTCGCGGCGCCGCTCCTCCTCCTCACGCTCCCGTTCGCGCTGATCGACACTCGCCTTCAGGTAGGCCCGCTCGGATCGCCCGATGGCCAGGTCGGTGGTCGCGGCCCACGTCTCGAGTTGCTCCAGCCGGGCACCTCGCATGAGGAAGCTCGGGTCCCGATCGGAACCTCGCCACTCGGCGGCCGCCCGGGCCAGGCCTCGCTCCTGACGGAGGTCTTCTCTATCCTCGTCGATCCACGTTCGCAGCCGTCCCCAGGCGCTGAGCAGCGCCTCGTGAGCGATCTCCACCGTGGGCTCCCGGGTAGAGGGTTCCCGATCGAAGGTGAGTAGCCGGTGGCGCCCGAAGGTGTCCATGACGGTGCCGATCGCCTCCTGTTCCGCCTCCAGGGCGTCCAGCTCGCTCCTGGCCACGCGGCGGCGGGTGTCCTGCCGGCCCTCTCCCAGGGTGACCAACCGCAGGAACACCTGCTTGGTGGCCCGTCGGACTTGCCGGCCGGTCCCCTCGTAGATGCGGTCGGCTCGCGCGGACAGAGCCCCGGCGATCCCGCCGATCTCCCGGTACGCGGCGAGGGTCAGCCGATCGTCGTCCCGGCGTTCGAACAGCTCCGTGAGCGCGTATTGCAGAAGCGGGAGGGCGCCGGGTTGATGGGCGACGTCGGCGATCATCTCCGCCACCAGCCCGGGCTCGGGCCGGACGCCCACTCTTTCAACCGGCCCCCGGATCGCCTGTTCGAGCTCGTCGGGCGTGAGGGGGGGAACCGCCTCGGTCCGTTCAGCGAGCAGCTCCCCGAAACGCGGGTAGATGAGGGGGCGGTCGTAGAAGTCTGCCCGGAGGGTCACGACGACGCGGAGCCGGCTCTCGGGGTCGGCGGCCGCCACCCGAAGTGACTCGAGGAACAGTTCCCGCTCGCGCTCTTCTGTGGTGAGCGTGAAGAGCTCCTCGAACTGGTCGACCACGAGCACGACCTCCGCCTGACCGGGCGCCACGAGATCCGCCGCCTCGAGCAGCCCCCGGGATCCTGAATCGAGCCGGTCGTGCAGCCGGGGCACCGGACGCACCGCGATCCGGAGGAGCGCCGCCTCGAGCTCCTCGATGGGGTGCGCCCCGGGGTACATCTCGGCGATGAAGGGCTCCTCCGGTCCCCCCAAGGCCCCGTGTCTGATCGCCGGAACGACCCCCGCACGGACGACCGATGATTTCCCTCCCCCACTCGGGCCGACAACGGCCAGAAACCTGGAGCCGGGCCCGCCTTCCGCCAACCGGGTGACGAGTCGCCGGGTGAGCTCTCCGCGCCCGAAGAAGTCGTGGGCGTCGGCCTCTGTGAACGCCCGGAGGCCCTTGTAGGGGTTCCGCTCCTCAACGCGTCGAGGAGCGGCGACCTCCGTGGGTTCGAGGGCCATGCGGCACGCCTCGGCCAAGGCATCCGCTGGAGGTGCGTCGGTCCCCGCCTCTACCCGCTCGGCGAGCTTCGCGAGGGAGGATTCGTCCGGCAGAAGGCGCCTGGCGAGACCGGCGAGCTGCCGGACATCTTCCGAGGGGTCCGGCGCCGGACCGCCCTTGATCAGGAAGTCCCCGAGGTAAGCGTTCCCATCCGGGTCGAAGAGGATGTTGGACGATCCGACGTTCCCGTGGGCGACCCCCTGGCGGTGGGCGAACGCGAGCGCCAGAGCGATCTGCTCGACGACCCGAAGGACCCGGTCGCGCTCCAGCCGCTCCCCTCTCTCCTCGATGGCCCGTAGGCTCCCGCCGCGCAGATAGCGAGAGACGATGTAGGCCCGGCCGGGCTCCCGCCAGTAGTCGTAGATCGGCGCGATGTACGGATGCTCCAGGGCGGCGACGGCTTGGGCATCCGGCTGGAAGCGCCGGACGAACTCCGGGTCGGCGGCGATGGCTTCGTGGAAGATCTTGACGGCCACGTCGCGTTCGACGTGGGGCTGGATGGCACGGAAGACGACTCCGGTTGGTCCGTCCTCGATCTTCTCCAGCAGCCGGTAGCCGCGGAGGGGCTCTCCCCGCAGCTCGAGTCCGGGATCCTGCTTCAGGATCCGGTCGTGAAGCCTCATGAGCTCGGGCGAGGGATCGATCCCGAGCTCGTCGGCCAGGATCGCTCGGGCTCGCTGGAAGGCGTTGAGGGCCTCGGCCTGGCGGCCCTCTCGGTAGAACGCCAGCATCAGCAGGCCCCACAGCCCTTCCCTCCACGGGTGGCGTGCGAGCAGGGCCTCCAGCTCCCCGATGGCCCGGGCCTGAGCCCCGCTCGCCAGGAGCCCTTCGATCCTGTCTTCCTGAGCCTCGAGTCGAAGCTCATCGAGCCGGGCCGCCTCGGCCAGCAGCGAGCGCTGGTCGGCGAGGTCGGCAAGCGCGGGGCCCCGCCACAACGCCAGGGCGTCCTCGAGCGTGCCGACCGCGATGTTCGGATCCACCGGGAGGGCCTTCTTCGCGTCCCTCATGAGCTCGTCGAACCGGGTGGCGTCCAGCTCCGAGGACTCGAGCCTCAGGCGGTAGCCGGGTGCCTGGCTCTCGATCCGGTCGCGGCCGAGGGCCTTCCTGAGGTGCGAGACGTAGGTCTGGATGATGTTCCGAGCCTGCTCGGGCGGCTCGTCGCCCCAGATCTCATCGACCAGGGTCTCCGCAGGCACAAGCTGGTTCGCCCGGAAGAGCAGATGGGCCAGAACCGCGCGCTGCTTAGGTCCGCCGAGGTGGATGGGGCCACCCCCCGCCTCCACCTCAAGTGGCCCGAGGACGCGGAACTGGATCCTCCCGCCATACACGCGCCGGGCAGGCCGCGTGGGGAGGAGGCTTCGCATCCGCTCCGCGACGTCGCTCCCCTCCGAAACGATCGCCAGGACGTGGACGGGGTCAGACAGCCCTTTGATGTGCAGCTCGCCCCGATCCGTGTACCGAACGCCCTCGACCGTGCGGGCCAGGTGAACCAGGCTCTGACTGCCGAGGATCTCGCCCGGGCCGGCCTCGCCGCACAGCCTCGCCGCAAGGTTCAAGGCCCCACCCCGGTACCC
>DASQUW010000112.1:0-13732 GCA_035641075.1 Actinomycetota bacterium | reverse complement strand
GGCCGGTGCCGCAAGGTCGTGGTGACCAAGGACGACACCACCATCGTCGAGGGCGCGGGCGAGGAGGCGGACGTCAAGGGCCGCATCGCCCAGATCAAGCGGGAGATCGAGGATTCGACCTCCGACTGGGACAAGGAGAAGCTCCAGGAGCGGCTGGCCAAGCTGGCCGGCGGAGTGGCCGTCATCAAGGTCGGAGCCGCCACCGAGGTGGAGCTGAAGGAGAAGAAGCACCGGATCGAGGACGCGGTCCAGACCACCAAGGCCGCCGTGGAGGAAGGCATCGTCCCCGGCGGAGGCGTGGCTCTTCTGTCCGCTCAGCCTGCGCTGGACAAGCTCGCGCTCGAGGGCGACGAGGGAACCGGGGTGCGGCTGGTCCGCAAGGCCCTGGAGGAACCACTGAAGCAGATCGCGGTGAACGCGGGCCTCGAAGGGGGCGTCGTCGCGGAGAAGGTCCGAACGCTGGATCCGGCCTGGGGCCTCGATGCCGACGCGGGTGAATACTCGGACATGATGAAGTCCGGGATCGTGGACGCCACCAAGGTGACCCGCTCGGCGCTGCAGAACGCCGCGTCCATCGCGGCGCTTTTCCTCACGACCGAGGCGGTCGTGGTGGAGAAGCCGGAGAAGGAGAAGGCGCCGCCCATGCCCGGCGGCGGAGGCATGGACGAGTTCTAGACTCGTCCGGCAATCTCATCGAGGGAGCCCCGGTCCGTTTCCGGGGCTCCCGTCGTTAGAATCACGCTGCCGTGACCAAGGGGCAGCGCATCCTCCTCATCGACCATCGTCCCGAACACATGCGCCAGCCCGTCATCCGGCTCCAGCTCGAGGGTTACGAGGTGGATGAAGCCTCCTCAGGCGAGGACGGCCTGGCCATGCTTCGCGAAGGCCGCTACGACCTGCTCCTTCTCGACGCGGAGCTCCCGGGCCCCGATGGATGGGAGACGCTCCGGCGCATCCGGGAGGACGAAGCGCTCGAGAACATCAAGGTGATCGTGTTCATGGCGCCGGAGGGCGAAACGGGGAAGCTTGCCCTTCTTCCGGTGGATGCTGAGCTCCGGCGGCCGTTTCCCATCGGGGAACTTCTGGGCAAGGTCCGGAAGGTCCTGGAGAAGCGCTGAAGAGGCGGATCTCGCTCAGGGAACGATCCGCCGGGACCATTTGAATCGGCCCCGCCACCACCCGTCCGACACGCGCTCGATCGAGACCCCATCTCGGCCGCTCGACGAATGGATCATCCACCCGTTGCCCAGAGCCAGGCTCACGTGGTCCACGGACTGCCACCCGCGTCCCACCCCATCGGTATCGAAGAACATCAGGTCGGTCGGGGAGATGTTGGCGAAGGAGATGCGAGGGCGCGCGGCCCGGGCCATGTGCCGGGACGAGCGCTCGGCGAGCGTCCATCCCGGGTAGGGACGGAACGACGAGTTGTCCCAGGTGCCGTCCGCCGCTCGCAGCACCCACCAGGCGAACCCGGAGCAATCGAATCCGCCCACGGGCTGAGGACCGCAGCAGTAGTCGGGCCCGGTCGGTTCCGCCCATTCCCCGGCATACACGTACGGATGGCCGGACAACGAGAGGGCGAACTCCACCGCCTGCCGGCGGTCCTCGCTCATCGCCGGGAGGACCACGGATCGGTATCGCCGCAGGGATTCGATCCTCCACGGCTCCACGGTCGTGGCGCGGTGGAATGCGTATGCCGCGTCGGCTCGTCGGACCCACGTTGTGGGCGCCAGCTCCCTGGACTCGTCACTGTGGTTGAAGTGCAGGCCCAGCTGGTGCGCGAGGACCAGAAAGGCGAAGCCCTTGGGCCGGCGAAACCGCCGGCCGTCGGCCGTGCGGATCGTGCTCAGGCCCTTCACCTCAGGCCCGAGTCCGAGTGCTCGGATCAGGGCCCGATCCAGGTCGATCGTGGAAACGGGAGCGTCGGGGGAGAACACCCCACCCGGCGCGTTCATCCACCCGCGAGTCGAGGCGATGGCCGCATACGCAAGGAACGGTTCGCCGGGGGAAAGGTCGGCGAAGGCGACGGTCTGGTCGGGTTGGTCCATCGGAGCGAATGCTCGGACCAGCGCCCTGGCGAGATGGCGGCGAAGCAGAGCGTCCTCCGGATGGAAGGCTGCGACATCGAAGTCGCGCATCCAGTCCCGCTCTGCCGCCACGTACGTGATGGACCGAGCCGCCCAGTAGGTCTGTGGCACATCGGGAAATGCACCGAGGGCCGGGCCAGCAGAAGCGAGAAGGGCTCCCTGCACGGCCAGCCCCACGAGCACCGCCCTCAGCTTTCTGGTCACCGTGGCGTTCTATATCGGCGCGGATCCCCCGGACCCTCAGTGGGCCGAATGGACTAGCGTGGTCGGCGGACGTCGGGCCGCGATCACCGGGAGGTGCGAGGGGCGTGTTCGTGTGGAGATACTTCGACGCTGAAGGCGTTGAGGTCGGTGAATCGGAACGATTTGCCGATCGTAAAGCGGCCGAGGAGTGGATGGGCACGGCGTGGTCGAATCTCCTTTCCTCGGGAGTGGAGGAGACCTCACTCATCGACGATGAGCGGGACCGGATGCTCTACAGGATGGGGCTTCGAGACCGGTAGCTCTCTGTCATCGATCGATCTGCATGGTTACGAATCGGATCAGGAGAATCCCCGCGCGGCGCAGTGCGGGTTTCGCCACGTTCGCGACGACATCCGTGGGGCGATGGTGGTTCGGCTCGTCTCCGGTCCACAGGAAGGCGGCGGGAACGCCGGCGCGCTCGAACGGTCCGTTGTCCGACCAGTCGGGAAGGATCTCTTCCCGGGCACGGGCACCGGACTCCCTCGCAGCCTTGAGCAACGCAGCGACGGTCCCTCTCTTCCCGATCCCCATCCAGCCCACGATCAGCAGCCGATCCAGGCCGATCATGTCGACGGAGACCATGGCCCGGGGCCGGGTTTTCTCCGCGTACGCTGTGGACCCGAAATGGTGCCCGCCTCCAGGCTGGACCTCCTCCGCTCCGAAGGCCACGAAGCGGATATCGCGCGCCTCGCGGGTTCCCGCCAGGATCCGCGCCAGCTCCAGGATCACAGCGACCCCGCTTGCGTTGTCGTTGGCGCCGGGCGAGCGGGGCACCGTGTCGAGGTGGGCCCCGATCAGGATCCGCCTCCGGGCAGGACTGGGCCAGGTGGCTACCACGTTCCTCGAGGTGGATCCGTTCGGAAGGTCGAACGGAACCAGGCGAGCCCGGTAGCCGAGTGTGGCGAAGGTTTCGTGGACGTACCGCACCGCCTTGCGATACCCGAAGGAACCTGCGGGACGAGGGCCGATACCACCCGCCAGGGCTCGGACGTGCTCGAACGCTCGAGTGGCGGAGAACTCGCCCGGCTCCGATAGGGTCTGGGCCAACGGTTGGGCGGCGAGCCGCGCGGCCGCCGGATGAACCGCGGGCGAAGGAGCGGTGAGGTCCGGTCCGCCGGCGTTGCAGCCTGGGGTGAGCAGGGCGATCAGCAAGCCGGCCGCCAGGCTCGAGTTCATCACCTTCAACCTTATGAGAGGTGACCTGATCTCGGAACCACTCCGGCCCTTCGCCGCAGGTTGGGTATCGTGATGAGAGTGGCGGCAAACACAGCCATCGACGTGGGGCAGGACGATTTCGAAGCTCGGGTCCTCGAAGCCTCCCGGACAGTTCCCGTCGTCGTCGACTTCTGGGCGGACTGGTGTCAGCCGTGCAGGATCCTCAGTCCCGTTCTGGACCGCCTCGCCGAAGAGTACGGCGGACGCTTCGTGCTGGCGAAGCTGGACGTTGACGCCAACCCGGCCGTGGCGGCGATGTTCGGCATCCAGGGCATCCCTGCCGTGAAGGCCTTCCGGAACGGCGAGGTCGTGGCCGAGTTCGTGGGGGTCCAGCCCGAGGACGTGATCCGACGGTTCCTGGACCAGGTTGCTCCCGACCTCGCCGCCCTGGAACCGGCCCGCAATGCTGAGGAGGCGGGGCTGTTGGACGAAGCGGAGCGGCTGTATCGGGAAGCCATGGCCGCCAACCAGAACGACGAGCAGGCCACCCGGGGGCTGGCTCGAGTGTTGCTCGCACGGGGAAACGATGAGGAGGCCCGGTCCCTGTTGGCCGTAATTCCCCTCGACGCTGAATCCAGGCGTCTGCTGGCCGAGCTGCTCCTTCGACGGCTGGCCGACGGAGCCGAACCGCTGGGACCCGCCGCCGCTGCGGCGTTACGCGGGGACCATCAGGAAGCCCTCGATCGCTCTCTGAAGGTCATCGCCGACGGAGGCGAGGAACGGGGTGCCGCTCGCGAGACGATGGTGGCGATCTTCGACCTCCTCGGGGACGAACACCCGCTCACGCGCCGGTACCGCCCACGGTTGGCCAGCGCCCTCTTTTGATGGGCGGGGGCGGATAGAGCGGTGCCGACGGAGAGGTTCACGGTCGACACCCGGGGGCGGTTTGCCGTCGACCTGACCGATCGGGTCCTCGGGTTCGCGGAGACGCTGGACCGAAAGGACGGGCTCCTGCACGTCTTCCTGACGCATGCCACCGCGGGATTGGCACTCATGGAGACGGGCGCCGGCTCGGAAGCCGACCTCCGGGAAGCCTTTGACAGATTGCTCCCTCGAGATGATCGGTATTCCCACCGACACGGCTCACCCGGCCATGGTGCCGATCATCTGCTGCCCGCTTTCGTCAGTCCGTCGCTGATCATCCCCGTCCACCAGGGCGGAGTCGTGCTGGGGACTTGGCAGCGGGTCGTTCTGATCGATCCGAACCGCGAGAACAACGAGCGGACGGTCGTGCTCTCCTTCGTTCAGGCAGATTCCTGATCTTTCAGGAGTACCGTCCGCACGATGAGCAGGTGGTCCAGACGCCGTCTGGATCGAGGCGGAAGAGGGTCCACCTCCCGCAGTGGGCGCACGTCCTCATCTCCTCGCCCGGAGACCGAGCGGGCGACCTGTGGGCACCCTCGTTGACGAGGCCCCTGAGGTAGGTTCGCAACAACCGATCGTCGTGCAACTCGAGAGCTGGTCGAGCCATCACAATCACTCCTTTCGCCCGACCTCTTCGAAATCATTTCTCCCCATTTGGGCCACGGGCAAACCTCGGGGTAGGCCGTTTCTCCCCGGTCGGATGCCAACTTGCCTTGACTAGACAAAGCGGGTAGGGTTTCGCCCTCAATCCCCCCTGTTAGGTGCTTTTCCCTGTTCTTTTCCTCTAGATAGGAGATGAACAATGCCCACACGAGGTGGGTCGGAGAACTGATGAGGAGGGTATCTCGGGTCGTTGCCCTCGCACTCATCGCCGTGAGCCTGAGCGCCGCACCGGCCGCGGCGACCACTGAGCGAGAGAAGGTCCTCCACGACCTGATCAACCAGGCTCGTTCGAGCAAGGGCCTCGGGGATCTTCGGCTGAACGACCGGCTCTCGAAGATCGCCCGGGCCCACAGTGCGGACATGTCCACCGGGGGGAAGGTTCTCTATCACTCCTGTCTCACCTGCCGCCTCGATTCGTGGGATTGGTCGATCGCCGGGGAAAACGTCGGCACCGCGGCCACCATCGGTCGAGTCCACAGGCTGTTCATGCAGAGCCCGTCCCATCGGGCCAACGTCCTGCGTTCCCCGTTTCGAACCGTGGGTGTGGGCGTGGTCGAGAAGGGCGGACGCCTCTGGGTCACCCAGATCTTCCTCGGATAGCCGGGATTCGAACCGACGTAACGACGTCGAGTTGTTTGCGTTCTTCGAGGAGTGGTAATCGTCTTGTGACGGCCAATTCGAGGGGGTAGACATGGCAACTCCCAGAAGGCGTGCCACACCAGCCAAGCGAGCGGCGGCACGGAGAACGAGTTCCCGGAAGGGGACCGCCCAGAGGAAGACCACGGCACGAAGAAAGACCACCGCCCGGAAGGCGGCCGCCCAGAGGAAGACCACGGCACGAAGAAAGACCACCGCCCGGAAGAAGACTGCTGTCCGCAGGAAGCCAGCTGCTCGGAAGGCCACGGCCAGAAAGACGACTGCAGGACGCAAGACCACCGCGAGGAAGAGGGTGACCCGGAAGCCGGCCGCTCGGAGGCCGACGGCCCGGAAGGCCACTGTCCGAAAGAAAACAACAGCGCGGAAGCCCCCGGCCCGCAAGGCGTCGGCCCGGAGAGCTCGACCCGGCGCGGCAATGCCGGCACCTCCAGAGGCACCCTCTCCGGCTCCGGAAGAGCGTCCGCCCGGCGGAGCCCCAGGTATGGGGGAGGCCCCCTCGACTATGGAAATCATGGGCGAGGAATCCGCACCACGTAGTCCCGAGGGGGAAGAGGAGCAGACGGGCGAACGTGAGCCGCGGACCACCAGCATGTCAGGGACTGCGGAGGGCGAGGAAGAAGAGAAGGAAGAGAGCCCGGGAATCTAGAACGCTGGAGGTCCAGACGATCTAAGGATCGTGAAGCGGACCCCGACGGATCGCGTTCTTGGTGACGTGCAGTCCTCCGGGCGTCTTCCGGCCTCAGTCCGATTCAAGCTCGGGCTCGGCCAGCCCGACGTCTCATTGGATGAGGTGGCTCATATGGGTCGGCGTTGCGGCGGCGGTTGCCACGGTCTGGTGGCGTCGACGAGGAAGGGCGGCCCGGCAGCGGCGGCTGATGCTGCTTTGTCGCCGCGCCGGCTTGGAGTTCGCTCCGCTCGACCCGTTCCCGGACACGCAATGGCTGCCGTTTCCGATGTTCGGGCATCCGAGGAGGGGTTCCGAGAACGTGGTCTGGGATCGGCGTCAGGGCGCGGACGTTCACGCCTTCGACTTCTGGTACCAGGATCCTGCCGACGACGACCCGATCGGCGTTCGCCGGAGGCTCACGTGCGCCGTGGTGCCGCTTGCGTTCTCCTGTTCGCGACTGCGGGTTGCGCCTCGCGACCTGTCCGACGACACGAAGCGTGCTTTTGGCTGGCCGGATGTGCGACTCGAGCTCGAGGAGTTCGATCGCCGCTTCCTTGTGGAGACTGAAGACGCCCGGTTCGCCACCGCTTTTCTCGATCAGCGCATGATGGAAGCCCTCCTCCGACTTCCCGACGACGTGGTCGCGGACGTGGGCGAGGGCACACTTCTGCTGTGGGCCCCTGAGCTCCCCCCGGAGCAAGTTCTGCGACTCCTCTATGCCGCGATCGCGATCCGGCCTCGTATCCCGCGTGTCCTTGCAAGCCTCTTCCCAGCCCGCCCGACGCGCGGGCCGTACGAACGTCGCTGGCTGCAGGGACGGTGGAGCCCGGACCCAACGGGTGACGATGTTCTCCGGTCCTGATCCCTAGCTCCACCAGCACTGCCGATCTCTCTCCCTCGACCCACGGGCCGCCCTAAGGAGTTGTTCGGTGGCGGCTCTTAACTGGGCCACCAAGGGGCGGCGGCGAGAGCGCCGAGCTCGCGCTGGCCCGCCTCGACGACGTGGTTCGCATAGAGCTTCATCGTGATGCTCGGATCGCGGTGACCCATGAACTTCGCCACCTGAACCCAGTCTTTGGACTGGTTGTAGAGCTGGGTGGCCACGAAGTGTCTGAGGGAGTGAAGTCCGTAGGGACGGCCGTTCTCCGATAGCAGCCCGAGGCGGCGGATCATGCGACCGAATCGATGGCTCGCCGTGTAGACGTGCCAGCATTTGTCCTCGCCACGGCTTTCCAGTTCCCGGCGCCTAACGGGATCGCGAACCCAACCGCGGAAAAGGAACCCGTTCGGGAGGCGGAACTCCTCGAGCCCCCGCCAGAATGCATCCGAAGGGATGTGCAGCGTGCGGGACCGGCCCGACTTTGGCGCTTTCACGGTGAGGACGTCGACCGAGACGCAGGCAGCCCGTCGCAGGAGAACCCGCTGGCTGCCGGCGTCGAAGTCCTCCCAGCGGAGCGCGCAGGTTTCGCCCCGCCTCGTGCCCAGAGTGGCGGTGATCTTTACGAAGAGGCCCCACAGCCCATCCTCCTCCTCCGCCGCCAGGATCATCTTGGCAACCTCCTCTGGCGTTGGAATGTCCTTGTCGACGCTCCTCGCCGATGGAAGCTTCTGACCCCTCGCGGGGTTCTCCGGGATCAGCTTCCTCATGACGCCCTCCTCGAAGGCTTGGAGGAGGATCGTGCGCGCGTTTCGGGCACTCTGCGGCCCCAGTTGGTTCCAGTAGAAGTCGTGAAGGATGCTCGGATCCCGGATCAGATCGTGGGCATCGACGTCCGCGATCTTCGAGATGTCGTGTCGGATCCGCCATTCATAATCGAACTGTGTGCCGGGCTGAAGGCGCCTCCGATGGTTCGCGAACCACCGGGCGACGAGGTCCCCGACCCTCGTGGAGGCCCCTTCGCGGATGTCTCGAAGGCGTAAAACCCTGATGCGGCCCTCGAGATCTCTCAGGAACGCAAGGGCCTCGTCTAGGGTCTTGAAGCGCCGCTGCACCCGGCGGCCCTCGACCCACTTCCTGACTCGGTACGAGCTCCCATCTTGCGTGACGGCACCGGGCAATCGGTCGTTCATCATGCCTCCCTCCCGGACCCACGAGCGGGTCCATGCTTGGGTCCAACTTGGGTCCAGGTTAGAGGGCGGTACTGACATAAATGCTGGTGGGGTAGGTGCCCCCGGGAGGAATCGAACCTCCGACACCCGGTTTAGGAAACCGGTGCTCTATCCACTGAGCTACGAGGGCCACTGAGCCGCGCGCGGCTCGATCTCGATGGTAACTCCGTTGGACCTGGTTCATCCGACGGCGTCCATGATGTCCATGCGGTGCATCTTGACGTGCCAGATCGCCGGATAGGGCCAGATATTCCTGGAAGTTGGTTGGGGAATCAGGTCGCGCGGCAGGGACTCCAAGGCGCTAACAAGCTCTTCGTGGGCGGCGCGATGCTCCGCCAGCGCCTCATCGATCGATCTACCCCGCCATCGCTCGTACGTTTCGCGGTTGAATCGATCGACCTTGATCTCGAGGATCTCGTCAGGAGTCCCGGACTCGGGCACGGACGAGGGATCCGACCGCACCATCTCGCTCACTCGTATCGCGTTGCGTTTCCACGCAGCCATGTGCACGAGGAGGTCTTTCACCGTCCAGGGAGCGCTCCCGAATTCAGGATCGAACGCCGCACGTTCCATCGCTTCTGGCGAGAGGTTGTCGAGAACCTCGTTGAGCCGCTGATACTCACGATCGATGACCACGAGGGTTGGATGGTCTTGCTCGGACGTGGTCGTGGACATCCTTTACTCCCGGCCGCTGCCCGACGATCCTACCGCAGTCACCGCTGGTCAGAACAAGTGGGAGCCCCTGGTAGCATCGGCGCATGTCCCGGGCTCCTGCGACGATCGCAGGCCGCGCCGCCACCATCGCGACGATCGCGGTGGTTTCGTCGTCGACGGCGGTGGGGCTGCTCGCATCGCGGCCGGATTCTCCTCTGACTCCGCCGCTTCCCCCGGGAGCCGAGGCGCCAACCTTACTGGCAAGGGCCGCTGAGGTCCTTTCTCTGGACCGACTTCCGCGAGATGCGGCCGCTGCTCTGTCCGCAGTCTTGCTGTTCGCGGCCGTCGCCGCATTCCTCTACGCGTTACGACTGGCGTGGCGTGGGTCGCTCGGAGTGGGCCGAGTGATCATCGTGGGCGTCCTGCTGCACATCCTGGCGCTGACCATCCCGCTCTTTCTTTCGCGAGACGTCTACAGCTACGGGATGTACGGACGGATGGTCTCGGAATACGGTGCCAATCCCTTCGTGACCACGCCCGACGCATTTCCTCAGGACCCGATGTTTCGTTTCGTGTCGAGAGACTGGCAGGATTCGCCTTCCGTGTATGGTCCCGCTTTCGTTGCGCTTTCTGCCGGGATCACCAGCGTCGCGACCTCCCCCGCTGCGATGGTTTGGGCGTTCAAGCTGGTGGCCGTTCTGGCCAGCCTGGCCACGATGTTTCTTGTTGTGGCAGGGGCCCGGCGGGTTCACCCGGAGCGAACCGCTTTCGCCGCGGCGCTGGTCGCTTGGAACCCCGTCGTGGTGTTTCACGGTGTGGCGGGGGGACACAACGATGCGCTCGTGGGACTGGCCGTGGCCGGAGCCGTCCTCCTCATACTCTCCCGGAGGGAGCTGGTCGGGACGGGCATCCTCGTCCTGGGATCGCTGGTCAAGGTGACGGCAGTGATTCCGTTGGTGGTGGCGGTGGGCGCCGCCGTGCTCCGACGTCCTGGCCGCCGCCTGGGCGTGCTGGGGATGCACGCCGGTGTGGGTGCCCTTGTCTCGCTGCCCTTCGTCGTTCTGTTTCTGCAGACTCGCGATCCGACCCTCGGGACACTGGAGCTCTCCACCCGGCAGGGGTGGCTGGCGCCGTCCGCGTTCCTGTGGAATCTGCTTCGCGGCGCCGGGCGTCTCCTCGGACTTCCCGGGGTCGGCACGGCCGCTGGGTTCCTGGCACGGATCGCGTTCCCGGCGATCCTTGTTGCCGTCCTCATCGCGCTGATCCGACATCTGGCTCGTGACCCCCAACGGATCACACCCGAGATCACCGTCGCGGCGATGGGGTGGGCCATGTTGATCGCCCTCATGACCTCGCCGCTCTTGCTTCCCTGGTATGCGGTCGTGGTGATGCCGTTCGCGTGGTTGCTTCCCCGCGTGGCCCGGGGCGGCGCGATCTTCCTCGCGGTCGTGCTGGCAATAACCGAACTCGTCGCCGATTCCTCGAGCTCGCCTCCGCTGTGGGAGGCGATGGTGATCGGGCTGCACTGGGTTGCCAGTCCCGCGGCCCTGGTGATCATGGTGCGCCTTCTCCTGGAGCTTCGACGCCGCCTTGCCCTTGGTCCAGCTCAGGGGGCACGAGACCCCCTGCTCGTGGCGGAACTCCCGGCGGCTTCAGTCGCCGTCGCCGGGCTATCGGCCTGCGCGCGCGGCAGCGATGTATCCCGCAGAGCCGACGAGGACGGCAGCCCCGATTCCGCCCGGCCCGCTCGGAGAGACGCCGGCGATATCGGCGCCCACCGCGCTGAGGATGAGACTCGCCAGACCCGCTGACGGGGCCGCGGCGACCACGGCAAGTGGGGAGGCGGCGGGCAATCCCCACCGCGCCCACCCCGCTCCGGCCAGGGCCAGCAGGGCCAGAGCGCCGATGGACAACGCGGTGAGAGCGACCGGCCCCAGCCCAGGGGGACCTTCGCCGGCGGACCTCGAGACCTCGCCGTCCCGGACGGGAGTCGGCACGCTGCCCCGGAGCGCCACGACGCCCGGGGCCACCGAGGTTCCCAACCGAGCGGCGGCCGCGTAGCCCGACTTGTTGAAGGGCTCGACGACGAAGATGACCGAACGGGCGCCCCGGGTCCGGCTCTCGGCCAGGTACGACTCGGAGATTCGGTCGTGCTCTCCATTCCCGGTTAGGGTGGGGCGGCCGGCCAGGAAGTCCTCGGGTCGGCCTACGGCGAGGCGCACGTCGGCGATCCGCTCCGCCGGCAGGGCCGTGCGGATGACGTTGGCGAAACGGGTGACATGGAACGCAGCCGCCTTCTCGTCCGTGTCGACGAGGAACACCAGCTGCGTCCCCTCGGGAAGCGCCTGGATCGTTTCCCTCGTGGACTCGACGGTCTCGACTTCGACCGGCTCGAAATAAGGCTCCTGTCGATACCAGCCGTACATGGACACAGCCACCATGGCGAGCCCCCCCACCGCGGCGATCACGGGGCCCGCGCCCCCTCGGCGAACGAGCGACTCGGCCCCAACGGCGGCGATCAATGGGATGAAAAACGCGAACGTGACCAGCCGGTTGGCCGGGCCGCCCGTAGCCACCAGAACCGCGACGCCGGCGAAGCCGAGGACGCCCCACGCGCCGCATACCGCCAGAAAGAATCGAGACTCCGGTCTCCTTTCCCAGGCGCTCCGGGCAAATCCCGCCACTCCGAGGGCGGAGCCCACCACAAGGGGAACCGCTGCTCGCCGAGCGTCGGCGGCGAGACGCAGACGGAACTCACGGCGCAGGGCATCTCCCAGACCGTGGCTGCGCAGAAAGGCGTCCTGAGACGTCTCCACCAACGGACGCGTGGGTCCGGGCCCGGCCACGACGCCCAGCCCGAGCCCCAAGGCCGCCCCTGCCACCGCCCCGGAGGTCATGCGCCCCACGGCCGTGTCCAGGAGCCTCGCGCCGTCCCGGCGTCTGCGGAAGGCATCGGGGGTGAGGGCCATCGCCGCAGCGGCCAGGATCGCAAGCAGCAGGAGAAGAAGCGGCCGGTGCGTAAGCGCGGCCGAGGCCACCAACCCACCGCCCAAGACGACGGCACGCCAGGATCTCTCTGCCAGTCCGAACGCCGCGATCGCAGAGAGGAAGACCGCGGCCAGCGCCAGGGTGCCGAGATAGCCAGCGGCCAGGTGCCCGGCCCACGCTGCGGTCAGCACGGCGGCTGCGCCGGAGCGCATCGGGTTGGGCCCCAGGAGCACCTCCACTGCTGCCGCGGCCGCCAGGCCCGTCGCCGCGGCGAGGATCGGGCCGAGGAGGGCCACGGTCTGTAAGGGGTCGGTCCGGAAGAAGGTCCCGAAGATGAGCGCAACCGACGGCACCCCGGCGCGCCCGGGGAGCACTCCCAGTCCTTCGGCGGCCGCGTATCTCGTCCACCACACGTACACCGGGCCGTCGGGCCCGACCGGAAGTCGATGGCCCCCGAGGATCGGATGGACCAGGTACAGGGCGACGATGAGTGCCCCTCCCGCGGCAGAGAACCCCAGGACACGCAGCGACCTCGACACGCGTGAACGGTACAGGGCAGGAAACGCCGCGGCTACACTGGGGCTTCATGCTGGACGAGGCCCTGGTTCGGGACGTGCTGCGCGCTGCCCTGAAATCTGGCGGCCGCTTCGCCGAGATCTACGCCGAGGAGCGGCGCTCCACGTCGCTTCGGCTGGACGACCGCAAGATCGAGGAAGCCTCGACCGGGCTCGATCGTGGCGCGGGCGTTCGCGTCCTCGCCGGGGAGACCGCGGCGTATGCCTACTCCAATCGGCTTGACCCGGAGGCGCTGCTCGAGGCGGCGAGATCGGCCGGCGCGGCGGTGTCCGGAGGCTCTCCCGTTCCCGTGCTCGACTTCAGTCGTCCCGATCCACCGGTCACCCACCCCGTCGAGGAGCCGGCGACATCCGTCCCTCGCGAAAGCAAGGTGGCGTGGTTGTGGGAAGCAGATGACGTGGCCCGTTCCCACTCCGCCGACGTCAGGCAGGTCGTGGCGGGCTACGGCGATTCGATCCAGCGCACGCTTGTGGCCAACTCCGATGGAGATTGGGTCGAGGAGGAGCGGCATCGGCTCCGATTCGTGGTGAACGTGGTCGCCGCCCGGGACGGTGTGCTGCAGACCGGATTCGAAGGACCCGCCGGCCTCGGCGGTGCGGAGGTGCTCGCGCGCCATTCGCCGGCCGAGACCGCCAGGACGGCGGCAGCCCGCGCGGTCGCGATGCTCGGTGGAATCCCGGCGCCGGCCGGGGAGATGGCGGTGGTCGTCGGGCCGGGAGGCGGCGGGGTCCTGTTCCACGAGGCCTGCGGCCACGGACTCGAGGCCGACACCATCGGGAAGGAAGCCTCGATCTACCGGGGCCGTCGAGGGGAAACTCTGGCTTCCTCGCTGGTAACCGGGGTCGATGACGCCGCCGTGCCGGGGGCGTGGGGATCCTTCAGCTTCGACGATGAGGGCTCGATGGCCCAGCGAACGATCCTCTTCGATCGAGGAAGACTCGTCGGGTCCCTGTACGACCGGACATGGGCCGAGCGGGTTGGAGCGGCATCGACGGGGAACGGCCGCAGG
>DASQUW010000111.1:0-8896 GCA_035641075.1 Actinomycetota bacterium | reverse complement strand
CAAGGCGGTCATCCAGGCCGCCCGCATCGCCGCTGAGGCACGCGGATCGGAGATTCTCGTCTCCTCGCTGGTACGAGACCTCACCGAGAGCTCCGGCGAGTTCGTGTTCGCCACACCCAGGGACGTCGAGCTCAAGGGCCTATCTGGCACGCACATGGTCGCGCCCGTGCTTTGGCAGGAGGACTAGTGCAGTCGGCGAGCGCTTCTCCAGACGCTCGAGCTCGTCGTCGGAGCTCCGTCAGCGACGATCCGCGACGCGGGAGGCGCGAGCGGAAGGGAGTCGGCGGACAGGAAAAGGTGGGAGCTCTCACGGCGTCGGACCGGGCGACAGCCAATCGCCCCACGCGGTCACGCCAACGAGACGATGGCGATCGGAGCCATCGGCATCGACGCCCCAGAGCGAGGCCTCGCCGAGCTGGCGGTCCTCTATCCTGGAGAAGAGGATCCGATCTCCCTCGGGCGAGAAGTCGATGACCTGGAGCATGTCCGACGCCTCCGCCTCGGCCACCAACGTCACCGTTCCGGTCGCCAGGTCCAGCACCCGGAGTTGGTTCGGTTCCCAAGAACTGGACCTCGACCGCGACGTGAAGGCGATACGATCACCGGCTGCCGACCAGACGGGATCCCACACCCAATCACCGAACACCTCCTGAGGGTTGGAGCCATCGGTCTCGGCGACTACGAGCGACTTGCGGGTGGCGTAGGCGACACGCGATCCGTCGGGCGAGTACGTCACCGACCACGGGCGTCGATCAGCCAACGGGGGCTCGTGGGGCGTGCTTCGGTCGATGGGGACCACCACGTCGGGAACCAGGAGCGATTGGCCGTCCGGGAACCACACCGGGTCGTAATCCCCCGCTGAACGCATTTCAGGTGGCACGGTGAGCAGCGCCTGCCGCTCGCCATCGAGCCCGAACACGCCAATCGTCCCATCGACGAGGTCGACCCAAACCGCAACCCGGGTGGAGTCGGGCGACCATGAGATGTCCCAGCCCTCGCCGGGGAACTCCGCCACGACGTTGCCCTCCGGATCACTGATAACGACGTCCGATCGCCGGGCGACGTCCCCGGGAGGGTCGCAGTTCGCGTGCCGATATGCCAGATACCGCCCGTCGGGCGACCAGATCGGGCCCTCTCCCCAATACTCGCCGCCGCCCGGCCAGTCACCGCACTCGTTGGGGGGACGGCCGTCCGCGATGCGGACCGGGTTCGAACCGTCCCAGTCGGCCACGTAGATGTCGCCGTCGACCCCGTACGCCAGGGAGCCCAACGTCCCCGGCGACGGAGGTGGTCTGGCAGGTTCCACGGGGGTCAGCATCGTCTTGCCCGCGTCCACGGTCGACGTGGGCTCCGTGGGATGTGCTTCCGGAGAGGAAGCGCATCCGGCCATCAGCATCGCCATCGCTACTGATATCGCCATCTGAGGGGGAACGAGCGCCTCGGACTCATCCTGGTCATGGGGCGGTTCTCAGGATCGTGCACGAGGACTCATCTCCTCTCTCAACTCGGCTACGGGGAGGATGTTGAGGGAGGAGGCTTGAGAACGGCTGGAACCAGATGAGGAGTGGATTCTAGGAGGGAACGTCCGCCTGAGAGCACTCGTCCACGCGGAGGTACTGGCGACACTCCTCGTAGCTGAGCGATCTCCCGGCCTCTCGCCGCGCGATCTCGAGGAGATCGTCTATGTCGAGAGCCCAGATCCGGACACCGTCGCACCAGCTCGTGGAGGCGAGCTTCATACCGTCCTGACTGAAAGCCACACCCTGTACCGCGCATCCGGACCCTCGCAGGCTGAGCTGTGGCGCGCCCGCGTCCGCGTCGAACAGCCGCACCAGACCGTCGACGCTCGCTATGGCGATGCGCGATCCGTCGGGGCTGAAGGCGAGGTCCTCGACGCCTCCGGGAGGTCCGGCCAGCACGGTCAGCCGCTCACCGCTCTCCACATCCCATACCTCCGCGAGTCCCTTCGCACCAGACAACACGACCCTCGGACCGGTGGGATCGAAGTCCACCTGCGCCGATGGTCCCTCCGCGTCGATCGTGAGGACGACCTCCCCCCGCGCCCACTCCCACACCCTCACGCGCTCCGCGGAGCCGGCCCACTCGGCCGTGGCCACCAGGTGACCGTCCGAGCTGAACGCGACGTCGGAGAGGTTGAAGCCGAAGCCGAACACCCCCAGCACTCGGATTACCCGGCCGGAGCGATCGACCATCTTCGCGGTTCCGTCCCAGCTTGCTGTGGCCAGATAATCGCCATCCGGGCTGAAGGCGACCTCGTTGACGTCGAGGTCGTGTCCGATCCGCCAAAGCTCCTCGCCGGTCGAGGTATCCCACGCCCTTACCGCCGACGCACCCCCGAAATCGCTGGGGTTGCTCCAGCCGCCCAGGGCGATCGACGAACCGTCGGGGCTCACATCGAACGATTGGAACCGGAAATAGTCGGTCGGCGGCCCGAGTGTTCGAAGCTCCCGCCCCGTCTGCAGGTCCCAGATCGTTACCGCGCCTCCACTCTGGCGATCCTCCAGGCGGCCATCCCAACTGCTCGTCACCACGCGCCGTCCGTCCGGCATGAACTCCGCCGCGGGAAAGCCCGGCGCTGGAAGGTTCGCCCACTCGGCGTCGCCGGTCGGTCCCAGATCCCAGACCTTTACGGCGGAGATGTCCGCGTCTCCGGCCATCACCCGGCTTCCATCGGAGGAGAAGGCCACCCCCACGATGCCGCTCTTCGTCTCCTGCATGGAGAACGACCACCGCTCCCGAACGCTCTCAGAGCGGATCTCCCACACCTTCGCGGTTCCGTTGGAGCTGCCCGTGACCAGGCGAGACGAGTCGGGACTCCAGGCGACGCCGAGGATGGAACCGCTGCGACCGCGCAGCGTGTACCGGCGGGTTCCCGTTTCCGCGTCCCAGACCCGAGCGGCGTCCTCGCTGCTCGAGGCGACGAGTCGGCCGTCCGGACTCCAGGACACCCCCCGGGTGGGTGGATACGAGCAACAGTTGGGCCCCACGAGAGCGAACGCCTCCTCGCCGGTCCTCACGTCGAACACGGTGCCCACTTCTTCGTCCGGCCACCACTTGGCAACGGCCACCCGTTTCCCATCCGGACTGAGGGCCGTGTCGACCGCCCCCGGCACACGAACCGTTGAGACCACCCGGTCGGTGGACAGATCCAAGACCCGAACCTGATCTGCGGGTTCCCTCCAGGCCCCGGCCACGAGCGACCCATCGGCACTGAACGACGGACCCCATGCCCCGCCGTCCGCCGACAGGCTCGAGAGGAGCCTCCCCGTCGAGGGGTCCCATACGTTCAGCTTTCCGTCCTCCCCGGTGGAGGCGAGCCTCGACCCGTCCGGGCTGAACGCGACGTCGTTCACGTCGCCATCGTGTCCCTGGAACGAGAGGACGCTCTCGCCCGTCTCCGTGTCCCTGATGTCGATCAGACCCGAGTCCTCGCGGCCCTCGGTGACGAAGACCCCTTTGGGGCTCCAGGCGAGGAGGCCCCCCACCCCGGGCACCTCCAACTCGAGCCGGGACGCCAGGACTGCCCGGTGGAGGGCCTCCTCCGCTTCCCGGAGAACCGTCCCGTCCGACGAGCGGGTGGTCTCGACGGCCTCGATGGCGAGCACGACGCTGAGCTCGGGGTCGGCCTCGAGGTTCGCCACAGCGGCCGCGGCCAGCTCCCTCGCCGAGGCGATCCTGGCCTCCCGCTGTGCCCTGCGACGCTGGTTCGTGGCCACGACGGTGAGCGTCGTGGCGATGAGGGCCGCGGCCGCGAAGAGGGCGACCAGGCCGCGCAGCCGGCCTGTCGATCGTCGCTCGATCCGGGCCTCACGCGCTCGCCGTCGCTCCTCCTCCTCCTGCTCTCGATCGCGCAGATCGACGCTGGCCTTCAGGTACGCGCGCTCCGGTCCCCCCATGGCCAGGTCCGTGGTCGCCGCCCACGACTCGAGCTGCTCGAGTCGGGCACCGCGCGTGAGGAAGCTCGGATCGCGATCGGAACCTCGCCACTCGGCGGCCGCCCGGGCCAGGCCTCGCTCCTGACGGAGGTCCTCTCGAGCACCGTCGATCCACGTGCGCAACCGGCCCCACGCGCCGAGCAACGCCTCGTGGGCGATCTCGACCGTGGGCTCCCGGGTGGAGGGTTCCCGATCGAAGGTCAGGAGCCGGTGCCGCCCGAAGGTGTCCAGGACGCCGTCGACCGCTTCCGCCTCCACCTCGAGGGCGTCCAGCTCGCTTCGCGCGACGCGGCGGCGGGTGTCTTCCCGGCCCTCTCCGAGGGTGACCAACCGCAGGAACACCTGCTTGGTGGCACGGCGGCCCTGTGGCTCGGTGGACTCGTAGATGCGGCCGGCCCGAGCGGACAGGGCCCCCGCGATCCCGCCGATCCTCCGGTACGCGGCCAGGGTTAGCCGATCGTCGTCTCGACGTTCGAACAGCTCCGTGAGCGCGTACTGGAGGAGCGGGAGGGCCCCGGGTTGATGGGCGACGTCGGCGATCATCTCGGCAACCAGCCCGGGCTCGGGCCGGACGCCGACCTTCTCGGCCGGCCCTCGGATCGCCTGCTCGAGCTCGTCGGGGGTGAGCGGAGGAACCGCCTCGGTCCGTTCGGCGAGCAGCTCTCCGAAACGAGGGTAGATGAGGGGGCGGTCGTAGAAGTCCGCACGGAGGGTGACGATCACCCGGAGCCGACTCTCGGGGTCGGCGGCCGCGACCCGAAGGGACTCGAGGAACAGTTCCCGCTCCCGCTCATCTGTGGTGAGGGTGAAGGCCTCCTCGAACTGGTCGACCACGAGCACGATCTCCGCCTGGTCGGGCGCCACGAGATCCACCGCCTCGAGCAGTCCCCGAGATCCTGAATCGAGCCGCTCGCGGAGCCGTGGCACCCGATGCACCGCGATCCGAAGGAGGGCGGCCTCCAGCTCGTCGATGGGGTGCTCTCCGGGGAACATATCGGCGACGAAAGGATCCTCCGGGCCTCCCAGGGCCCCGTTCCGGATCGCCGGAACCACGCCCGCGCGAACCACCGATGACTTCCCACTGCCGCTCGGGCCGACAACGGCCAGGAACCTTGATCCCGGCCCCGCCTCGCCCAGCCTGGTGACGAGGCGCCGAATAAGCCCCTCCCGCCCGAAGAAGTCGTGGGCGTCGGGCTCCGTGAATGCCCGGAGTCCCTTGTAGGGGTTCCGTTCGTCGACCCGGCGTGGAGCGACGATGGCTGTAGGTTCGAGGGCCCTGCGGGCCACCTCGGCGAGCGCACCCGCCTCGGGCACAGGGCCGGCCTCTGCCTTCTCGGCGAACTCCGCCAGGGACGGTTCGCTGGGCAGCAATCGCTCGGCCAGCCGAGCGAGGGCCTGGACGTCCTCCGAGGCGTCCCCCGCGGGGCCGCCCCTGATCAGGAAGTCCCCGAGATAAGCGTTCCCATCCGGGTCGAAGAGGATGTTGGACGATCCGACGTTCCCGTGCGTGATCCCCTGGCGGTGAGCGAACGCGAGCGCCAGAGAGATCTGGTCGACGACGCGAAGGACCCGCTCTCGCTCCAGCCGCTCCCCTTTCTCCTCGATGGCTCGAAGGCTCCCCCCACGCAGGTAGCGAGAGACGACGTACGCGCGGGCGGGCTCCCGCCAGTAGTCGTAGATGGGGGCGATGTGGGGATGCTCCAGGGCGGCGACCGCCTGGGCATCCGCGTCGAAGCGACGAACGAACTCCGGATCGGCGGCGGTTGCCTCATGGAAGATCTTGACGGCCACGTCGCGTTCGACGTGGGGCTGGATCGCACGGAAGACGACCCCGGTTGGTCCGTCGTCGATCTTCTCCAGGAGCCTGTAGCCGCGGAGCGGCTCTCCCCGCAGATCCAGTCCGGCATCTTGCTTGAGGATTCGTCCGTGAAGCTTCGTGAGCTCGGGCGAGGGATCGATCCCGAGCTCCTCGGCCAGGATCTCCCGCGCTCGCTGGAAGGCGTTCAGGGCCTCGGCCTGTCGCCCCTCTCGATAGAGGGCCAGCATCAGGAGGCCCCACAGGCTTTCCCGCCACGGGTGCCGGGCGAGCAGGGGCTCCAGCTCCCCGATCGCCTGGGCCTGAGCGCCGGCCGCCAGGAGCCCTTCGACCCTGGCCTCCTGAGCCTCCAGGCGAAGCTCCTCGAGCCGGGCGGCTTCGGCCAGGAGTGAAGACTCGTCGGCGAAGTCCGCGAGGGCCGCCCCGCGCCATAGCGCCAGGGCGTCATCAAGCGTGCCGACCGCGACGTTCGGATCCATGGCGAGGGCCTTCTTCGCGTGCCTCACGAGCTCCTCGAACCGGGTGGCGTCCAACTCGGAGGGATCGAGACTCAGCCGGTAGTCCGGTCCGTGGCTCTGGATCCGGTCGCGGCCGAGCGCCTTCCGCAGGTGCGAGACATAGGTCTGGATGACGTTCCGGGCCCGCTCGGGCGGCTCTTCGCCCCAGATCTGGTCGATCAGCGTCTCGACCGGGACGACCTGGTTCGCGCGGAAGAGCAGGTGCGCGAGGACCGCCCGCTGCTTTGGTCCCCCGAGTGGGATGGGGCCGCCCCCTACACTCACCTCGAGGGGGCCCAGAACGCGGAACTGCATGTTGCCCCTGGACACGGTCCGCTGCATGCCGCCGAGTATGGCCCCACCCGTTGCTGAGCGTCGGACGCCGACTGGGTCCCATCGGTTGGTCATTGACCCCCACTCTGAAGCGAGGCGCTTGAGGACCGCTTGAGAGGCTTCCAGCGGTTCTCAAGCCTCATCCGACAACCTCACACCGTGGTTCTAGGGACCGCCCGGACGTAGGTCGGGCCGCATGAGTGAGGAGATGGGTCGAATGCATGACTTCGAGAAGGGGAACCCCGGTCGCCCGCGCGCCCGGAGGGAACAGAAGCGGGGCTGCGCTTCGGTGATCGCGGTCGTCGCCCTAGTGGGCCTTGCGGCTGTGGCCTGTTCCTCAAGGGACGCCCCGCGCCCGGCGAGCAAAGACCAACGGGCGGTGGCCCCCGACTCCACCCCCACACCTACGGCCGAGGACATCTTGGCGCTCGCCGATTTCGCTCCGCTCGAGCCCGGGACCTACTTCATGGATCCCGACCAGGACCCCTCAACGCCCCTTCGGGTCGTGTACGACGTCCTCGCCGAGGGGTGGTCGGAGTGGAGCGGCGCGGTCAAGTTCGCCGGCGACGAGGGGCACGTGGGCGTGAGCATCACCACCGTGACGAACGTGGTGCGGCACGGCTGCCGCGACCATTCCCCGGCCGATCCACCGGTCGGACCGAGCGTTGACGACCTCGCCACCGCGCTGGCGGATCTGGCGCCGTTCCGGGTGACCTCGCCCCCCGAGGACGTGAGTATCTACGGCTACAGCGGGAACCACCTCGAGCTGACCGTGCCCGACCTGCCGGTCGAAGGAGACGGAGAATTCGCCGGATGCCCGGGCGGCAACCTCAAGAGCTGGATCGACGTCGGCGGCGTGTTCTACGGCCACACGGGCCCGGGCTACACAGAGGAGTTCTGGATCCTCGACATCGAGGGCACCCGCCTCGTGATCGTGGCGCATCGGTCCCCCGGCTCGCCGCCGCAGGACCTCACCGAGCAGCGGGCGATCCTCGAATCGATCCGGATCGAGCCATGACATACCGCAGACAGCGGGCCCGTATACTCGGCCCGTCTTCGACGGCGACGAACACAGTCGGAAGCGCGGAAGGGGGTGATGGGCTGAACAACTTTTGCCCAAGTCTCCCGTGACCCAGGCCACTCTGACAGTGGGCCTGGCGCCCGCCACGCCGAGATGAACCCTGGCTGCCGAAGGTCCGCTGGTACGCGCTTTCCGCGGCGACCCGTCGGCAAATGGAGAGGAGGAGCGTCATGCTTCGGAGAACAGGCCTGATCCTTATCGCGCTCGCCGCAGTGCTGGGCGCCCTGGTGGGGAACGCCCTTGGAACCCCAGCGAGCGGGTTTACGGTGGAAACCGCCCGGGGCCCGCTGGTCGACCGCCCACTCGACTTCAGCATGGAGTTCGAGAACGGCGATACGGCGGAGGTCGAGGTCAAGACCAAGGGACCGATCGAGATCGCCTATCAGAGGATCAAGATCGATCCGGGAGGCACGCTTGGCTGGCACAGCCATCCCGGCCCGACCATCGTCACGGTCCTGAGCGGCACCCTGAGCTTCTACCACGCTGAGCATTGCACGGAAGAGATCGAGTACCAGTCGGGAGAATCCTTCTCGAACCTGCCCCACGAGATTCACCTGGCCAGGAACGAGGGCACGACCGACGTGGTGCTCTACGCCTCGTACTTCGTGCGGAAGACGACGCCGCCGGTGGCGCTGCGCATCGACCAGCCGTTGCCGGCCCCTGGCTGCCCCGCGCCGTAGGAGGCTGATAAGGAAGTGGGGCGCCGGTTTACCCGGCGCCCCACTCCATCCCGCAGCTCGGAAGCCCGATCGGGGGTCCGAGAGAGAGGAGGGCGAAGATGCGGGCTCCCCTGTTCGACCGGGCCGAGACCGATCGGGTGGGTCGGGTCAGGGGGGAGTGCGTGGTCGTGAGCAACAGGATCACGGCCACGGCCGGGCTGTGGCGATCCTCGTACCTGCTCGAGCTGGCCGCCGGGGACCTGATCATCGAGGGCCTCGACCCGCGGGGTCCCGGGAGCTCGAAGTTCGCCGTCCTCGGCGGGACGGAGGGTTACCGGACCGTGGCAGGCGACGCGGACCTCGTGGACAAGCCCACGCGGACTGGGATGTACCTGCACGTGGAGGTCTGAACGGATCTACGCCGTCGCGGCCCATGCCTCGGGCTCCGGGGCCCGGGCCGTGACGTGGAGGGGAGCGTGATGAACTCCCCCTAGTTCCCCACAGGGGGAACTTGTCAACCGGGGGAGGGCTGGATCCAGAACGCCCGAACAATG
>DASQUW010000110.1:0-6070 GCA_035641075.1 Actinomycetota bacterium | reverse complement strand
GCGGGAAGGGAGGCCTCCACCAGGGCCCGGGTGGCCTCGGAGAGCAGGACCTGTCCCCCGTGGCCGGCCGCGGCGATCCGGGCGGCCCGGTTCACGTCGATGCCCAGGTAGTCGTCCCCGCCCAGGACCCCCTCCCCGGTGTGGAGGCCCATCCGGACCCGCAGGGGCTCGCCGTGGGGGAACCGGTGAGCGGCGAAGGCCCGCTGGCCAGCGGCGGCCGCCCGCACCGCACCGACGGCGGAAGGGAACACCACGAAGAACGCGTCACCCTCGGTGCGGACCTCGAGGCCGTCCCCCTCGGCGATGGCCGTCCGCATCAGCCGGAAGTGGTCCTCCTGCACCGCCCGGTACCGGTCGCCCAGCCCCTCGAGCAGGCGCGTGGACCCCTCGATATCGGTGAACAGGAACGTGACTGTCCCGGTCGGCAGCTCGCCCATGCGGCCCTCCAGGGCGAATCCTACCGGCGCGCATCTCCCCCGGGTTGATGGCGTCGTCCTGGTTCTCACTGATCGTGAGGCTGTGGTCCCGAACCCCGACGTTCCGCAGCCGGAGCGTCTGGTCCTCGGTTGCTGTCGGGCAAACAGTTCCTAAGGGTCGCTTATCCGTAGATATGTATAGACATGGGCGGTACCGCCCGTTCTAGATCCCGGATATAGGGTCCTTCACGCTTCTCTTACCGACACCTAACGAACCCCCGGTAGAGTCTCCCCAGTCCACGACCAAAGGAGGCAACGGGGACGCCCCTCGGCTGGTCTGGAGGGGCGGATAAATGCACAGGACGGAGATCATCTCGGACTCCACGCGGCGAAGGCAGCGCCTGCTTGTGCGAGGCGTCACGACGCTCGCCGTTGGCGGTGGTTACTACGTGACCGCCGTGCTCAGCCTCCGGCTCGCCCTCGTCGAGGAGAACGTCACGCCGGTCTGGCCCCCGACAGGGATCGCCCTGGTCGCGATCCTCCTCCTCGGCCGCAGCGTGTGGCCGGGCATTGGTGTCGCGGCCTTTCTGGTGAACGCGCCGATCAGCCCATCGCTCGGGGCGGCGGCCGCCATCGCACTGGGCAACACGCTCGCGCCTCTTCTCTCGGCCCACCTTCTTCGGGTGGTCAGGTTCCGATCGGAGTTCGACCGGCTCCGGGACGCGCTGGCCCTGGTCTTCCTCGCCGCCCTCGGAGGGATGCTCGTCAGCGCGACACTGGGAGCCTCGACACTCGCTCTCAGCGGCGCGATCCCCGCGGATGAGTTCCCATCGGCCTGGTCCGTATGGTGGACCGGGGACGCGATGGGCGTCCTGATCGTCGCGCCGTTCCTGCTGTCGCTTCTATCGATCCGGTTCCGGCCGGGCACCCGGTGGAGTCGCCGCATGGAGGCCGCCGCGCTCTTCGTGGGTCTCGCGATCACCTGTCGACTCGTTTTCTCCAGCGACGTCGGGCTCCAGTTCCTCATCTTCCCCTTCCTGATCTGGGCCGCTTGGCGCTTCCAGCTGCGCGGGGCGGCACCGGCGGCGCTCCTGGCATCGGCGGCTGCCATCTGGGCGAGCGTGCAGGGAACCGGCCCGTTCTCGGGTGGGACGCTCCTGGAGAAGATGGTGAACCTTCAGGCGTTCAACGGCAGCGTCGCGCTGACGGCGTTCGTTCTCGCCACGATTACGACGGAGCGCCTCAAAGCCCGGGAAGCGCTCAGGCGCTCCGGCGTGGAGCTGGAGCAGCGAGTCCTTCGACGAACCGAGGAACTCTGGGCCACCGTGAAGAAACTCGAGCTCAGCGAGATGCAGCTCGCCGAAGCCCAGGAGGTCGCGCACATCGGCAGCTGGGAGTGGGACATCCCGGCGAACCGGGTGACCTGGAGCGACGAGCTCTTCCGTCTCTACGGTCTGGAGCCGGGCTCGATCAACGTGAACTACGAGGCGTTCCTCGAGCGCCTGCACCCCGGCGACCGGAAGCGCGTTGCAGCCATCATGGACAAGGCCTACAAGGATCACCAGCCCTTCGCCATCGACCACCGAATCGTGCTTCCAGCCGGAAGCGAGGGGATCCTGCACAGCCGGGGCAGGGTCGTGATCGACGAGCACGGCAACCCGGTGAAGATGGTGGGGACCGCGCAAGACATCTCGGAGCGGAAGCGTGCGGAGAAGTACGCGCAGCGGCTGCACGAAGCCGATGTTCGCCGGAAGCAGGCTCTGGAGCTGAACGACGAGATCATTCAGGGACTTGCCCTGGCAAAGTACGCGCTCGAGTCAGGAGATGCACCGGCTGCTGCACGGTTGGTGGAGACGACCCTCGAGGCGGCTCGTACCATCGTCAGCGATCTCTTGGGAGCGGAGCGCGGCGACGCCCAATTGGAGCCGGGGGATCTGGTCCGCGAAGCGCCGGCGCGGTTGCCGGAGGAGGGCGAGGGATGAGTCGGCCTCCCGTTCCGATCCGCGTCCTGCTCGCCGACGATACCCCCGAGATCCGAAGGCTGATCAGGGTGAACCTCGAGCTCCAGGGTGGCTTCCGGATCGTCGGCGAAGCGGCGGACGGGGAGGAAGCTGTGGCCCTGGCCCGGGCGGAGCAGCCCGACGCGATCGTTCTCGACCTCGCGATGCCGGTCTTGGACGGCCTCCAGGCGATCCCGGAGATCAGGCGCTGCTCCCCGCGCACCAAGATCGCCATCCTCTCGGGCTTCCATGGCAGGACGCTGGCTCGGAAGGCCCTCGCCTGCGGGGCCCACCGATACCTGGAGAAGGGCACCGCGTTCGCGGAGGTGGCATCGGCGCTGCGGGAGCTCTGCGGGGGGCAGGGAAGGAACCACGAAGACTCGGTCTCCACCGACCTCCATGGGGACGCCAGAGAGGAAACCGATCGTCTGGAAGAGTGAGTCCCGGGAGGACCTCAGACGTCAGAGGTCGGGGACCGGTCCGCAGGGTGGGCTTGATGCCAAGACATCACATGCTGCCCCCGGCAGTGGTGCACTAGGCCGAGAGGCGCCTTTCATCACCCGGGCTCCTTATCCGGCGCCTTCTTCTATCCGGACGGCGGTCGCCGGCATCGAATCATGTGCGAGGCGACCACTACCGCCGTGATTGAGACGGCGCCGTTGCGGGAAGAGGCAATGCATGGAGTCATCACAGGCCGGGCCTCGTGGCGGCGTTCGCGCCGAAGACCTCGCCTCCCTCGTCCGTGGGCCGGGCCCGTTCCTCACCCTCTATCTGGAGACTCGTCCCGACATCGAGAACGCCGGGCCGATGACCGAGCAGCGCTGGCGGACGCTTCGCGGCGAGTTGATCGACCGCGGCGTGCCGCAGGAAGTTCTCGAGCACGTCGATCCGATCGTTTCGGGAGCGCACCTCGAGGGGCGGTGCCTGGCCGCCGTCGCCACCACGGGGGGCCTCCTGCACGCCGAGCACGGGCCGGAGCCTCCGCCCCAGGACGCGACGTGGGCGGCGCTCCCCTCCCTGTTGCCCATAATCGAATGGCGTCAGCAGCGCCCAGGGCACGTCCTGGTGCTCACCGATCGGCGGGGCGCGGACCTCTACGCGTTCAGGTTCGGTCGCGCTGACATCCACCGCGAGGCCGGCGGCGCCGACGACCCGCTCGCGAGATCCGGTCCCGGCGGCTGGTCGCAGCGCCGTTACCAGCAGCGCGCCGAGAACACGTGGGAGGAGAACGCGAAGGACGTCGCGGTCGAGGTCGAGCGCCTCGTGGATGCGGTGGATGCGCGCCTCGTCATTGTCGCGGGCGATGTCCGGGCGGTTCAGCTACTCCGCGAGGCGCTTCGGCCCGAGCTCGGCGCTTCCCTGCACGAGATCGGCGGAGGGCGGACCGCCGACGGCTCCGACGAGGAGATCGAGGTGGAGGTCGAGCGCCTCGTCGACGTGTGGGCCGACCAGAGCACGATCGAGCTGATCAAGTGGTTCGAGCAGGAGCGCGGTCAACAGGACAAGGCCGCCGCTGGCGCGGCGGATGTCCTCGCCGCCCTCGCGATGTCACAGGTCGAGGTCCTGCTCGTGGCGGATGGGGCGGCCGACGGCCGGACGGCGTGGTTCGGGCGCGCCCCCGCGCAGGTCGATTTGTCTCACGAGGACGTCGAGGCGCTCGGTGCCCGGGATCCGGCCGAGGCGAGCCTCATCGACGTGTGCATCCGCACCGCGCTGCTGACCGGCGCACGCATCGCCGTTGTTCCGGCGCAAGCCGGGGTCCGAGAAGGGATCGGCGCGATCCTGCGCTGGACCCCTCCCACGCCGTAGGACTGGGTCGCGGACCAAGCACTCAAGGCGCAGCGTTCGTGCCGTTCGCGTTGCTCGTCCCCGGCGATGGCGGGTGCATGCCTACGTCGTCCGGGGCGCTGCGTCCAAAGCCAGTATCGGTGAACCGAATCCTCCTCGGCGGCGGATCGTCGAGCCTCCGGCCGGAAAGAAACGCGTCCATCGGCCCTTCCGCTCGCATCGTACCCAGAGGCCGGCCTCCCGGACCGGGACAATGCTCTTGCCGAGAAGCTTCTCACCGGCGGTAACCGCCTCGGCGCAACTTGGCGTGCCGAGCGCTGAGGGCGAACACATGCCCGTCCAACTGCGGACATATTTTCGAGTACTGTCCAGTTGGGTGCACGGGGAGAAATCGTGGAGTGGCTCTCTCCGATTCCTCCAACAGGGTACCTTCCTAAAACTCTGCTCGACCTAGTCCCGCCGCCGGGTCGGGGTTACGATCGACGCCAGGGGGAGTCCGCGGGCGAAGGAGCTCTGGGAAGTGTCTGGTACCGATAGATCGCAACGCCTGGTTCTCGTGGGATGGGGCGTGTTCCTGCTCGTCGCAATCTCCATGCTGGTCTTTCGGGGCCGCCCGGAGATGGGGCCCGCCATCGTCTTTGCCGTGATCGGGCTATCGATGGGAGCCTGGACCTGGCAGCGCTGGAACCGCGCAGCGATGATTACGTCGCTGGCCTTGGGGGTGCTGTGGACTCTCCAATTCATTGCCTATGTCGTCGCCGGCGGCATCGGCGATGAGTTCGAGGCGGAGATCTTTATCACCGACGTGATCGCCGTGGTCGGGGGCGTGGCGATCACCGTAGGCGCTGGCCAGGCATTGCTTCAGCGACGACGGCAAGGAGCTGGGGCATAGGGATCTCCCTAAGGGTGGCCCCTTCCCGGGGCCGGACTCATCTGGGCGCGGGTCTTTGTAGGCTGTAGCCTCCGCCTCCCATGATCGTGAATCGAACCAGCGAGTTCGGCGGCGATAGCCATCCCGGCGAACCTTCGCATGCCCCTTGCTGAGACCGACCGGCAAGCCTTCTACCTGCAGATATTTTTTCGACTTCTGACCAGTTGGGTGCACCAATCAGCTCACATGCTGGACGCCAGCTCAGTACGGACTGTGTCCTCCGTCAGAGCCTCCTTCCGCGCTTCGAGGTCGAGATACAGAAGAACGCCCACGAGGGCGCGAACAGGTCACTGAGAGGCGAGCCATAGAGAAGCAGAAAGAGGAGTGCATGTTCGAGGACACCAAGGCATTCAGCGATTCTCCGTGGACGACATCCCCAAGGGCCAAGCAGTTCTACGGCGAGACACTCGCTCTCCTGGTATCCGAGGACCATGGGATGCTGACCCTGCACATCGCCGGCGACGGGACACACTCGTCTACCCCAAAGGACGACCACACGCCGGCGACGTTCACGATCCTCAACTTCCCGGTCGACGACATCGACTCTGCCGTGGACCAACTCGTGGCGCAGCGGAGTTCGCTTCGAGGCTTACAAGGGAGTCGACGAGAAGGGAGTGATGCGCGAGGTCGGACCTCCCATCGCGTGGTTCAAGGACCCAGCCGGCAACATCCTCTCGTTACTCCGGGAAACCTAGGCACCTCCTCTCCACACCCGATCGGTTGCTCCCGCACTCAGGACGGGGAGGGCGTTCGAAGACAGCGAGCGCAGTCGCAGCACTCCCCCCTCAGTCTTCGCTCAGGCGGCTAGAGCCTCTTGCACTGGTCCTCCTTGTTACCCTGCACGACGTTACCGCCGCCGGTCGGGGCCGGGACGTTCTCCTTGCACTGGAGGTTCCCATCGATCCGGTTGTTGTTGATGCGCACCCCACCGTTGT
>DASQUW010000109.1:0-4034 GCA_035641075.1 Actinomycetota bacterium | reverse complement strand
AATACCGGGTCGGCCGTGAGCGCCATGGCCACGCCGGGCGCCACCCGCACGACGCCGGCATCAACCCCGTGTTGGGGTCCGACCAGGACGTCCTCATCCCGGGCTCCGAGGTTCCCCAGGATCACGCGGGCGAACGTCTCGGCCGTCACCTTGCCCGGTCGCTGGAGGTTCATGTCGCTCCCTCCCCTTCGAACGGCCCGACCGCGGCAACCAGGTCCCTGGTGGCAGCCACCGGGTCTGGTGCCGCCCCCACCGCCGACACGACGGCCACCCCCGCGGCGCCCGCCTCAAGGACCTGCCGGGCATTGGAGGCGTCGATCCCCCCGATCCCCACCACCGGGAGCCCCGTGGCGGCGACGACCTCGCGCAGCCCATCGAGGCCCGCTGGGACGGCCTCGGACTTGGTCGACGAGCTCCACACCGTCACGCCCAGGTAGTCGGCCCCCAGGTCTTCGGCGCGACGCGCCTGGAGGACCGTCTCCACGCTGATCCCCAGCACCCGATCTGGGCCCAGGCGGTCTCGAGTGCCCACCAGGTCGTCGCCTTGGCCAAGATGCACGCCGTCGGCTCCGCTCGTCAAGGCCACGCTTACAACATCGTTCACCACGAACAGGGTGCCCGCTCTCCGGCAGAGGGCCGCAAGGGCCGAGGCCAGGACGAGGAGCTCCTCGGGCCGAAGCTCGGGGGCCCGGAGCTGGACCGCCGTGGCTCGGCCCTTGAGAGCCGCGCGAGCCAAGTCGATGTGGCCCCGTCCGGACACGAGGCCCGTGGACGTGACCACGTAAACGCGGAGCCACCGGCGAAGATTCACTCGATCGATGCCATCATGCATCAGCGGAATGATGCCCGGTCCGGGGCCCCTTCCGTGGCTCAGCTCACCATAGGAAGTCACGCGGGCGGGTTCGTCACGCACCGAGCCGTGAGAACGGTAATGGCTCGACAGCGTCATGAGTGAAACCTCATACCTTGTCCCGCCGATTCACCTACGGGCGATGCTGCGAGGGTTCAGTCTCGCCGCCCCACCACGCACCAGATCGCGTGCACCGGTTCATCCCCGATGGTCCACAACCGGTGAGGCTGCGTGGAGTTGAAGGCGATCGAGTCCCCCGGCTCGAGAGTGTGGCTCCGGAACCCGATCTGGAGACCGAGCCGGCCTGAGATGATGTAGCCGTACTCCCGCCCTTGGTGGCGCATCAATGTGGCATTAGTGGCCGAGGCGCCGCCGACGTCATAGACGACGTACATGAAGTCGACCTCGTCCTCAGGATTCCCTGTGAGTCGCTCCCACCGGACACCAGACTCGAGCTCGATAACATGGCGCTCGTCCGGATGAACGATCGCTCCCGTGCCTGTGGCGGGCGATCGGTGTGAAGCCTGGGGTCCAGTCTCCTGCGGCCCGATGTCATCTTCTGACCCCCGAAAGAGGCGATCGAGTGAGAGACGGAGCTCCGTCACTATCGCGTAGAGCGTGCTCACCGAGGGTTTGGAGCGCCCGGTCTCGATCTGCGAGATCAGGCTCGGAGACAATCCAAGGCGCGCAGCGAGCTCCCGCTGGCTGACGCCTTGGCGCTTCCGCTCTTCACGAAGTCGTTCGCCGACGTCCCCGAAGTCGCCAGAGATCTGCTCTTCCCGCTCCATGCTGACGCGGAGTCTAACAGCCGCCTCCACGACCGGGCGCCTCGGGTGTTCGACCGCACCGTCGAGCCCTTCGGTCCTTCATGCCTTGCTGCCGCTGCTGTATCCAGGGCTGGCGACCGCTAATCCGAACCGTTGGAAAGATGGAAGACTCCGGCCCGTGGGTGCACAGTGGGGCTCTCCACTGATTTTACTGTCGCTGATGGAGCGCGGTACCCTGTCTTGTTGGTCCGGGTGGGCAGCTCTCATAAGGGGAGGAAGTCATGGGCGACCGGCTGCTGCTGCGTGGCGGGTGCATACTGACGGAGGATCCCGACATCGGGGACCTGCCGACCGGCGACGTCCTCATCGACGGGGACACGATCGCCGCTGTGGATCCGCAGATCCAGGCGGACGCCGAGGTGATCGACACCGCGGGAAAGATCGTCATTCCGGGGTTCATCGACACCCATCGGCACACCTGGGAATGCGCCATTCGAGGATGCGCTCCGAACGCGACCCTCGACAACTACTTCGTCGAGGTGCTCGACACCTTCGCTCCCGTATACCGCCCCGAGGACGTGTACGCCAGTAACCTCCTTGGCGCGCTGGAGTGCGTGAACGCGGGAATCACCACGCTGGTCGATTGGTCGCACATCAACAACACGCCGGACCATCCCGACGCGGCTATCCGCGCTCTCCAGGAGGTGGGCCTCCGAGCTGTGTACGCCTACGGGAGTGCCAACACCTCACTGAGCGACTACTGGTTCGAGAGCAAGATCGCCATCCCCGGCGATGACGTCCGGCGGGTGCGCGACACGTACTTCTCGTCGGAGAACGGGCTGATCACCATGGCCCTGGCCACGCGCGGGCCGGGCTTCTGCGTCGACGAAGTGGTCAGGCAGGAGTGGGGACTCGCTCGAGAGCTGGGGATCCCCCTCACCGTCCACGTGGCCATGGGCCGGACGGCGGGCAGGTTCGGCATGGTGAAGATGCTGAAAGAGCTGGACCTGCTGGGATCCGACACGACCTACATCCATTGCTGCTACTTCACAGACGAGGAGTGGCAGCTGGTCAAGGATACGGGGGGCACGATCTCGATCGCTCCTCAGGTCGAGGTCCAGATGGGCCACGGCTGGCCCCCGACACTGAAGGCCCTGGAATACGGGCTCCGGCCGAGTCTCTCCATCGACGTGGTAACCACCGCGCCCGGCGACATGTTCACCCAGATCCGCTCCGCCTTCGGCGCCGACCGCGCCCGGGTGCTCACGGAGGCGTGGGAGGCGGACCGGGAGACTCCCCAGACGTTCCTCACCGCCCAGCAGATGCTGGAGATGGCGACAGTG
This sequence comes from Actinomycetota bacterium, assembly GCA_035641075.1. Lineage (GTDB taxonomy): Bacteria > Actinomycetota > UBA4738 > UBA4738 > CALAEC01 > DASQUW01. The sequence goes on along the minus strand of DASQUW010000109.1, from coordinate 1,074 downwards.
AACGGGGCCCACGTGGCGGGCTTGGAGGATCGGACCGGCTCGCTCACCCCCGGGAAGAAGGCCGACGTGGTGGTGATCGACGCGACCGCACCCAACGTCGCCCCGCTGATGGATCCGGTCGCGGCAGTGACGCTATGCGCGGACGTGTCGAACGTGGAGACCGTGATCATCGGCGGGAAGATCCACAAGCGGGACGGAAGGCTCACCGGGAATCTCGAGCGGGCTCGGACGCTTGCCGAGGAGTCCCGGGACTACCTTCTCAGCCGGGTGAAGCGCCATCCCGCGTGGACGGGAGCCCCGTTAAGTGCCTGAGCTGACGACCTGACATCGAGGCACATTTTCCGACGGGCCGGCGGGTCGTCGCGATCGACGTCCACCTCCACTCCCTCGAGGAGAGCTCCCATGTGCTCGAGGATGAGGCCGTTCTCCAATGCTCGGAGGGTCACGCGCGGGGTCCTACCCGGCAGGTCCCCCTTCTGACACCTTGCCCCGCTGGTCTGGCTCGTGGTTCGGGAGCCGATCGGGAAGCCCCGACATCCGCCGCAGCACGTTGAACAGCACGGCGAAGTCCTCCTCCTCCAGGCCCATGGCTCGGGCTGAGGTCAGGATCTCGTTCGCCAGTGCGGTGGTCGGCAAGGGCACGTCCAATTGGCGGCCGGCCTCCAGCGCAAGGAGGAGATCCTTCTGCATCATGTTCACGTTGAACCAGGCCTCTTGGGGCAGCCGAAGGAGGAATGGGCCCCGGTACCTCATCATCTCCGAGGCGATGACCGTGTCCAGCAGGACCTCGACGGTCGTCTCCGGCGGGATCCCCGCCTTCTCCGCGAGCACGACCGCTTCGCTTAGAGCCATTATCTGTGCGGTGAGGTTCAGGTTGTGGGCGATCTTCATCAACAGGGCGTGGCCGGGACCTCCCACACGGGTTACCTTCGGGCCCACCTCCAGCAGCAGGGGACGAACGCGCTCGAAGGCCTCCTCGTCACCCCCGACGAAGATCGCCAGCTCCCCTTTCTCCAACGTGCTGACGCTGCCCGATACCGGAGCATCCAGCATCCGTGCACCCGTGGCAGCGAC
>DASQUW010000108.1:0-12104 GCA_035641075.1 Actinomycetota bacterium | reverse complement strand
TCCCGAGAGCTCCGGGAGCATGAGGTCAAGGATCACCAACGCGGCACCGTCCGATCGAAACCGCTCCAGGCCGCGCCGTCCGTCGCCGGCGATCTGGACAGCGTAGCCCTCGCGCTCCAGGTTGTACCGGATGGAGTCGGCGAGCGATTCCTCGTCCTCGACGACGAGGATGCTTACCGGGCCGTCAGTCTTCATCCGGGTGCGAGGCGTCCGAGAACTCTCGGAACTCCGCGGTGAGCAGGAAGGCCACCTGCTCCGCGATGTCCACGGCCTGATCGCCGACCCGCTCGAGTTGGCGGGAGACCACCATCATCCGCACCGCCCAGTCCAGGAGTTCCGGGTCCCCCGCGCACGCGGCGACCTCCCGGTACATGCCTCGATTCAGTCGGTCCACCGGCTCATCCATCGACGGCAGGCTGAGGGCCAGGTCCAGATCGCGGCGGGCGAATGACTCCATCGTCGTCCGCACCATGCGCCGGACCACATCCCCCATCTCCAACAGGTGCGACACGATGGTCTTGTTGGTGGGGAGGTGTCTGGTGGCCGTGACGAGCTTCGCGATGTTCACCGCCATGTCGCCGATTCGCTCGAGGTGCAGGTTGATGTGGAGGATGGCGGAGATCAGTCGAAGGTCGCCGGCGACGGGTGTCTGGAGGGCCAGGAGCTCCAGCCAGCGGTTCTCCACCTCGAGGTATCTCTCGTCGATGACGTCGTCGTCTGCGATGAGCGATGCGGCCTCTTCCTCGTCCCGAGTCTCGAGGAGATCCACCGCCCTCGACACGGCCCGCTCCACGAGCTCGCCGAGGCCGAGGATGCTGAGCTCCAGCCCCTCGAGCTCTTCGTGGAAGTGGCGGCGGGTCTGCATCAGCCGAACCGCCCCGTGATGTACGCCTCGGTTCTGGAGTCGGATGGCCTAGTGAAGATCGCTTCCGTTGAGGAGTACTCGACGAGGACTCCGGTTCGCCGGTCGTTCTCCTCGGAGACGTCCGCGGTGAGGAACGCGGTCATCTCCGAGACTCTCGCGGCCTGCTGCATGTTGTGAGTGACGATCACGATGCTGTACCGCTCCCTCAGCTCGTGCATGAGGTCCTCGATCCTGGCTGTGGCGATGGGGTCCAGGGCCGAGCACGGCTCGTCCATGAGGATCGTGTCGGGCTCCACCGCGATGGCCCGGGCGATGCACAGACGCTGCTGCTGTCCTCCGGACAGCTCGTATGCGTTCTTCCTGAGGTCGCTCTTGACCTCGTCCCACAGCGCCGCTGCCTTCAGCGCCTTCTCCACCCGATCGTCGAGGTCGTCCTTCATCCCGTTGACCCGGAGCCCGAAGGCCACGTTCTCGTAGATCGATTTGGGGAACGGGTTTGGCTTCTGGAAGACCATTCCGATCCGGCGGCGGACCTCGACGGGGTCGACCCGAGGGTGATACAGGTCTTCGCCGTGGTACAGGACCTTGCCCGAGAGGCTCGCCCCCGGGATGAGGTCGTTCATCCGGTTGAGGGTCCGGATCAGCGTGCTCTTTCCGCACCCCGATGGGCCGATGATGGCCGTGATCCGGTTGGCGGGGACGTCGAGGGTCACACCTCGAACGGCCTCCAGGCCGTCGTAGGACACCGTCACGTCGTCCAGGCGGAAAACGAGTTCTTTCAGTTCAGCTAGCTCCTCGGTCGGAGGGGCCGTCACCTTTATCCGCGCCATTGTCTCGTCCATCACCATTTTCTCTCGTACCTGTTTCGAAGGTAGATGGCCACCGCGTTCATTGCCAGCAGCACGGTAAGCAAGAGGACCATCGCCGCCGCAGCGTTCAGCTGGAAGTCTGCTTGGGGACGGGATACCCAGTTGTACGCCTGGATGGGAATGGCCGTGAACCGGTCCAGTGGGTGAGTGGGCACGAAGTTCACGTACGTCAGGGCCCCGAGGGTGATCAGCGGAGCGGTTTCTCCGATCGCCCGGGACCAGCCGAGGATCATCCCGGTCATTATCCCTGGGATGGCCGCGGGGAGAATCTGGCCCCAGACCGTCTGCCATTTGGTGGCGCCCACCGCGAGCGATCCCTGGCGGATCGAGTCCGGAACGGCTCGCAGCGCCTCTCGCGCAGAGACGATGATCACGGGAAGGATGAGGAGGACGAGCGTGAGGGCGCCGGCCATCACGGACCGACCCAGGTTGATGAAGCGAACGAACACGGCCAGGCCCAGGAGGCCGTAGACGATCGACGGAACCCCGGCGAGGTTGGCCACATTCACCTCGATGAACGTGGTGAACCGATTCCGGGGGGCGAACTCCTCCAGGTACACGGCGGCGCCGATACCGACGGGGAACGAGATCACGGCGACCAGCCCCATGAGCCAAACCGTTCCCACCAGGGCCGGCTTGATGCCAGCTCTGGAAGGGAGCCGGGAGTCGAGGTTCGAGACGAACTCCCCGCTCAGACGGGGTAGGCCATCTCGAAAGATGTCGACCAAGAGCGTCACCAGCGTCACGAGCCCGACGAGCAAGCACACAACGAGCACGGCCTGGAACACCAGCGCCCTGGCCGAACGTTCGGCGTGTCGGCCTCTCGCGAGAGGAACGCCTGCGGTGCCGGCTACGGCGCTCATTCGTACCGCTCCCGGAATCGGCGCACGAACTGATGCGACAGGATGTTGAGGACCAGGGTCATGGCGAACAGGGTGGTTCCCACCGCAAAAATCGTCTTGTAGGCCGTGCTGCCTGCGGGAGTGTCACCGAGAGAGACCTGGACGATGAACGTGGTCATGGTCTCCATGGATTCTCGAGGATCGATGGAGAGGTTCGGGAGAGCTCCGGCCGCGATCGCAACGATCATGGTCTCCCCGATGGCTCGAGAAAGACCCAGGATGAACGAGGCCGCGATGCCGGAGAGAGCTCCTGGAACCACGACTCGCGTGGCCACCGTTCGGCGAGTGGCGCCCATACCGTAGGCGGCCTCTCGCAAGCTCCTGGGCACGGCCCGCATGGCGTCCTCCGAGATGGAGGCCACGAGCGGGATGATCATCACGCCCACGACCACACCTGCAGAGAGCGCGTTGAAGATCCGCGTCCCGGGCACCAGCCGCTGTGCCAGCGTCGGGGTTACGAACGTCAGTGCGAAGTATCCGAGGGCCACCGTGGGGATTCCCGCCAGAACCTCGAGAAAGGGCTTCACGGTCTTGCGTACCCGGGGCTTGGCGTATTCGGAGAGGTAGATAGCCGTCCCCAGCCCGAGCGGGAACGCCACCAGCGCAGCGATCGCCGTGATGAGGAGCGTCGCCGAGACCAGGGGAAGGACGCCGAAGTGCGGAGGCGAGAATGTCGGCGCCCAGGTCGTTCCGGTGAAGTACTCGGCGAACGGAACCTCTTGGAAGAAGTCCACCGTCTCCACAGCCAGCGAGGCGATGATGGCCAGGGTGGTGGCCACCGAGATCGCCCCGCAGGCAAGGAGCGCCCCGATGATGAGGCGCTCCCCGACCCTTCTTCGATTGCTGGTGAGCGTCAGGCTGCGAACTGCTCCCATTCCTGGGTCTCCGCCTGGAGAACGTCATCGGGGACCGGGATGTAGCCCACCTCCGGCACCAACTCGTTCATGGTCTCTAGATAGAAGTCCACGAATGCCTGGACCTCCGGCCGTGCCGAAGCGTCCTTGGCCACGTACATGAACAACGGCCGGGACAAAGGAGTGTACTCCCCAGACTCGATCGTGGACGGCTCGGGCTTGACGCAGCCGCTCCCCGAGTCGACGCCCAGAGCCTTCAGCTTGTCCGCGTTCTGCTCGTAGTAGGCGTACCCGAAGTACCCGAGCGCGTTCGGGTCCCCGGCGATGCCCTGAACGAGCACGTTGTCGTCCTCGCTCGCCGTGTAGTCGGAGCGGCTCGCTCCTTCCTCGCCGTTGATCTCGTCGGTGAAGTAGTCGAACGTGCCCGAATCGGTCCCCGGACCGTAGAGCGTCAGCTCCTGGTCGGGAAAGCCCGGGCGGACGTCCTTCCAGTTGTTGATCTTGCTGTCCGGGCCCCAGATCGCGGCCAGTTCGTCGGTGGTGAGGCACTCGACGAAGTCGTTCTCCGGGTTGACCATCAAGGAAAGGCCGTCGATGGCCACTTGGATCTCCACATACTCCACGCTGTTCTGCTCGCAGACGGGGACTTCCTCGTCCGCACTGATCGGGCGAGATGCGTCGGAGATGTCGGTCTCGCCGGCGCAGAACTTCTCGAAGCCACCACCGGTGCCCGACGTCCCGACGGAGACGTCGACGCCCTGGTTGACCGCGCTGAACTCCTCGGCGACAGCCTGAGTGATCGGGAACACCGTGCTCGAACCGTCGGCGTTGATCGCACCAGAGAGAGCCTGGCCGTCCGTGGTGCCGCCGCCTCCGGTTCGCTCGCCCCCGCATGCTGCTGCCAAGAGCGCAAGGGCTACGCCTCCCACGGTTAGCGTCTTGCGGTACTTCACCATCTGACCTCCTTTTCCCTTGGTTGCCGGTGCCCCAGGAGCTTGCGGAGTGGAGGGGTCCTCCCAACCGTGCTCCTGGGGGACCGGCAGATCCATGACATATCCGGACAACTTTCCCGACTCACAGACGCGATGGTAGGGGCTGGGTGTGGCCGGGCACTGGCCCCAAAGTGAACGGAAGGTGAACATTGCCAGGGGTCCGGGCCGGGGGACGGCGTCTCGAGGCCTAACTCGCGGTGGGCAGCCTGCTGGGCGCGACCTCGTCGAGCTCCGCGAAGCAGACCTCGCACAGGCCTTCCAGGACCGAGGCCGGGACCATGCATTCCGGGCAATCCCCGAGCACCACGAGCTCCGAAGGGTCCCGATACGAGCTGCCTGGAGGGACGGGTGCTTCCTGCCTATCGGTAAACACGCTGCAGCCTCTCGTAATCGCGGTCCAGCTCTCGATCCAGGCTTCCCCCACCTTGGACCGCCAGATGTCGAAGCGTCTCTTCGATGTGGTTCTCTGCGTAGCTGAGGGGAGCGAGCTTCCTGACCCGTCGCCACAGCAGGCAGGATTCGGGGCGTTCGGCATCGTGACGGGCCGCCTCCCGCATGGAGTCGCTCCGGTACCCACAGTAGTGGCAGACGATCGTCATGACTCCGCCGTTCACCAGCGGTCCTCCTCCACCGTAACGATCGCAGCCATGGCCCGACCCTAACGAGCCGAGTTGGCGGCCCAGGGGCCTCGCCGTGAACGCTGCATGAAGTTCCCCGATACTTCGCCCTCGCTGTGACCGGTTCATCCGGCTCGAGGGGCTCGGGAATAAGTCCCCACGCCAGGGCGTTATGTAATCAGCCATGCCAAACAGACAGATTGCACCAGCGCAGAACGAGAACGACCACCGCGACGCTGTCGGCCGGTACCTGGATGCCGCCGGCCGGGTTCCCCTGCTTTCCGCGGAGGAGGAGATCGCCCTGGCCAAGGAAATGGAGCGGGGCAAGGAGGCGGCCGACAGGCTGGCTGCCGGCCGCGTCAGGTCGGAGCGGACCGAGAAGCGGCTTCGCGAAGCGATCGAGGTGGGAGAGCGAGCCCGTCGGCGGTTCATCCTGGCCAACCTCCGGCTGGTCGTCTCCATCGCCAAGAAGTACCAGGGGCAGGGGCTCCCCCTTCTCGACCTGGTCCAGGAGGGCACGATCGGGCTGATGAGAGCGGTCCAGCTGTTCGACTGGAAGCGTGGATTCAAGTTCTCCACCTACGCGACGTGGTGGATCCGCCAGGCCGTGTCCCGTGCGGTCGCGGACCGCGGCAGAGTCATCCGCCTCCCAGTCCACCTGACGGAGAAGGTGCGGAAGCTCCGGGCCACGTTCCGAATGCTGGAACAGGACACCGGCGAGGTGCCGACGACGGAGGCCGTGGCCGAGGCGCTCGGGACCTCGTCCGAGGAGGTGGAACGTCTTCTCCAGTTGGATCCGGGGGAACCCGTCTCCCTGGACACGCCGGTGGGCGAGGACGGGGAGCTCGAGCTCGGCGAGATGATCGCCGACGACGAGGAAGGGCCCGAGGAGCTGGCCATGGAGGGTCTGACCCGTGAGGCCGTCGGTCGAGCGATGCGTTCCCTCCTCTCCGAGCAGGAGCGGCACGTCCTCACGCTTCGGTTCGGTCTGGACGGCGAGAGCCCCCGGAGCCTTCGCGAATGTGCCCAATCCCTCGGCCTGTCGGGAGAGCGGATCCGCCAGATCGAGAAGGAGGCCCTCACGCGCCTCCGCGGCTCGGAAGCGCTTCAGATCACCGCAGCCTGATCTGATACCCCTCCGTCTTTCGCGGTCATCGCATAATGTCGCAGACGAGCTGAAACGCTTGGTTCGACCGAAAGGGATGGATGGCGCGGGAACTTCCCACCGGGACCGTAACATTTCTGTTGAGCGACATCGAGGGAAGCACGCGTCTCCTCGGCCAGCTCGGAGATCGGTATCCCCCACTCCTGGAGACGCATCAACGCCTGCTCCGCGGCGCCTTCGCCGCGGGCGAAGGCCGGGAAGTCTCGACCGAGGGGGACTCCATGTTCTTCGTGTTCCCGAGTGCGCCGCAGGCGGTGGCCGCCGCGGTGGAAGCGCAACGAGCCCTCCGCGCTCACCAGTGGCCGGAGGATGGGGTGATCCGGGTGCGCATCGGTCTGCACACCGGGGAGGGGATCCTCGGCGGCGACAACTACGTCGGGATCGATCTTCACCGGGCGGCCCGGATCATGGCCGCCGGCCACGGTGGGCAGATCCTTCTGTCCGAGGCGACGCGAGGAGTTGTGCACCAGAGCCTCCCCGAGGGCGTGACGCTCAGGGATCTTGGTGAGCACCGGCTCAAGGACCTCGCTCAACCAGAGTTCCTCTATCAGGTCGTCGCCGACGGCCTTCAGGCCGACTTCCCTCGGGTCCGAACCCTGGAACGAACCACCAACCTTCCCCCCCAGCTCACCAGCTTCGTCGGGCGGCGAAGCGAGATCGAGGAGATCAAGGAACGGTTGAGCGGGACCAGGCTGCTCACGCTCACCGGTCCGGGCGGTACCGGGAAGACGCGCCTTTCGATCCAGGTGGGGACGGAGCTGCTGGACGTGTTCGAGGACGGAGCCTTCTTCGTGGGGCTGGCTCCGATCACCGACCCAGAGCTTGTTGTCCCAACCGTCGCCCAGGCCCTGGGGCTCCGGGAGGAGGCCCACCGTCCGACGATCGAAACCGTAGGGGAATACCTCGAGGACAAACGCCTGCTCCTCGTCCTGGACAACTTCGAACAGGTCATGGGAGCGGCGCCGAAGGTGGGGGAGCTGCTCACTGGCGCGGAGGGGTTCAAGGTCCTGGTCACGAGCCGGGAGGCCCTGAGCCTCCACGGCGAGCACGAGTACCTCGTCCCTCCGTTGGGTCTCCCGGATGTGGCCCATCTCCCGCCCCTGGAGGCGCTGTCGCAGTACGAAGCGGTGGCTCTCTTCATCGACCGTGCCAATGCGGTGAAACCCGGTTTCGCCGTGACGAACGAGAACGCCCCTGCCATCGCGGAGATCTGCGCCCGGCTCGACGGCCTCCCGCTCGCGATCGAATTGGCGGCGGCCCGGGTGAAGGTCCTGACGCCCCAGGCCATCCTGAAGCGTCTGGGGCACAGCTTGGCGCTCCTGGCCGGCGGCGCGCGAGACCTTCCTACCCGACAGCAGACGCTACGGGGGGCTATCGATTGGAGCTACGACCTGCTGGATGAACACGAGCGAAGCTTCTTCGCCCGCCTCTCGGTGTTCGTGGGGGGCTTCACCCTCGATGCGGCCGAAGCTGTCTGCAATCCCCACGGTGACCTGGGCCTCGACACGCTGGATGGGGTGGCATCGCTCACCAACAAGAGCCTGCTTCGGCAGATGGATACCGCGGAGGCTGAGTCCCGGTTCTTCATGCTTGAGACCATCCGCGAGTACGCTTCGGAGCGACTGGCGGATTCGCCTGAGGCTGAGGAGATCTCAAGGCGGCATGCCCGGTTCTTCCTGTCGCTGGCCGAGCAGGCCGAGCCGGAACTCCTCGGTGCCGAACAGGCCTTATGGCTCGACACGCTGGAAGAGGAGCATGACAACCTCCGGGCCGCCATCGCCTGGGCCGGCGCCCACGGCGAGGTGGAGACCGCGCTGCTCCTCGGCGGGGCGTTGTGGCGCTTCTGGCAGATCCGCGGCCACCTCCGGGAGGGGGCCATGCGTCTTCCCGAAGTGCTCGACCTTCCGTCGACGACCGAATATCCCGAGGCCAGGGCGAAGGCGCTTGAGGGGGCGGGCGGAATCTTCTACTGGATGGCCGATTGGGAGAAAGCCGAACGCTCCTACTCCGAGTGCCTAGAGCTTCGAAGAGAGCTCGGAGATCGGGCGGGGCTGGCAGAGGCCCTCTACAACTTATCGTTCATGTTCGCGGTGCCACCCGAACCCCGCCGCGATCTCGATCGGTCGCAGGAGCTGGGGAAGGAGGCCCTTGAACTGTATCGGGAGATTGGGGACCGCCGAGGCGAGGCAAAGGGCCTGTGGCATATCTCCAACATTCATCAGATCCGTAATGAGTGGCAGCCCTCGCTCGATGCTACGGAAGCGGCGCTGGAACTCTTCCGAGAGGTGGATGATCGCTTCGGCATGGGCTGGGCCCTCCACTCCTCGGGCCTGGCTGCGGTTGGTCTTGGAGATTTGGTCCGCGCCCAATCGGCGATCACCGAGGCGCTCGATCTCTTCGTGGCTGCGGGTGACCTTACCGGCATCGCCCTGGCACTCGCCGACGTCTCAATCCTCGAGTTGGTCCGGGGAGAGAGCGAGCGATCGATCCGGCTGCATGGTGCCGCCCTCAGCGCGGAGCGGCAGAGCGGACAGGGGCTGGTCACCAACTACGGCGGGTATCTGCCGTGGAACGAGGAGATGCGCCGCCGGACGGTCTCCGATGCCGACTACGAGAAGCTTCTGGCAGAGGGGGAGGCGATGTCCGTCGACGAGGCCGTCGCGTACGCGCTCCGTCGCAACGACTCTTCCTGAACCGATCCCGTCGGTCGAAGGAGAAGCAGGCTCCACACCAGAAGCGGCGGATCGCCCGGTCACGCGGCGACAATAGTTCGTCCGGGTATAGTTGCGGAAAGGACGAACCGGGAGGTGACGACGGTGTCACAGGAAGACTTCCTCCCCCTCATGGGGATCGACCACGTCGAGTACTACGTCGGCAATGCCCGTCAGGCCGCCCACTACTACTCAAAGGCGCTTGGGTTCCACGTCACCGCGTACGCCGGACCCGAGACCAAGCAGCGAGATCGCACGTCCTGGGTAGTGGAGCAGGGAGAGATCCGATACGTATTCACCGGGGCGATGGGGCCGGAGAGCCACATCGCCCGCCACGTATTCGACCACGGCGATGGGGTCCACGACGTCGCACTTCAGGTTCCGGACGCCGCCGATGCGTGGGAGCAGGCGACCCGACGTGGGGCCGAGAGCGCGTTGGAGCCCACGGTCACCGAAGACGAGAACGGCAAGGTCGTCCGGGCTTCGATCAAGGCTTACGGGGAGACTCTGCACTCGTTCATCGAGCGGGAGAACTACTCGGGGCCGTTCATGCCCGGCTACCGCGCCGAGGAGGCCTACCCGGACGACGGGCCTCCAGTTGGACTGAAGGTGATCGATCACGTCGTGGCCAACGTCGAGCTGGGGAAGATGAACGAGATGGTGGACTTCTACGCAACGATCCTCGGGTTCAGCCAGCTCGTGCACTTCCGCGATGACCAGATCTCCACCGAGTACACCGCGCTCATGTCGAAGGTCATGTGGGACGGCAAGGGCCGGGTCAAGTTCCCCATCAACGAGCCGGCCGAGGGGAAGAAGAAATCACAGATCGAGGAGTATCTCGACTTCTACCGATCTCCCGGCGTGCAGCACATCGCCATGGCCACCGACAACATCGTCGGCGCCGTCGACGCCTTGCGGAAGCGCGGGATGCGATTCATCCGAGTTCCGGAGACGTATTACAAGGCCCTTCGCGATCGCGTCGGGGATATCGACGAGGACTACTCGGACATCGAACGGCTCGGCATCCTGGCCGACCGCGACGACGAGGGATATCTCCTCCAGATCTTCACCAAGATCGTCCAGGACCGCCCGACGGTCTTCTACGAGGTCATCGAACGTCACGGCTCGCAGGGGGTCGGGCTCGGCAACTTCAAGGAGCTGTTCGTGGCCATCGAACGGGAGCAGGCCGAGCGGGGCAACCTCTAGTCTCGTCCAGGGGGGTCATGGCTGGCGATACCAACCGGTCTGTCGTCGAGCGGTACATGGACGCGTGGCCGGGCGACTACGACGCCCTGGGTCCCCTCAGGCACCCGGACTTCGTCGAGGAATGGCCGCAGTCGGGTGAGCGCATCCACGGGCACGAGGCGTACCGGAAGATCCACGAGAACTATCCGGGCGGCCTCCCCGCCGTGGAGCCCAAGCGGATCATCGGCAGCGAGGACCGGCTGGTGCTCAGTCCCTCCTTCGTCCCCATGCGGCTCGAGGGGCGCGGGGATCTCTACACGGTCGAGTGCGTGAACAAGTATCCGAGCGGCGAGACCTTCTACGTGATCGTCATCCTGGAGATGCGGGAGGGGAAGGTGTGGCGTCAGCGAACGTACTACGCTCCGCCGTTCGAACCTCCTGACTGGCGAACCGAGTGGGTGACGCGGCCCCCCTAGGCCCCGCCTGACTTAGAGCGTCAGTCCGGTGATGCCCTTCCAGGCCAGGCGGACCAGTGTGTTGACGGCCGCCCGGCGTTGAGGCTTTGAGTCGCCGGGGTTGTGCTGAGCGGCGGTCTCGACCATGCCTATCAGCCCCAGGGCCACGGCCTCGGCCTCGTCGCGGTCGAGTTTGCCCTTGGACTCGCGAAGGATCAGCTCCGCCACCTCCTTCAGGACCTCGTTGCGGAAGTGGCCGACCATCTCCCGGAATTCGCGCTCCGCACCGATGGCCTCCTGCATCAACAGGCGGAATCCCTCGGCGTGGTCGTCCACGAAGTCGAAGTACGCCTGGAACGAGGCGCGGATTCGTTGCCTGTTGCCGGTGGGCGCCTGGAGCGCGGCGTCCAGGCGAGCTTTCAGGAGGGCCAGGTCGGCCTCGAGGAGCGCCAGGTACAGCTCGCGCTTGGACGGGAAGTGGTCGTAGAGGATCGGTTTCGTGACGCCGGCCTCCCGGGCCACCGTGTCCATGGTCACGGTGTGAAAACCGTGTCCCCCGAACACCTTCCGGGCCACCTCGAGGAGCTGGGCCCGCCGCTCCGGCCCTCGCATTCGTTTTCGCGCGATCTTCGTGGTGGTCTTGGGGTCGGCCATTGACGACAATCCTAGCCCAGAGTAACCTACCGGCGGGTAGGTAGTTCTGAAGCCCCCCGACTGAGCAGCCTTGGAGACTCCATGGACTTTGGTCTCTCCGAAGATCAACTGGCCTTGAGGAAGTGGGCCCACGAGTTCGCGGAGCGGGAGATCCGTCCCGCGGCCGGGATCTACGACGAGAGCGAGGAATTCCCCTGGCCGGTCGTGAAGAAGGCCGCAGAGGCAGGCATCTACTCGCTGGAGTTCTACACGCAGATGGTGCCGGAGGATCCCACCGGGCTCACGCTTCCGATCGTTGCGGAGGAGACGAGCTGGGGATGTGCGGGCATCTCGCTGGCACTCCTCGGAACCGGTCTGCCCCTGACGGCACTGGCCCAGTCCGCGACCCCGGACCAGCTGGTCCGGTGGGCTCCGGAGATGATCGGAACTCCTGAGCATCCCAAGCTTGGCGCCTTTGCGGTCACGGAGCCGAATGCGGGTTCGGATGTCTCCGCGTTGAGGACGACGGCGAGACGAGACGGCGACGAATGGGTCCTGAACGGGCAGAAGGTGTTCATCACCAATGGTGGCATCGCCGACGTGCACGTCGTCGTGGCCACGGTCGACCCGGAACTCGGCCATCGGGGACAGGCCGCGTTCATCGTCCCCAGGATTCCCGGGATCCGTCAGGGAAAGAAGGAGCGGAAGCTGGGCATCCGGGCCTCGCACACCGCCGAGGTGATCCTGGAGGATTGCCGGATCCCCCTGGAGAACGTGGCCGGAGGCGTTGAACGGCTGGAGGCGAAGCTGGAGCGGGCTCGCTCGCAGCAGGAGACGAGAAGCTCGCACGCTCTCC
>DASQUW010000107.1:0-2789 GCA_035641075.1 Actinomycetota bacterium | reverse complement strand
GTTCCGGACGCTGGGCGATCCCGACCGCTTCGTGTTCCACTTCTTCAACGTCGGCATCCTCGAGGGCGCTGGAGGCGTATTCCTACGGGGAGCCATCAACACAGTCATCCTCGCTGTGGTGGGAGAGCTCGGCGGCATCGTGCTGGGACTCCTCCTTGCTCTCCTGGCGCTTTCCAAGCGCGCGGTGGTCCGGGCTCCCGCCCGCGTCTACATCAACTTCTTCCGCGGCACCCCGCTGATCTGGCAGCTCTCGGTGTTCTACTTCGGTTTTTCGCTCGGCCTGGGCATCCGTCTGGAGCTCACGATCGGCCCGGTTCAGCTCTCGGCGGCCTACGTGACCGCCATGGTGGTTTTCATCCTGAACACGGGAGCTTACGCCGCCGAGGTGTTCCGTGCGGGGATCCAGTCCATCGAGCGGGGGCAGATGGAGGCGGCCCAATCCCTGGGGATGACGTACGGCCAGGCGATGCGGTTCGCGATCGTTCCCCAGGCGGTCCGCCGGGTGATCCCCCCGCTGCTGAACGAGTTCGTGATCCTCATCAAGGATACCTCGCTGGTGGTGGTGCTGGGGCTGTTCCCCGAGAACTACGACCTCTTCACCACCGCCAGGGAGGGCTACTCGGCCACGTTCAACGCTTCCTTCTTCACCGCCGCCGCCCTCGGTTACCTGGTGGTGACGCTGCCGCTCATCGGAGCGGTAAACGCGGTGGAGAAGCGGCTCCGCAGCGGGCTGGTCACGGTGACTACGTGAGCGCGCCGCTCGTCCGCCTCGAGGGAGTACACAAGTGGTTCGGGGACCTCCACGTTCTGAAGGGGATCGACCTCGGGGTCGAGCCGAAGGAGGTCGTTGTGGTGATTGGGCCGTCGGGGTCGGGGAAGTCCACGTTGCTCCGGACGATCAACCTCCTGGAGGAACCGACCGAGGGGCGGGTCTTCTTCGAGGACACCGAGCTCACCGACGTTCGGACGAACCTCAACCGGGTCCGGGCACACCTGGGGATCGTGTTCCAGGCGTTCAACCTGTTCCCTCACAAGACCGCACTCCAGAACATCACCATGGCCCTGGACAAGGTCCTGGGACTGGACGACGAGGAAGCTCGCCGGCGGGCCACGCAGGAGCTCGACCACGTCGGCGTTGCGCACAAGGCCGACGCTTATCCCGGCCAGCTGTCCGGCGGACAGCAGCAGCGAGTGGCCATCGCCCGAGCCCTGGCCATGCGCCCCAAGGTCATGCTGTTCGACGAGGTGACCTCGGCCCTGGACCCCGAGCTGATCCAAGAGGTCCTCGACGTCATGAAGCGGCTGGCCGACGAGGGCATGACTATGGTGGTGGTCACGCACGAGATGGGCTTCGCCCGCACCGTGGGCACCAGGCTGGTGTTCCTGGACGAGGGCCGGATCCTGGCCGACGGTCAGCCTCGCGACATCTTCCACAACCCGGACAACGAGCGGATCCAGCAGTTCTTCAGCCGCATCCTGTGACGCTCGGTCGGGCTGCCCGCATCTCGCTGGTCCTGCTCGCCGTGTCCTGCTCGAGCGTTGGTCCGTCGGTCCGCCACAGTCGGCCGTACGTGGTGACGGCGATCGACTATCACTTCCACGACGCCCACCCGTCGCTGCCCATCCCGCTCGATCGGGCGGTCCAGTTCAGCAACCAGGGCCGCAACCGGCACAACGTGACGATCGAAGGGACGGATTACGACCGGACATTCGGGCCGGGGAAGCGGGTCACGGTCGACCCGATCCGATCGCTGCTGGGAGAGCCGGGACCGTATCCCTTCTTCTGCAAGCTGCACGCCGATCGGGGGATGAGCGGGGTGCTGATCCTGGTGGAGTGAGGTGTAACCCGAGGCAGGAAGATGACAGCGGGCCCGCGGCGTCTTTGGAGCCGCTCACGCCTTCCCCATACGCGAGCGTTATCTACTCGACGCCACGGACCCGCACGCATCGGTCCCGAGCAACTTCGGTCTCCGGCCGAACATCCTTCCGGTCCGGGAGCCGGGCCGTCCGCCGGGCGAACCGGCGACCGATCCCCGCTCACCGGGGCCTTCGGGCGCCCCGCCGGTCCCTGCGGCCGCTCGGGACCGAGGCCGAACGGTACCAGGGCGTCTCTCCGAAGTCAACGTCTCGGAACGCGTTGTACCGCAACGCGTCTGTTGCATCCATGCAGGTCACGCGAAGTCTGCTGCTTCGACGAAAATGGAGTGTGGCGTGAAGTTGTGCGACAAATTCAGCGAGCGGCTTCGAGCGCGGCGACGATGGCCGGGGCGAGGACGATCGCCGGAAGCAGGTTGGCCACCCGGACACGGCGAAGGTCGAGCAGCCGGAGCGCAATGCCGAGGATCAGGACGCCGCCCGTCGCCGACATGGCCGCGATCATCGCGTCGGAGAACCCCCCGCCCAGCGCGGAGGCGCCGAGCGTCAGCGTTCCCTGGTAGACCAGGATCACCAGGATGGAGAAGCCCACACCCCACCCCAGCGCCGACGCGAACGCCAGGGCGGCGAACCCGTCAAGCATCGCCTTGACGGCCAGCAGCTCGTACGTGCCGGTCAGGCCCTCCTGGATCGATCCGACGATGGTCAGCGGGCCGACGCAGAAGACCAGTGACGCCACGACGAAGCCCTCGGTGAACCGGGCCTGCCCCCGACCGAAGCGCGCCCGGAGTCTCTCGCCGAGCCGGTCCAGCCATCGCTCGATCCCGGCCAGCTCCCCGATGACCCCGCCGACCAGGACACTGGCCATCACCACTATGACCGCACCCCTGGTGACGTCGGTGAGCGGCGGGCGG
>DASQUW010000106.1:0-8388 GCA_035641075.1 Actinomycetota bacterium | reverse complement strand
CGCACCCACCACTTCCTCCAGCGACTCCTCGTCCTCCCCAAAGATCGCGTCACCGAGCCGGCCTCGCACGTCCTCGGCCACGGGTGCGATCAGTCGTCCGGCTTCCTTTGCAGAGTCCGCCATCGCCGTGAGACGGATCCGCACCTCCCCCTCGGCGGGAAGGAACGCCATGGTCGGGTTGTCGAGCCGATCGAAGAGGTCTTGGAGCAGCTCCCCCACCCTCGCCTCGGCGACTCCGACCGACCTAAGCGTTCGAGATACGATCGTTCGTCCACGGGTCAGGCTCGCGAGCTCCGGAAGGACCGCTCCTTCCATCATCTCCCGCATCTCGGCGGGCACTCCGGGCACGGCGTACGCGCGCTTGCCGCCGGCAGCCTCCACGACCAGCCCCGGTGCCGTCCCTCGCTCCGGAAGGACGAATCGCGCTTCTTCCGGCACATCCGCCTGCCGAACGTTCGACTCCGGCATCTCCCTGCCCATCCGCCGGAATCGCTCTCGCAGGAAGTCCTCGATCTCGGGACGGCGCTCGAGTGTCGACCCCACAGCCGCCGCGAGCCCCTCGCGGGTGATGTCGTCCCCCGTCGGACCGAGACCTCCCGTCGAGATCACCACGTCGGCCCTGGAGAGCGCCAAGCGGAAGGCGTCGGCGATGGCCCCGACGTCGTCGCCCACGACCTGTTGATGACGCACCTCCACACCGACCGCGGCCAACCGCTCGGAGATCCACCGGGCATTCGAGTTCGAGATCTCGCCGAGGAGGATCTCGTTCCCGATCGAGATCACCTCCCCCCTCATGCCCGGACTCGGACCAGATAGTCGAGGCCCGACCAGACGGTGAGAGCCACGGCGGCGATGAGCACGCCCACCTTCACGGCATCGAAGGAAGCCGCCAGCGGGAGAAGGTAGAGAAGGATCGCGGCCATCTGAAGCGCGGTCTTCCACTGGCCGAGGGGCGTGGCCGGCATGGACCGACCGTGCGTGCCCAACCACGCCCGCAAGAAGGAGACGCCCGCCTCCCGCACGATGAACACGATGGCGGCCCACAGAGGGAATCGATCCTCCGCGGTCAGGGCCACCACGGGCGCAAGCACGAACAGCTTGTCGGCCAGAGGGTCGAGCCACGCGCCGGTGCGGGTGGCGCTGGCGAACCGTCTGGCGAGGTATCCATCCAGCCGATCGGTGGCTGCCCCGACAACGAACACGACAGCCGCGACGTACGCGGCCACCCGTCCCCCCGAGAGCACCAGGCCCACCAGGACCGGCGCCAGCAGGATTCGGGTGACCGAGATCAGATTGGGCCATCCGAGCCCGAGGGGTGCTACCCGGCCGGAGCTGATTCCCTGCTCCGGAAATCCGACGGAACGAACGTCCGGTCGTATTCGTGCCCGGGAAGTCCGGGCGTCTCGAGGTCGGTCCCGTTCACTCGAAGGCTCACGGTGTTGCCGGAATCCAGATGGACTTCGATGCTCTTCGTCCCGGTAAAGGAGTGCACCTCGCCGGTGTCGAGGAGCCCGTTGAACTTCACCTCCCCGTCAACGGTCACCGTGGCCGCCCCTGGGACATCCGCCAGCATGTCGACCTGGACCTTCGACTGCCGGGCGGAGATGGGCGGTGGGGACCCGGCCGCGGGCTCCGGTGTCGACGCCGAGCGCGAGATGAGTCCGATGGCCGCAGCCGAGATCAGGACGATCAGCGCGGCCCCCGCGGCCAGCATCCAGGCCGTCCGGCGCCGAGTGTCGGGAGGATCCACCGAGCTCTCCATCCCAACTGCGGGAGACACAGAGACGGCAACCGATCTCGGCCGCCCATACACCCGCTCGTAGGCCGAGACGACCTTGTCGGGACTGAGTCCCAGATAGCGGGCGTAGGACCGAAGGAACCCTCGAACGTAGACATCGCCCAACAGCACATCGAAGGACTCGGCCTCGAGTGCTCGGAGGTACTCGGGCTTTACGCGCGTCTCCCGGCTGGCTTCCTCGACGCTCTTGCCGCGGCGAAGACGAGCCTTTCGAAGCGCCCGCCCGATCCCGGCTTCGGTTTCGGTCGCGTGCATCAGCAGGACGTCATGTGAGGTTGGGGAATGCGGGAATTATACGGTTGGCGGCAGAGCCAGGGCCAACGGAGGCCCGAAGCTCCAGCGCCGACCGGAGGGACCTGGGCAATCCTGCAGATGGTGCTATACGTATACGACGTGTGGTCCTTGTCCGATGAGTCCCTCCTGGCAGGTCTTGGGGCAGGAGATTCTGAGGCAGCGGCAGCGTTCGTCCGGCGCTTCCAGGGACGGGTGTTCGGTCTGGCACTCACCATCGTAGGAGACCGGGAGCGAGCGGAAGAAGTGGCCCAGGAGACGTTCGTTCGAGCATGGAAGCACGCAGGCGCGTTCGATGCCAGGCGTGGAGGGGTGACTACCTGGCTCCTCACGATCGCCCGAAACGTCGCCGTCGACGTCGTCCGCCTTCGCCGCCACGAGGTCGTCAGCTCCGACTCCCTGCTCGCCCTCCAGATCCCGAGCCCCGAGCAGGATCCAGACGAGAGACTGATCGCTGCGGGTGAGTCGGAGCGTGTTCGACGGGCCGTCGCCACCCTCCCTGAGGAGCAGAAGCGAGCCCTCGTCCTGGCCGCCTTCCACGGCCTCACGGGCCGGGAGATCAGCGAGCTGGAGGGGATCCCCCTCGGAACCGTGAAGACCCGGATCCGAACCGCGATGCTCAAGCTTCGCTCGGCTCTCGAGGTAACGGATGACTGACCGCCTGAGCTGCGAGGAAGCGAGGGCCCTGGCGCCCGAGTTGTCTCTCGGGAGCGCCACAGGGGACGAACGGGCTCGTGTGCTCCATCACCTGGCCTCGTGTCCGGACTGCCGGCGCCTGGTCTCGGAGCTCTCGGCCGTCGCGGACGAGCTCCTTCTGCTGGCGCCAGCGCACGAGCCGCCCGCGGGCTTCGAATCACGGGTCCTCGCCCGCCTGGACGAGCGGAAAACAAGGAGCGGGAGGCTTCGAAGATTCGTCGGCATCGCCGCGGTGGCTCTGGTCGCCGCGGGCGCCGCGGGCGGAGGCGTGTTCTGGGCTCTGAGTTCGGACCGAGAGATCGCATCGAGCTACCGGGAGGTGCTGGGCGTTGCGAACGGAGAGTACTTCAGCGCGGCGGTCCTCCACGACGTCCACGGAGCGAGACGAGGGCTGCTTGTGGGTTATCAGGGCGACACATCGTGGGTTTTCCTGACCATGGATAGACCTCTAGATCCCGGGACGTACCGGGCGGAGCTCATCACGGAAGAAGGGGACAGCGTGGTCTTGGATGACTCCGTTGACCTCTCGAGCCCGCGGCCGTCCTGGGGAACGGCGCTTCCGGGCGACCTGCACGGGACGGTGGGACTCCGCCTTCGTGATCGCGAGGGCCATCGGGTGCTGGAGGCGAGATTCGACGGTGGCCGACTGCCGCGACCTCACCTGATCCGGTAGCCAACCAGCCGTCCGCTAGACCCGGACCCCGACCCTCTTGGTGCTCCGGCCGCTGCGCGTTCTTCCGGTCGCGGGGAGAGCGAATCCAAAGGTGGATCCCCTGCCGGGCTCCGCATCGACCCACACCCGTCCCCCGTGGGCCTCGATGATCGCCTTGACCAGGTACAGGCCGAGCCCGTGCCCGGTGTCGTCGTCCGGCTGCAGCCGGGAGAACTTCTTGAACAGCCGGTGTTGGTCCTCGGGACGAATTCCCGGGCCCTCGTCGGTGACGGTGATCCGCACCTCACGATCGATGACCGCCGCAGCCACCCGCACGGTGGTTCCGGCAGGAGCGTACTTCACCGCGTTCGTGAGGAAATTGAGCACGGCCTCCTGAACTCGGATCCTGTCGATCCACACACGCGGGACCCTGGAGGCGACGGAGAGCTCGAACCGGTGGCTGGGGGCGATGGGGCGGATGCCCTCGATGGTCTCCTCCAGCAGCTCGCGCACGCTGACCGGCTCCCGGTCACCCACGAGCGATCCAGCGTCGGCGGACGCCGCCCTGACGACGCTTTTCACCAGGGAGGCCAGATCTCGCCCAACGCGGGAGATGTTGGCCACGGCATCCCTCCGCTGCTCCTCGTCGAAGCGCTCCCAGTAGCGCAGCACCATGTCGGCCACACCGATAATCGCGGTCGTCGGGGTCAGGATGTCGTGGGCGAGCATCGAGAGCGTGCCTTCTCTGCGACGCCCTTCCTTGCCACCGTCGTCAGCCGACCGGGCTTCCCGAAGCACCTCCAGGATCGCGTGGACGTCGGAGCCCTTCTTGGCCGGCCTTCTGGTCCACTCGTCACGAAGGGTCAGCACGACGCGGGTGCCCGGCGCCACGGTGAGGAGTCCCGGCAGCGCCCAGCCATCGTCCTGATCCGATGACACCGCCACGACGATGAGGTCGGGGTGTCCGCGTGACGCCTTCAACACGGCCTTCCGGATGTCGGGCACGTCGGACAGGACTTCCACACCCCCCGAAGCCTCCAAGGTCTGTCGGATCGCCTTGCGCGCTTCGCGGTCCGAAGCCACGACCAGCGCACGAATCGGAGAAGCAGCACTCACCGTAACGGTAACGATACAAGCCGTAGGGCAGACAGTGGAGGACTTCAACCACAGATTGGGACTTATGTAACGAAGATGTAGAGAAGGTCAGCCCGTACGGGTATGTGACTCCGTCCACTCTTCCCAGGTCATCAGGACTTCCCTTGGCTTCGAACCCTGCGCCGGTCCAACGATCCCCCGCTCCTCGAGGAGGTCCATGATCCGGCCGGCTCGAGCGAACCCCACCTTGAGCTTCCGCTGAAGCATCGAGGTGGAGCCGAGCTGCGACCGGATCACCAGCTCGGCGGCTTGCTCCTCCAAGGGGTCGTCTCCGCCGAAGTCCTCATCGTCCGCCGGCACCGTCCCAAGCCCCTCGACGCCCTGGACGTACTCGGGCTCGCGCTGGGAGCGGACCCACTCGGTTATCTGGGCGATCTCCTTCTCGGTGACCCAGGCCGCCTGGATGCGGTGGGCCCGGGAGGCTCCCGTGGGCTGGAAGAGCATGTCCCCGTGGCCGACCAGCTTCTCCGCACCGCCCACATCGAGGATCACTCGCGAATCGGCGGCGCTCGCAGTCATGAAGGCGATGCGGGAGGCGATGTTCGCCTTGATCAGCCCCGTGACCACGTCGACGCTAGGTCGTTGGGTGGCCACCACGAGATGGATCCCAACCGCCCGGGCCATCTGCGCGATCCGGCAGATGGCGTCCTCGACCTCGCGGGGCGCGACCATCATCAGGTCCGCGAGCTCATCGATGACCACGAGGATGTACGGAAGCGAGTCGAACTCCTCCTCCTTGCCCGGCGGGATGCGCAGCACGCCCTCAGAGATCCCGTTGTTGTAGGACTCGATGTCGCGCACTCCCACGGTCCCGAGCATCTCGTACCTGAGCTCCATCTCCCGCACCACCCAGCCGAGAGCCTCGGCCGCACGCTTCGGGTTGACCACCACCGGGGAAAGCAGGTGCGGCAACTCTGAGAAGTGGTTCAACTCGACTCGCTTCGGGTCCACGAGCATGAGCCGGACCCGGTCCGGCGTGGCCCGCATCAGCACCGAGGCCACGAACGCGTTGATGAGCGACGACTTCCCCGAGCCCGTCGTCCCCGCGATCAGCAGGTGCGGCATGTCGTTCAGCCGGACCATCACGGTACGCCCGTGGATGTCCTTGCCCAGGCCCACCCCCAGCGGGTGTTTCTCGTCCTTCGCCGCCTTGGAGGAGAGCACGTCGCCGAGCATCACGAAGTCACGCACCCGGTTCGGAACCTCGATGCCGATCGCGGATTTGCCCGGGATCGGGGCGATGATCCGCACGTCCGGCGTGGCCAGGGCGTAGGCGATGTCGTCGGCAAGCGATAGCACCTTGTTCACCTTGGTCCCCGCAGCCACCTCGACCTCATACAGGGTCACCGTGGGCCCTCGGGAGGCTCCCGAAACCGAAACATCTACCCCAAACTGGCGGAGCGTCCGGTCCAGGATGGCCATGACCTCTTTCTCATCGCGACCGGTAGCCGCGGAGGCCGGCGCCCGCCGCAACGCGCTGAGAGGCGGCAATCGGTACCCATCGCCGTCTTTGCCGGACGGATGCTTCACGATCGGCTCAGCGTGATCGGAGGGAAGCTCGATCGGCTCCTCCGGATCGGGCATCTCTGCGGCGATGGCAACGGGCTCGTCCACGGTTTCCCGAGCCTTGCGCCGGCGCGGTTCTGCCGCTGCCCCGTGCTCCGGCGGCCGCTCCTTTCGAGAGATCACCATGGCTCGGAGCCAATCCCACGCCGTGGAGATGGGGGTGGCCGTGAAAACAAGCAGCCCCAGAACGAGCAGGCCGAGACATACGACAGCGGCCCCGTATCCGGAGAGAAGCCTCGACAGCGGCCACGCGCTCAGCGCTCCGATCAATCCTCCGGCGTCCCCGAAGCCCGCCAGTCCAGCGGCAGGGCTCGGGTTGCCTCGGAGGAGCGAGAACAGGCCCAAGCCACCCACGACCGCGAGCGACAGGCCGACGAGCATCCGGCCCCGCTCCTCCTCGGCCGTCCCCCGCATCAGCACCAGCCCCCACCACAGGGACACCAGCGGAATGGCATACCCGGCAAGACCAAACGTTCCCTGTACCAGGATGCGCAGATACCGTCCCACTGGACCGGCCGCGTCCAGCCACACCCCCAGAACCGAGAGCGCCGCGAGGACGACCAGACCGATCCCGAGAACATCGGCAAGCTGGGGCCGCAGGTGGCTGGCGACCTTCTTTCCCGCAGCCGACACAGCGCCTCGGCGTCGTTTCTTCTTGGCAGCCACTCTCAGACCTCCATGATGACGGGGATGATCATGGGCTTGCGCTTGGTCACCTCGAACAGATACCGGCCCATGGACCGGCGGATGTGCTGCTTCAGGATGGAGGGGTCCCCCACCTCCTCGGCCGCCACCTCCCGCAGCGAGGCGATCGCCCGCTCCTTTGCCTCCTCCAGGATCTCGGCGGACGTCTCATCGTGGATGAATCCCTTGGAGATGATGTCCGGTCCTGCCAGGACCTCTCCCGTGTGCGCGTCAGCACTGACGACCACGACGACCACCCCGTCGTCGGCCAGCTTCCGTCGATCGCGAAGCACCACCTCGCCGACATCCCCGATCCCGAGGCCGTCGACGAGGATCATCCCAGCCTGAACACGTTCCGTAGATATCCGGACCTCGTCGCCGATCTCAACCACGTCGCCGTCCTCGCAGACGAGGATGTTCTCTGCGGGGATGCCCACCTCCCGGGCCAGCCTGGCGTGGTGCGCGAGGTGCCGCCTCTCTCCATGCACCGGGATGAACCACCGGGGCCGGACCAGGTTGAGGATGAGCTTCAGTTCGTCGGAGGCGGCATGCCCGGAGACGTGAACGTGGGCGATGCCGGCGTGATAGACGTCTGCTCCGGTTCGATAGAGCCCGTCGATGATGTGATGGATCGACGCCTCGTTCCCGGGAATGACCGAAGACGACAGGACCACGACATCTTTGGGCTCGAGCTTCACCCACTTGTGCTCGTGCGCCGCCATCAGCGAAAGCGCGGACATCGGCTCGCCCTGGCTCCCGGTGGACACCACCACGAGCCTGCGCGGGTCGAGGTCGGGCAGCTGATCGACGTCCACGATGTCTGCCTCGGGGACATCCATGTATCCGAGCTCCCGGGCCTGCCCCACCGAGTTTGTGATCGATCTGCCTAGGAAGGCCACCTTTCGTCCCACCGCCCGAGCCGTGTCGCAGATCTGCTGGATGCGGTGGATGTGGCTGGAGAAACAGGCCGTGACGATCAGCCTCGGTGCGTCGCGAAAGATATCGAACAGGCTCGGGCCGACCGTCCGCTCGCTGAGGATGACGCCCGACTCCTCCGCGTTGGTGGAATCGGAGAGAAGAACGTGAACTCCTCGCTTCCCTTCCTCCCCGATGGCCTGGAGATCCGTTACCCGCCCATCGATGGGGGTCGGGTCCAGCTTGAAGTCACCCGTGTGCAGCAGGGTGCCCGCGGGCGTGTCGACGGCGACCGCCACCCCATCGGGGATCGAGTGCGATACCCGCATGAACCTTGCCGTGAACGCGCCGATGCGGACCTGGGTGCCCGGGGTGATCTCGTGGAGCGTGGCCCGTTCCGTGACCCGATGTTCCACCAACTTGGGTTGGAGGAGGCCGAGGGTGAGCCGGGTCGCGTACACATCGAGCTCGAGCTCCCGGAGAAGGTAGGGAAGCGCTCCGACATGGTCCTCATGTCCGTGCGTCAGCACGACCCCGTCGATCCTTCCGGCCCGGTCTCGGAGGTACTGGTAGTCGGGGAGGACTAGGTCGATCCCAGGCATGTCGTCGCCGGGGAAGGACAGACCCGCGT
>DASQUW010000105.1:0-2022 GCA_035641075.1 Actinomycetota bacterium | reverse complement strand
TTGTCGCCTTCGCCTCCTGGAGGTGGCCCGCGGACGTTCCCGAAGGGATCGTGCTCTTCGTCGTTACGGCCGCCTCCATCATCCTGGGCGTTCTCTTCGACCGGATCGCCGATAGCGCCTACACGACGTTCCGCGAGTGGCCCCCCGTTCTGCGGCTCCTGCGCCCTCTGAAGATCGGCGAGAACACGCCGAAGGGGATGGTCGCCCGGATGCGGCTCCGACTCAACGAGTCGGATTCCCCCAGAAGTCGGTTCCTCGAGTACCAGCGAACGCGATTTCGCATCGCTCGAGCCACCACGTTCAATCTGGTCATGCTGGCGCCCGCGGTGGGGCTCTTCCTCGGGCTGAGGACCGACGTCGGAGCCGGCCCGATCGTGATCGCTGTGCTCTTGATCGCCCTCGGCGCGGGTCTCAGCTTTTACACAGCCGAGAGGATCGGTACCGCCTGGGTGAGAGTCCTCAGCGAAGCATACAGGCACTGGGCCCGAGAGAATCCGGAGAAGGCCGCTGATGACGTGGTGCCCAGTCACGGCGCCACGCTCCGATCCGTCAACCCGAAATGCTTTCGGGTCGGTGCGGTCTGCTTCCGGGATGGGAGACACGGTCCCGAGTTCCTTCTGGTGAGGACGTCGGATGGGAGGTTCTGGACGATCCCCAAGGGCCACGTCGAACGAGGAGAGCCCCCACATGAGGCGGCCAGCCGCGAAGCCGAAGAGGAGGCAGGCGTCGTTGGCGAGGTATCGAGATCTCCCTTCACTGTGTACCGCTACCCCACCGCAGGGGGCCCTTGCGAGGAGGTCGTCGTCGATGCCTATCTCCTTCAGTTCGAGAGGATGGGCGATCCGAGAAGGAGCGAACATCGCGAGCTGCGGTGGGTGGGTGAATCAGAGGCCAAGCGGCTTCTAACCAGCGGGCGGACTGTTCTCTATGGACTAGAGCACATCCGTCTCATCGACGAGGCTCGACGGGCGATCGAAGCTAGGGCTTCACATTCTGGTTGAGCCGGAAGACGTTGTCCGGGTCGTAGGCTCGCTTGAGAGCGACCAGGCGCTCGTACTTCGCGTCTCCGTAGATCCCCCGCACCACGTCCACACCGGACTCGACGATGTCGTTCACGTACGCACCCTCCGTCGTGAAGGGCTTCAGCGCGTCCATCGTCTCCCGGCCCCACGCGACGTGGACTTCGTCCTCCGCCGGGTCCGTCCAGAGGACCTCGGCCCCCGCCCAGAACGGGGCGTCCCGACCCGTGAAGGCCATCGCCTCCTCCGGCACCCGCCCGACCGCGCCGCCCTGGGCCCAGAAGCCGACCTCGCATCCGCTGGGAGCCTCGGCGATCCGATCAGTGCACACGTCGACGAGCTCGTCGCTGAGGTCTTTCACGAAGCCACCCTTCATGTAGAACCGCTTGCCCCAGGCGAGCGCCTCGTCGTTGGCGGCCTGGAGGGCCAGGTAGGACAGCGGCTCGATCGTGTTCGCCACCGCGCCGTTCCCACGGAGCGGCTGCAGGTCTCGCTCGGCGTCCTCGACCGAACCGCTGTGCGTGGCGCCCAGGCGGAGGACCGGCTGCCCCGCGAGCTCGGGCCACGGGTCCTCCGGACCGACCAGTACGAACGCGAGGGTCAGCATGGCCTCCTCGGGCGCCGTCGCCGCGAACTCGCGGAACACGCCGACCATCTCCACGGCCCGCTCGATCGGATACACCACCGAGCCCGCGGTCACTAGGGGGCCCACCTCGTGGAGGCGGAACTCGAAGGACGTCACCACCCCGAAGTTCGGCCCCGCCCCCCGGATCCCCCAGAACAGATCCCCGTTCTCTTCCTCGCTGGCATGGATCAGGCGCCCATCCGCCGTGGCAAGGTCGACGGAGACAAGGTTGTCGACGGTGAGGCCGTAACGGCGCTGGAGCCGGCCCATCCCTCCGCCGAGCGAGAGTCCCGCCACGCCCGTGTGACCGACGACACCGACGGGACAGGCAAGCCCGAACGCCTGAGCTTCATGGTCGAGCTCCTGGAGAAGGGCGCC
>DASQUW010000104.1:0-5732 GCA_035641075.1 Actinomycetota bacterium | reverse complement strand
CGCGGCAGGGTCGAGCAGCTCTTCGAGGTCGTGGGCCCAGGGAGTACCTCGCTCGTTATCCGCACGAGTTCTCCGGCGGTCAGCGGCAGCGGATCGGGGTGGCCCGGGCCCTGGCCCTCCGCCCACGGCTGATCGTCTGCGACGAGCCCGTCTCGGCCCTTGACGTCTCCATCCAGGCGCAGATCCTCAACCTGTTGGAGGACCTTCAGGAGGAATTCAATCTCACGTACGTGTTCATCGCCCACGACCTCTCCGTCGTGAAGCACATGAGCGACCGGGTCGCGGTGATGTACTTGGGGAAGATCGCGGAGATCGCGCCCGGCGACACCCTTTACGAGAACCCCAAGCATCCGTACACCGGCGCCCTGCTGTCGGCGGTCCCCCTCCCGGATCCCAACCTGGCGGCCCAGAGGAAGCGGATTGTGCTGGAGGGCGACGTTCCATCTCCGATCGATCCACCCAGCGGCTGCCGCTTTCATCCGCGCTGCCCGCGGGCCCAGTTCCCCACCTGCCGGGAGCACGAGCCGGAGCTGACCCGGCATCACCGGGGTCAGCTCGCAGCATGCCATTTCCCCTTGGAAGACCAAGCCGTGATACAGTCTTCGGTCTGATGCTCAACGTCGCGCTGATCGTCATCCATATCATCGCCACGACGCTGCTGATCCTGTTCGTCCTGTTGCACGCGGGGAAGGGCGGCGGCCTGTCGGACATGTTCGGGGGCGGGAGTTCCCTCTCGGGCGGGACCGCCGTGGAGAAGAACCTCGACCGCATCACCGTGGTCACCGCGCTGGTCTTCGCCGGGACCACGTTCTGGCTTGCGTGGAAGTGGCAGTAGGGATCAGCTCCGGCTGACCCCGAATTCCCGCCTTACGCTCGGCCTGTTCGCGCTCTTTCTCGCCGGCACGGCCTGTACCGAACCACCGCCCGAAACCCAACCCGACGGCGCTTCCGAGCTTCGCGCGCCGTCGACCCTTCGGCTCGGCGTGACGAGGGTGGGGAGCCTCGATCCGAGGGACCTCGAAAGCCCCGAGTCTCTTCTGGTAGCGGCTCAGATATTCGATGGGCTGGTCTCGTACGAACCGAGGGGGGCCGCACTTCAGCCGGCAGTGGCAGAGGGCTGGGACATCCTCGACGGTGGAGCTCGGTTCGTGTTCCATCTGCGCCCGGACGTGACCTTCCACGATGGCAGCCCGGTCACTGCAGCCACGTTCGTGTCCACGTGGACGCGTCTGGCCGACCCCGCCCGCTCCTCGCCGTTCGCCTTCCTCCTCGAGTTCGTGGATGGATTCCGAGAGTTCCACACGACCCGGGAGGCGCGGGTATTGAGTGGGCTGTCCGCTCGGGACCCCCGGACGTTCGAGGTCCGCCTCACCCGACCCTGGCCCGACTTCGTCGCTCTCCTCGGCCATCCCACGCTGTCACCGGTGCCCGCCGGAGCGGACGAGCCGAGCTTCCCCGCCCTTCCTATCGGCAACGGCCCGTACCGGGTCGTCAGCGCCGTTGAGCCGGGGGCGCCCATCGTCCTGAGTCGATTCGATGCCTACTACGGTCCGAGGGCCCGGGTGGACAGCCTGGAGTTCCGCGTCCACCCCACTGCCGAGGATGCCTGGCCCGACTTCCTCGCCGGCGAGCTCGACATCTCCGTGGTCCCCGCGTCCGCGCTGCTCGATGCCCGGGCGGAATTCGGAACGCGAGGAATCCTGACCCTCGGCCGGGTCCTGTACTGCGGTTTCAACCAGTCGATCAGGCGGCTCAGGAACGTGCGGTTGCGCACGGCGGTTTCCCTGGCCATCGACCGCGATGCCCTCACCCGGGGGGTCTATGGAGACGTCGCGGAGCCGGCCACGGGTATCGTCCCTTCAACCATCCCCGGGTCCCAGGACGATGCGTGCGCTGGGGCCTGTGCCGCCGACCTCGACCGAGCCGTGGCCATGGCGGAGGAGCTCCCGATGGGGTCACGCACCTTCGACCTGGACTTCAGGGATTCTCCCATCGGCGCACGCCTCGCCGTGATGCTGGCCGAACGGCTCGGGCTGGCCGGATTCAGAGTCACACCCAACGCACACGAAGAGGACGCGTTCGTGCGGCTGTTCCAGCGGAGGGAACACGAGTTCTATTGCCTGGTGTGGGTGGCCGACTTCCCCCGGCCGCAGGCGTTCCTCGAGCCGCTGCTCCTTTCGACTTCCCCCGACAACCGGACGGGATTCGCGGACCGAGGACTGGACCGCCTGCTGAACCGAGCGAGGGGCGAGGGGGATCCAATCGCCCGCGAAGATCTCTACCGTCGGGCAGAGCGGCGGGCGCTCGAGCTGATGCCGATCGTGCCGCTGGCGTGGTTCCGGTCCCGACTGGCGGTCAAACCATACGTCGAAGGCTTCGCCCTCGACCCTTCGGGATCATTCGATGCCTCGAGCCTTTCGATCCAGCCGTAGGTACGTCCTCCCGTTCATCTGCGTCGCTCTTCTCTCGACCGGATGTCCGGGGGACGAGACGCAGGCTCCGGTCCGGCGAGCCGCGCCGATGGGAACGCTTCGGCTCGCGTACCCGGAGGAGCCCGGCAGCTTGAACCCGATTCTGGCCCGGTCTCCGGCGGCCCGGGACATCCTCCGGGCCGTGCTGCCCTCGTTCCACCTGGTTACGCCGGACCTTCGGTACCGTCCCTACCTTCTGGCGGGGGAGCCGACCGTCAAGACGACGCAGCAGCGGATGGCGGTGCGGTTCCGCCTCCGCGAAACGGCTCGGTGGAGCGACGGCCGACCGGTGACCGTCGACGATGTCATGTTCACATGGCGAGTGATGACCGACCCCGATCTTCCGGTGGCGGTTCGAGACGGCTTCGAGTACGTCGTCGACGTCGTGAAGGAATCTGCCTCCGTCGGGACGGTGGTGCTCTCACCACCATACGCGGCATGGCGCGACCTGTTCTCGGCCGGGCGGTTCATCTTGCCGAGACCGGCGACGGGAGGGCCGGCTTCGGTGCGGAAGTGGGAGGAGGGACCTCCGGTGGCCGGGGGTCCGTTCCTGATCGATGAATGGGTCCGGGGGAAAGCGATCGGGCTGCGACGGAACGCACGATTCTTCGGGCCAAAGCCGCTACTCCAGGAGATCCGGGT
The DNA here is from genome assembly GCA_035641075.1 of Actinomycetota bacterium. Taxonomy (GTDB): domain Bacteria; phylum Actinomycetota; class UBA4738; order UBA4738; family CALAEC01; genus DASQUW01. The sequence goes on along the minus strand of DASQUW010000104.1, from coordinate 2,619 downwards.
CGAGTTCGTGCCCGACGCCACGACAGCGATTCAGCTCCTCCAGATCGGGGACGTGGACGCGGTGGCACCGGCCCTGGGGATCTCGTGGGGGAGGCGTCTCGCAGCGATCCCTGGCGTGACCACATCCGGGAGGTTCGGCCCCGACCTCGTTCACCTGGTGGTGAATACGCCGGCCAGTGCGGACGCGGCGAAGAGGCGCCGGATCGCCGAGGCCATCGACCGGACCCGTTTCGCTGAGGCCATCATCCGCGATGAAGGGCGCAGAGGCGACGGTGTGCTCGCACCCGAACAGAGGGGTGCGGTGCCGGCGTGGGATCGATTCGGCACGAACCAAGACGCTTCCGTGAAGCTTCGCGCAGATGAGGAGCTGACGCTGGCGTTCCCGAAAGGCGAGTTACTCGACCTCGCCGCGCGGTACGTCCAGGCCGAGCTGGAACGAGCCGGGGGTGATGTGGAGCTCGTGCCGCTCGATGCCGACACGTTTCAGGGGGAGTGGCTTCCCGACAGGAGTTTCGATCTCGCGCTATGGGAGGCGCGAAGTGGACCCGAGCCCTGGCTCACGAGATGGTTCGCGGCCACGGGAGACGAACGGGTCAGCCAGCTTATCGATGTGGAGCTGAGCGAGATCCTGGGGGAAGCCGAGAAAGCCGGCGCGAAAGGTCGGACGGCCCTGGCTCGGGCACAGGAGCGGCTGGCCGAGTTGGTTCCGGTGCTGCCGCTGTTCCAACCGAAGGTGACCATGGGGTGGCGGCAGGGCGTTGGTGGGATCGCCGCAAATCCCACCGTGGATGGCCCTCTGTGGAACGCCTGGAACTGGTCGATCGTCTCGGAGGCCGCCTGATTGGGCACCCGGAGCCTCGGAGGCTCGCGGCTATAATCGATCCGGCGTCGGAGTGGCGGAACTTGGTAGACGCGCTAGGTTGAGGGCCTAGTGGCCGCTAAGGCCGTGGGGGTTCAAATCCCCCCTCCGACACCAGAACAAGCAGAGTTACACACATACACACGTGCAAGATGCTCGTCCTTGGTTGAGCAGGCTGCGGACGGGGTAGGTATATAGGTCCGGAGTTCGGCTCGACGTGACCATGGGAAGAGGAGGGAGAGCGATGCTCCAAGTCACCGATTCAGCCGAGGCGCTATTCCGCCGGTTCCTCGAAAGAGAGGATGTGACGGGGAACGCGATCCGCATCCAGCCCGCACCTGGGCCGGAGGGAGAGCCCACCGTCACCTTTCAAGTAGTCGATCAGCCCGACACTAACGATGCTCCCGCCGAGTCGCCCGGAGTCGACATCTATGTCGCCCCCGAGCTGACCGAGCCACTGGGGGCGGCCACCCTGGACGCCCGGGAGACGGACCGGGGGTCCGAGCTCTTCCTCACGGAGCAGGCCGGCTAAGGGTCGACGCCGGGGCGGCTCTACTCGCTCGGGGCGCTTCCTCTCTGCTCGGTGGGGCCGGGCTGCGCCGCCCCGTTGCCACCGCCGAGGGCCGCGCCTATCTGCTGGAGCGTATCCAGGGGCACCGGGAAGATCACCGTCGTGGTCCGGTCGGAGGCGATCTCGGACATCGTCGACAGCACCCGCAGCTGCATCGCCGCGGGTTCCTCCCTGAGCTGCCGCCCCGCCTGGGACAGCGTCTCGGCCGCCTCGAGCTCGCCCTTGGCGTGGATCACCTTCGCTCGTCGGTCTCGCTCCGCCACGGCCTGGCGGGCCATGGCCCGACGCATGGCCTCCGGCAGCTCCACGTCCTTCACCTCCACCAGCGTGACCTTCACCCCCCACGGGTTGGTGAGGTCATCGATGATCTTCTGGAGACGGCGGTTGATCTCGTCCCGCCCAACCAGCAGCTCGTCCAGGTCCGCCTGTCCGATCACGCTCCGCAGGGTGGTCTGGGCCACCTGGGACGTGCCGAACAGGTAATCCTGGATGGCCACCGTGGCCCTGATGGGATCCACCACGTTGAAGTAGGCCACCGCGTTCACCCGGACGGTGACGTTGTCCCTGGTGATGATGTCCTGGCTGGGGATGTCGTTGGTGAACGTCTGGAGGTTCACCTTCACCATCCGGTCGATGATCGGGATGATGAAGAACAGACCGGGGCCCTTGGCCCCGATCACCCGCCCTAGCCGGAAGATCACTCCGCGCTCGTACTCCTTCACGATCCGGATCGCCGAGATGGCGATGATCACAATGAGAAGCACCGCGACCCCGATGCCGTACAACGTCGCTTGGCACATGTCTCTCCTCTCTCCCTTCTGTCCTCACCCTCCCTCATGGCCGGCGCCTCCTGTTCCTCGACCACGAGGTCGAGACCGTCGACTTCGACCACCCGTACGGTGGCGCCCTCCCGAAGCTGCTCGCCTCGGGTCCTCACGTTCCACCAGGCCCCCTGCACCATCACCTGGCCGGTGGTCCTGGCGACGGGTCCCACCTCGACGACCGCACCCAGCAGCCCGCCGGATCCAGTGGTCGCTGCCAACCGCCGGGTCCGCCATGCCAGACGACCGGCGAGCACGGTCGCCCCTCCCACGACGACGGCGACGGGGATCAGTACCTCAGGATCCACGCCGACCCGTCCGCGGAACAGGAACAGCCCTCCCAGGACGAGGGCGGCCGTTCCTCCGGC
>DASQUW010000103.1:0-12170 GCA_035641075.1 Actinomycetota bacterium | reverse complement strand
CATCGGCTTCGGCGGACTCTTGGTGATCCTGTGGCTCATGATGTTCAAACCGTTCTGAGAAGGCGTCCATGGGATACCGAACGATCCTCATCGGAACAGACGGCTCGGAGACCGCCACCATCGCTCTTCGCAAGGCCACGGCACTGGCCAGGCGGTTCGGGGCGCAGCTTTTGATCGTCTCCGCTCACGGGTCCGGCCAGGTCACGAAGAACCGCGCTCCGCAGATCCTTCACGACGCCCGCCAGGCAGCTCGAGACCAAGGGGTGGAGACGGCCACGGTGATGCGGGAAGGTGACCCGGCCGAAGTTCTCCTCGACGTTGCGGAGATCCGTGGTGCCGACCTCATCGTTGTGGGGAACCTGGGAATGGGCCGTGCCGCGCGCTTCCGGCTCGGAGGCGTCCCCGACCAGGTGGCGCACTCCGCTCCCGCCGATCTTCTGATCGTGGATACGACCAGGCACCCCGAGCGCGAGGATCGGGCCGACGAGACGCATCGGACGATCCTGGTGGGAACCGATGGCTCCCCGACAGCCACCGAGGCCGCCCGGAAGGGATTCGAGCTCGCCGAGATCATCGGGGCGGCGGTCACGCTCGTCTACGTCGGCGATCCGGTCGTCGGGGCGATCGCGCTCGAGGAGACTGTCAAGGGCCGCCCCGGGGCGGCGGATGTTCAGACCCGGGTGGTCGAGGGGGACCCGGCGGAGAAGATCATCGAGGTTGCCCGAAGCGAGGCGATCGATCTGATCCTGGTGGGCAACAAGGGGATGGCCGGGGCCCGGCGTTTCCTTCTCGGTTCCGTTCCCAACAAGGTGGCCCACAACGCCCCCACCGACGTGCTCATCGCCAAGACGGTGGGCCGAACGCTCGAGGACCTGAAGCCGGGGCACGGCGGCGTCGTTCGGGCCGACGGGCAGAGGGTCGCCGCGTACCGGGACGAGGGCGGGCGCATCCACGCGCTCTCCCCCAGGTGCACCCACATGGGCTGCACGGTGGATTGGAACGACGCCGAGAAGACGTGGGACTGCCCGTGCCACGGCTCCCGGTACACCTACGACGGAGATGTTATCCGGGGCCCGGCCACCAACGCTCTGGCCAAACAGGAGCTTGCCGAAACGTAGCGGCCCTCGAATCTAGGCTCTTAAGGTCAGCGCGCTTACGTGCCTTCCGATGCAACGCCCTGCTCGACGCCGGAGCTCGATGGCAGGCCGTAAGTGGATCCCACCATACAGGCGTGAGATGGCCGCCTCCTCCGCGGCCTGGAGGAACGAACCGAACGCCCGAGGCCGCGAGTTCGCGACCTCCTTAGAAGCTGATCTGGCCCTCGAGGATGATCTCCTTGAATGTGAGGCCGGAGACCTCCAACACAAACGTCGTCCCCGGTCCGCCGCGAGTGGCAACGCCCACGAAGGGGACATTGGTTCCGGCTCCGATCCCTGTGACGGTGGCCGTTCCCTCAAACTCGACGATAGAGCCCTGCCTCCGGGCGGACGTTATGGGCCCGGTGACGTACATCGCGTTCACGTCGAAGTTTCCGCTTCCTGGGTCGCCGGCCGCGGCGCTCGATGCGAGCGCGAGGCACTCGAGGTCACCGGACTTCCCGTTCCAGTGGAACCCGAACTTCGTGATCACGGGATCGAAGTCCGGCGCCCCGGTTCCGCCCTCGACCATCGAGGTGCCGGCACCCCGGATCCTCAGCCGCTCATCTTCATCATCCCCTCGGGCGGAACCAGCCCAGACCGCGGCGCTCGCCACGAGCATCAGGGCGATGATCCCAATCGGGATGGCGCGCTTCTTCATGCCCTCCTCCTTTCGATCAGGCAATCCCCGCCGCGCGGGTCGCCGCAGTAGAGACAGGCTCAACCGAGCCCGCAGATCTTGACGGGAGGGTTCTCGGGCCTGAGAGCCCTTCGCTTCGTATCAGGACCTCAGACTCGGCCTCCTCTTCCGACCCTGCCTGCGACGGCTCCCTCAATCGTCGTCGTCGTCGTCCTCCTCCGGCTGCGTGAAGATCGTGAGCCCCAAAGGCGGAACCAGCGGCTTGAACACGCCGAACGGTGGTGAACCGTTGACGGTGAGGAAGAAGCCCTCGTCCTGCCCGGTGGAGAGCCCACCCGGACCGATGTTGCACACCACCTTCAGTGTGGCCTTCAATCTCCCGGCTCCCTCGGGGAATAGCCTGATGCGGGCCTCGAGGATACCGGCCACCAGGCGTCCAAACGACCCGATCGTGCTGAAGCTCAACAGCCTCCTGGCTTCCCACGTCCCCGTGAAAAGGATCGGCTTTGGGGTTGGGGCCGTGGGTGCATTATTGAAGTGCGTAAAGGCGCCGCCGCCGGTCACGTGGTCTTCGTCGACCCGGCCGCACCCACCCATGATGACGGCGTGAACGACGCCGTCTGCGGTGGTGTTCCCGACGCTCAGGGCCTGGAACACATAGCCGTGCCCCTCTTCGTCATCGTCGTCGTCGGCCCAGGCGACGCCCCCGAGCCCCGGCAGGCTGGCCAGGGCAAGCGGTGTGAGGCCCGCTTTCTTGAGAAAGTCTCTTCTGTCCAACACTCTCACCTCCCTGAGATGCTGCGGAAACAGGGTGTGAGAGCTTCCGGGGGAGATCTGGCGCCACGCGACGTGAGAGTTCCGTTGCTCGATCTGTCCGGAAGAGCGACGCTCGCTTCGCTGATGGCGTGCTTCAGAAGGGCGGGCGGCGAGCGAACAAGGCCTACGGACATGGCCCCTCCCAACGCCAAAGCTATAGCCGCTTATGTACGTAAGTCAAGCGGCATATCGGGCATGGAAGATATGTGAAGAGCGGCGATCCTACGTTCGCGGCCTCCCTGCTCGGTGCAATAACTGGAGTCTGGGGCGGACTAACGCACAGCTCGGGACTTCGATCTCATTGGAGTCCCGTCAGCGTTCCACGCGCGGCTGCGTAGCGTCCCGAGCGGGGCAATGTCTTCCGCCACCCCATTTCGATAGGCGACGCTGAGTCCGGACAGCGGTGAGACCCTTCCTCCCGGGAGGACGATCCCCACCAGGTTGAGCGGATCGGATGCGGAGAGGATCAGCTCTTCCGTCTCCTCGGGTGTGCGGCGGACGGCCCGGAGGGCTTCGACGGCCTCGGGAAGAGCGAATTGCTCCCCCACGAAGCCCGCCACGAACCGCCCGCCCCGGACCTCACCCTGGGCCTCCCACCGGCGGTAGATGCCGAGCAGGACGCGCCATGAAGGAGCACCTCGCTCCCGGGCCAGCAGGTCCCGGAGGACCACACCGTAGCGGCGAAGCAACTGCCTGGCCACGGCTTCGTTCCGGTTCTCGGGGCTCGCCGACTCCTCCACGCCCCACCGGGACCACCGGCCGACCGGCAGCGGCCGGCCGTGCACGCGTGCGGTGGGGAGGGCTCGGAGCCGCATCCGGGTGCGGTGCCGGCTCTGGCCCTTGTGGAGGAGACGCCTGAGGCCAGCCACTCCGTCTCCGCTCACCAGGCCGTGTGAGACGAGCTCCCACAGGGCGTCTTCGACTTCGACGGGCATGCGGCCGGTTCCCTTCACGATCTCCGGCATGAAGGAGGCCCCTCGCCCGTCCAGATACTCCACGACCTCAGCCGCGGCGGACGAAAGGCCGGAGGTCGTCTCGTCGCCATCCTTCGGCAGGGCGGCGAACAGAGGAAGCTCATCCCGCAACACGAACCCGATGGGCGTGTTCCGGGCCACGCCCTGTCGCCGCCTCGCGTGCCCGGCCACCGTCGCTTCGACCGCCTCGCCGGCGTCTCCGTTGGGGTTGAGCCGGCCCCACGCAACCATCCCCGAGAGGCAGACCTCCTCGAGATCGGCGGGGTTGTACTTGCTCACCCGCGCGGGGAGCACGTGCTCCTCCCATGCGGGTGCCGGCAGCTCCAGACCCTGGAGCTGCTCGATCACTCGAAGCACTCCCTCCCGTCCGTGCAGCTGGGTTCCCGGCTGGACGTGCTGCCATCGGAACAGGAACCGCATGAAGTCGGCGGCCGTGACCGGCTCGATCTCGCGTCGCAGCCGCCCGATGGTCAGCCGGTGGATCCGCGAGAGCAGTCGCCGCTCGCACCACTCGGTCTCCGCCGCGTCGCGGGTGAACTGTCCGCGGAGGACCACCCCGGCGCCTTCGAGGGAGTGAAGGGCCACATCGACGGAGTCGCTGTCGATTCCGAGGCGCTCGGAAAGGCGCGCCGCGGTCGTCGGACCGACGGTCTGCATCCATCCCTGGACGATGCTCCGGACCGCCTCCTCTCGGGAGGCCGGGACAGAGGCCGAGTGTCGGGCCGGTGCCGCGATCTCGGGTTCGAACCGCACATCTGGAACCGCCATGCGGACCAGCTCCAGACGCTCCGCGGCCACGTAGCAGCGACGGCCATCACCTCCGGCCGTCTCCAGCGCGGCGACGGTCACTCGGCGAGCGTTCATGAGCTCCTCGGCGAACTCCTGCCACGGAGCGGCGTCCTCCACCGGGAGAAGCCCGATCGACAGGAGGTGATCGTGGAGCTCGTCGGCGTCTCGGATGTCGGGCCAGGCCTGAGCGAGCACCTCCTCGATGGCGGCGGCGTCCAGAGCACCGAGGCCCTGAGCCAGGTCGGGATCGGTGCGTCGAAGGGCCACCGCCCGGGCTCGGCGTTCCTCCAGAGGGGCGTCGTCCAGGAACGCGTATGGGTTGGCGTTGAGGATCTCGTGGGACATCTGCGAGGGGCTCGGCGTCTCCACCGCCGCCACCTGCAGCTCTCCTCGCTCCAGGGACGCGATGATCTCCCGGAGACCATCGATGTCCATCGCTTCATGGAGGCAGTCGCGGATCGTCTCGTTCACCAGAGGGTGGTCAGGCGGGATGATGTCGCCGGTGCGGTTGTCCTGGCAGGCGACCTGCTCGGGGAAGACCGCGGCCAAGAGGTCCTCGGCGCGCATCCGCTGGATCGGCATAGGCACCCGCCGTCCCCCGGTGTGCCGAAGAAGGGCCAGGGACCGGGTGATGTTCCACCGCCACCGGTTGGTGAACATCGGTGATGGCAGGAGGGCCTGGATGAGCGTGTTCTCCAGAGTCGGCGTCTTCACGTAGGCGAACACGCTCTCCAGCGGAAAGCTGTGCTGCTCTCCGAGTGAGAGAACGATGCCGTCGTCGGTGGCCGCCGCCTGAAGCTCGAAGTCGAACGTGACGCAGAACCGCTTGCGGAGGGCCAGCCCCCAGGCTCGGTTGATCCGAGCGCCGAACGGGGCGTGGAGCACCAGCTGCATGCCGCCGGACTCGTCGAAGAACCGCTCGGCCACCACGCGGTCGAGGGACGGGACGCATCCGAGCACCGCGAGGGTCTCCGCGATGTAGTCGATGAGCTGCTCGGCCCCGCCCTCGTCCACGCCGGTCTCCGCCACCAGCCAACGGACGGCTTCCTCTCGATCTCCGAGCTTCGACTCGATGGTCTTCCGGAGATCGGAGACCGCGGAGGACAGCTCGGGGGTCCGAGCGGGGGCTTCCCCGAGCCAGAAGGGGATCGTGGGGGGCGCGCCGTGGGCGTCCTCGACCCGGACCGTGCCGGACTCCACCCGGCGGATCCTCCACGAGGTGTTCCCGAGCAGGAAGATGTCGCCGGCCATGCTCTCGATGGCGAAGTCCTCGTTGACCTTCCCCACGAATGTGCCCTGGGGCTCCTCGATGACGTCGTAGTCCGCGGTATCGGGAATGGCGCCGCCGGACGTGATCGCCGCGAGCCGCGCTCCACGCCGTCCTCGGAGGACGCCGTTCACCTCGTCGCGGTGAACGTGAGCGCTCCGCCGGCCGTGCCGGGTGGCCACACCCTCGGAGAGCATCTCCAGCACCTGGTCGAACTCCTCCCGGGTCAGCTCCCGGTACGGATGGGCCCGCCGGACCATCTGCCACAGGTCTTCCTCACCGATCTCCTCGCCGGCCGTGATGGCCACGATCTGCTGGGCCAGGATGTCGAGAGGCTTCGAGGGAAGGATCACCCGGTCCAGCTCCCCGGCCCGCGCCGCTCGAACGGCCGCGGCCGACTGCATCAATTCGTCCCGGGTGAGCGGGAACAGGATGCCCTTGGGAACCGAGCCCAGCCAGTGTCCCGAGCGCCCCACTCGCTGGAGCAGTGTGGCCAATGCCCGAGGCGCCCCGAGGTGGCAGACCAGATCGACGTGGCCGATGTCGATGCCGAGCTCGAGCGATGCGGTGGCCACCACGACGGGGATCTCCCCCGACTTCAGCCCGCGCTCCGCCTCCAGCCGGATCTTCCGGGACAGGCTTCCGTGATGGGCGGCGACCTTCCCCTCGCCGAGTCGCTCGGTCAGCTGGTGAGCAACCCGTTCGACGAGCCGCCGGGTATTCACGAACACCAGCGTGGTCCGGTGCTCTTTGGAAAGCTCCACGATCCGGTCGTAGATGTCGGCCCGGAGCTCGTGGCTGGCGATCGGGCCCAGCGGTTGATCTGAGATCTCGATCGAGAGGTCCCACGGACGCTGGTGGCCGATATCCACGATCTCGCAGTCGGGGCGGTCGCCGTTCCGGGGCTCATCGACCCCAACGAGGAGCCGGGCGATCTCGTCGATGGGCTTCTGCGTCGCCGAGAGCCCAACCCGCTGACAGGGAGTCATGGTCAGCCTGTCCAGCCGCTCCAGAGACAGCGCCAGGTGGGCCCCACGCTTGTCCCCGGCCACCGCGTGGATCTCATCCACGATCACGGTCCTGGCCGTCCGGAGGAACCCTCGGCTTCGCTCCGCGGTGAGCAGGATGTACAGGGACTCGGGCGTGGTGATCAGGATGTGCGGCGGCTGCCGGATCATGAGGTCACGCTCCCGGGCGGGAGTGTCTCCCGAGCGCACGGCCACTCGGATCTCCGGGAGTGGGGTGCCGGCGTCCTCGGCCAGCTGCTGGATCGCAGCCAGGGGTTCCTGGAGGTTCTTCTGGATGTCGTTCCCCAGCGCCTTCAGTGGAGATACGTACACCACGGACGTCCGGTCCTGGAGGGTGCCCGCAGCGGCCTCCTGGACCAGCCCGTTGATCGACCACAGGAACGCGGCGAGAGTCTTGCCCGAGCCGGTGGGGGAGGCGATCAGGGTGTTTCGCCCCTCCGCGATGTGAGCCCATCCCGAGACCTGGGGCGCGGTGGGTTCGCCCAGGTTCTCCTGGAACCAGCGCGAAACGAGGGGGTGGAAGTTGGACAGCGTCATCTCACGGCTCGCCGGTCAACCTACCACCCCCCGCTGACAAACAGGTGCGCCGCTCCGGCTACCTATCGCCAGTCGACCGAGACGACCTCGATGGGCTCGGCCATACCCCGGATGTCCACCGTCCGGACGTCGGACACCGGAAACCTCCCTCCGGCGGCGGTTTCCCGGCTGGCAAGGATCTCTCCTCCTTCGGCCAGGCCCGCGATCCGGGAGGCCTCGTGGACCCCCTTGCCGGTGAAGTTCTGACCCACCTGTGTGGCCCCGGCAGCGTGGACGCCGATGCGGACCTGGGGGGCGAACCCCTGGGTCCGGCGCTGGTCGGCGAGCCGGCGCTGGATGGCCACGGCGCAGGCGATGGCTTCGTCCGGCGACTCGAACGCCACGAAGAACCCGTCGCCGGTGGCTGCTACCTCGTCCCCCCGGTGCGCCGTGAACTGAGACCGGAGCGCTTCGTCGTGCCAGCGGATCAGCGACTCCCAGGCTTCGTCTCCCATGGCCTCGATGAGATTGGTGGACTTCACGATGTCGGTGAACATGAACGTCCTCTCGACGCGACGGGGAGCGCCCTTTCCTCGGAGCTGCCAGGGGAGGAGTTCGTCGACCTCCTCGATCACGATGGCCTGGGTGGGACACGCCAGTGCTGCCTCGCGGAGCAGCTCATCCTCCACGCTCTCCACGTCGATGACGTCGGCCTTGAATGCCTCCCCCGCGTGCCAGTCGAACGCGGTCGGGGCGATCGAGATGCAATTACCGGCAGCCACGCACCGGTGCCGATCCACCCGCGCTCTCAGCATCGCTTACACCACCTTCTCGCGGAAGGCGAAGGCCGTGGCTTCCGCCCTCGACGAGGCTCCGATCCGGGCGAAGATCTCGGCCAGGCGACGAGCGACGACTTCCTCGTCCAACCCCATTCGCTCGGCGATCTCGCGGTTGGTGAGACCCTCGATCATCGGCCGGAGGAGTTCGATGTCGGACTCATCCAGCGCCCCGTCCCCATCAGTCGCGCCGGGGTGCATCTTCAGCCCCTCAAGTGGTCCCGCCAGCTTCACCAGCTCCCTGCCCACCGGCCCGCGCAGCCACCGCACCCGGAGGTTTTCATCCACCGTGCGCTGGGCCGCCATGGCCAGGGTGATCTGGAGATACGTCCTGATCGTTCTGGCCTCTTCCTCGCTTCCGCCCGCGATCATCGCCTCCGCCGCGGGCAGGAGAACCTCGATGTGGGCGTCCTCGTGGAGCGCCTCGTCGAGCGCCGTGTATGCCGAGCGCGCGGCGTTCACCGCCTCGTCCGCGCTTCCTCGGGCCAGGGCGACTCGGGAGAGCGCCGCGTCGGCCTGCGCCCCCCAGGGGGGATGCCCGGACAGCAACTTCATCATGGTCTTGACCTCTGTGGCGGCTCCCTCGGCCACCGTCAGAAGGTCGTCATCGTTGCGTTCGGCGCCGAGGCGGGCCGCCTCCAGCGCCAGCAACGCCAGCGCCTCGCATCGGGCCGCCGGTCGTCCCTGCTCCGCGGCAAGCTGCACCGCTCGTTCCAGGTGCGATCGCATCCCCTCGGCATCGCCGGCCGCTGCCCTCCACAGGCCGCGCCAGGTCTCGAGATGACGGGCTCGAAATGGCGTGGGAGTCTCGGCCGCCGTGGCCGCCGCCCGGTCGAGCCATTGCTCTGCCTCATCAACTTCTCCCAGGTCCAGGTGCGCCAGAGCCGTTCCGCCGGCGGCCAGGAACTCCAGTGACCGGTCGCCGATGAGTCGAGCATGCCGATGGGCCTCCTCCCCCCGGAACAATGCGAGGTCGGGGATGACCTTCGCCCGGGAGAACACGTGGACGCCGAACAGCATCTGGGCCTCCGCCAGGAAGCGCTCGCTCTCTTTCGTCATCCCCTCAAGGCGGGAGAAGACGCGCCGGATCTCCTCGATATGACGCCCGGCTGCCGTCCCGAAGTGGATCTCGGGTCCCCAGGTCGTGTACGCCAGGGCGATGAGGGCGGACATCGCGCCGCGCCGGTCCCCGATCTTCTCGTACAGCTCCAGGGAACGCTCGAACATCCTTGTCGCCTCCGACGCGTCCCCGGCGACGGGCGTGTCCTCGAGCAGCTCGGCGGGCGTGGCCCCCGCCGCTATCTTCTGTTGGACCTCGGGTCCCTCCCCGGCGAGATTCCGCTCCACGAAGAAGCCCCGGACCTTGGCGAACGCGATCGTGCCGAGCTCGCGCGAGGCTGCCGCCAGGCTGGCATCGTCCCCGAGCTCCTCGGCCAGCTCCGCCGCTCGCCGGTAGGCTTCCTCCGCGCCGTCGGCATCCACGTCGACGAGTGAGAGGGTGTACCCCTCCCCGATCGCGCTCCGCATGAGGCCCTGGCCCAGCTCGAGGGAGGCCGCGAGCTCCGCGTTCGAGTCACCTCGGGACGTGGCCAGGTCCCGGACCCGTCTGGCCAGGTCGGTGGCCTGCTCCCATTCCTCGGAGATTCGAAGCGCGGCAGCTCGTCGAAGCTGCACCTCGGTTTCCAGGCGCGAGTCGCCGAGCGCCTCTGCCAGCGCCGCCAGCTCGGCCAGTGTTTCCAGCCGTTCGCTCGGCCGACGGAGCATGTCGAAGGCCTGGTCGCGGGCCTGGAGGAGCGCCACCCGATCTTGCGGGGTGGAGGCGATCGGGAGGGCCAGCTCGATGACCCGAAGGACCTCCTCCGGGGCGCTCGTCGCCAGGGCGTTGCCGATAGCCTGGAGGGAGAACCGCACGCACATGGGCGCGTCGCCTGCCGCCTTGGCGTGGTAGGCGAGAAGTGGAAGGCTCTCCGGGGCAGGCTCGCCGACCGTCAGGAGGTCCACGATCGCCGCATGGATGGCCCGCCGGCGGGCCGGGGTCAGTCCGGCCGCGGCGAATTCCCGAACCTGCTCGTGGGCGAAGCCATAGTCGGCGGGGGAGTCCTGGGCGTGCTGGGTGAGGAGCCCCGCGGTGACGGCCGGCCTCAGGTTCTCGTCCAGGGTTTCGAAGGTGGCCTCTTCTTCCCCCAGCTGGATCCGGAGCGCCTGGAGGTCCTTGAGACTGAAGTGCCTCCCCAGAACGGCCGCCACGGCCAGGGTGGCCTTGGTCTCCTCAGGCAGCCGTGCGGCCCGCCGCGAGATCAACGTTCGGACGGATGAGGGGACCAGCCGCTCGGCGTTCTTGGAGACGGTCCAGAGACCGTCGATCTCCTGGATCATCCCGGCGTCTCGGTATGCACGGGCCAGTTCCTCAACCACGAACGGAACTCCTTCGGCCTGGGCGTGCATGACGGCGGCGCCGGCAGGGTCGACCTTGCCCCCGAGCAAGTGGCCGAGGAACTCGGCGGTCTCGACCTGCGTGAAACGGACCAGCTTCAGCCGGCGGACCAGGCCCAGCCGCTCCATGTCCGCGAGGAGGTTGACGGCCTCGTTCACGAACGCCAGTTCCTCGGGACGGATGGCGAACATCAGAAAGATGGGGCTCGTCCCCGCCGAGCGAACGACGTAGCGAACAAGGCGGAGGCTGTCATCGTCCGCCCACTGGAGGTCGTCGATCAGGATTGCCAGGGGCTTCGCTTCGGCGAGCGAACGAACGGCGACGGCCGCCAGGTCGAGGGTGCGCAAAAGCTTCTCGTCCGGAGGGAAGCTCTCGAATCCCGGTTCGTCCTGGCCGGTGAGCGCGTCGAGGCTTCGCCCGAGAGCATCGCGGGCGGCCGTTCCCTCAACCGCCGAGACGGCCTCGGGTGATCCGACGATCGATCGGGCCAGGAGAAATGGCCCCCGGATCTCCTCGTCGGCGGCGACGGCGACCGTGGTGAATCCCTGGGCAGCGGCGATGTCCGAGGCAGCCAGGAGGAGACGCGTCTTTCCGATCCCCGGCTCTCCTTCGACCGTTGTGGCCGCGAGGCGCCCCGACTTCGCCGCGGCGAGCTCCTGCTGGATCGCGGTGAGCTCGACCGGGCGGCCGACAACGGCGCTGGTCACCCGACGGACCTTCAACGCGAGGGGAGAGAACGGCTGCAGGAGCGGTGCGAGTGCCTGGGGATCCGCAGATGCAGTCCCGGTTTCGGTTGGTTCCGCGAGCCTATCGGGATCTGACGTTGGGAGACCTCCATGCCTGACCAGCTCATAGCCGAGTGGTCGCCGCACCAGCATGTTAGCGCAGAGAGGAACGTGGCCTATGGCTCAGTGATGTCGTTCCCCAGCTCGTACACGTTGTACGTGCGCTGGATGACGGGGACGGCGACGTTGCGCACGTGGATCCCACCGGGGGTGGACCCCTTCTCCACACCGCGGTGGGCGTGGCCGTGGAGGACGAGGTCGGCCCCGGCCCGGTCGATCGCTTCGGCCAGCAGATAGCTCCCCAGGAACGGATAGATCTCCGGTGGCTCCCCGACCAGCGTTTCCTTGACCGGCGCGTAGTGGAGGAGCGCGACGCGCACGTCGGCCTGCAGATCCGCGAGGGCCTTCTCCAGCCGTTCTGCGGCGTCCTGCGTGACTCGGATGAACAGCTTCATCTCTGGCTCGCCGAAGTCGCTGCCCGAGGCGCCGGCGAAGCCGCCCCCGAATCCCTTCGAACCGGCGATCCCCACCCGAGAGCCGTTCACCTCGACGACCGCCCCCTCGCCTTCGAGCACCTTGACTCCCGCTTCCCCAAGCAGCCCGGTGATCTCCTGCTCCCGATCGAGGTGGTAGTCGTGATTGCCGAGGACGGCAAACGTGGGAACCGGCAGCCCCCGGAGCTCCTTCGCCAGGATGTCGCCTTCGGCGGGGTCTCCCTGTCGGGTCAGGTCACCGGCCAGGAGGAAGACGTCAGCGTTCTCGTGCAGTCGTTCGAGATGCGGGCGCAACGTGTTGGATGAGTCCGTTCCGAAGTGCAGGTCTCCGACGGCGGCGACTCGGATCATGTCAAGCGCTCGACCCCCGGTTCCTCGGAGAGGTCGGCGACGACGGTCTCGTTGTGGATGTCGTGGTTCGGAAGGACCTCTCTGGCGATCTCGCTGATGGCTTC
>DASQUW010000102.1:0-2312 GCA_035641075.1 Actinomycetota bacterium | reverse complement strand
TGCTGGAGGAGCCGACGGAGGGAAAAGTGTGGTTCCAGGATCGAGAGATCACAGACATCCGCACGGACCTGAACGAGGTTCGTACGCACATCGGGATCGTGTTCCAGGCCTACAACCTCTTCCCCCACAAGACCGCGAAACAGAACATCACCGTGGCCCTGGAGAAAGTCCTGAAGCTCGATGGCAAGGAGGCTCGGGAGCGAGCCACCGAGGAACTGTTTCTCGTGGGCCTCGAAGGGAAGGCCGATGCGTACCCCGGGCAGCTCTCCGGAGGGCAGCAACAGCGGGTGGCCATCGCTCGGGCTCTGGCCATGCGGCCGAAGCTGATGTTGTTCGACGAGGTCACCTCGGCCCTCGACCCGGAGCTGGTCGGCGAGGTCCTGGAGGTCATGAAGCGCCTGGCGCACGAGGGGATGACCATGGCGGTGGTCACCCACGAGATGGGTTTCGCCCGAGAGGTGGGGACCCGGCTCGTGTTCATGGACGATGGAACGATCGTCGAGGAGGGCGAACCCAGGGAGGTCTTCACCTCTCCGTCGAACGAGCGGACCAAGCGGTTCCTGGCCAGAGTTCGATGATCCGCCGCTCCGCCATGCCTCCCCTGGCCCTTCTGGCCGTGGCGCTGGCAGCATGCTCCTCCCCCGATGACCCGGGGCCGAGACGACTGCCCGATGACCCCACCCGGCCCTACGTGGTCACGGCGATCGATTACCACTTCCACGACGCCCACCCCTCCCGCCTGCTGTCTCCGGAACGGGAGGTGGTCATCTCGAACCAGGGGTCGAACGTCCATAACGTGACGTTCGAGGCGACGACGTTCGTGCGGGACATCCAGCCGGGGGAGCGGCTGTCTCTGGGTCCGATCGGCGACCTCTTGCAGGAGCCCGGCCGTTATCGGTTCGCGTGCAAGTACCATCTCGATCGGGGGATGCGCGGTGTACTGATCGTCGACGGGCCCTGAGAGTATGAAGGCGGGCCCGAGGAGCCTTTGGAGCCGCTCACGCCTTCCCCATACGCGAGCGTTATCTACTCAGCTCTCCGGACCCGCCTAAAGTTGGTCCCGAGTGACTTCGGCATCTTCGCGGTGACCGAAGCCTCCGCGTCGATCCTTTCGGCCGCCCGGGACCGGAGTCGGAAGTTAGCAGGCGACGAACTCGCGTGTCAACTCATCGGAAACAGTTGCGCCGCACCGATTATGAATCATCGATGCAGGTGGCTGCGACCACCTGCCATCGAGAAAAACTCGCGGAACGACAAGAAATGTTCGACAAAACGGAGCTTCATGCGGAGCGATCGACCACCGGCTCGGCCATACCGATAGCCGCGGGTCGCGGCTGCGGCCGGAAGAAGAAGAAACCGACGGCCACCAGGTATGCCGCCCAGGACAGGAACTCCAGCCACGAGGGATCCGCGTTGTACCCGAACAAGGCCCGAAGGGGCAAGCCGGGTCCGGAATCCGGCATGACCCGGCGGATATCGAACGCCGTCCCCGTCCCGAACGGCAGCCATCCGACCTCCTGAAGCTCGTGGATGCCGCTGGCCAGGAGACCAGCGGCCACCAGAAGGACGAGTGCTCCCGTGACCTTGAAGAACGTTCGGAGATTAAGCCGGACGCCGCCACGGTACATCAGGTACCCGAGAGCCGCCGCCACGAGGAAACCCATCGCCGCCCCGAGGAGGCTCGCGGCGGTCGATCCCGCCGTCGCGGCGCGGAACGTCGCGAACAGAAACAGCGCGGTCTCGAGACCTTCGCGGAGCACGACGAAGAATGCGAGGAGTCCGAGAGCGGCCACCGAACTCGAGGCCAGTGCGACGTCGACTCTCTGCTCCAGCTCTCCCTTTATGAAGCCAGCCTGGCGGCGCATCCAGAAGATCATCCACGTGAGCACGCCGACGGCGAAAAAGGAGACGATCCCCTCGAAGGCCTCCTGGGCCGTGTGGGAGAGCGACCCCGCCGTGAAGAAGATAGCCAGCCCCGCGGCGATGCTCACGGCGGCAGCGGATAGGGCGCCGGCCCACACAGAGCCGTGGCGGTCCCGCCGGCCGATCGTATTCAGGTACGCCAAGAGGATGCTCATGATCAGGGCGATCTCGAGCCCCTCGAGCAGCGTGATCAGAAAGGACGCACCCATCCAGTCGGCCCCCTACTAAGGTATACCTAATAGATGTTCTTAGGACCCCTGACTGATCATAGGGCCCGTTGGGAGCCGGCGTCAACGCGAATCGGTGCGGACCCACAGGTTGTCCGCGAGGTGCTCGCCAAGGGCCACCTTCTCGCCCGCCACCTCCAGGGTTCTGGTGCCGTCTGGCGC
>DASQUW010000101.1:0-2756 GCA_035641075.1 Actinomycetota bacterium | reverse complement strand
GTGGACGAGCTGAAGCGGCTCCACGCCGCCGTGGTAGACCGGGAAACCTCGGCCCGGGCCCTTCGATCATTTGTCCCCGCCGCGGTGGCCGAGCGGCTGAAGTCGGTCCCGTCGGCGGAAAAGCTCCAGGAGGAGGTGGAGGCTACCATCCTGTTCTCGGACATCCGCGGCTACTCGACCCTGGCCGAGCAGCTCGAGGCTCGCCGGGTGGCGGAGATCCTCACCCGTCATCTGGCCGGCATGTCGGAGGTGATCCAAGCCCACGGAGGCACCGTGGCCGAGTTCGTGGGAGACGCGGTCATGGCCGTGTTCGGCGCTCCCGATCCGCTCCCGAACCACGCCGAGCGCGCCCTTCGCTGCGCTCACGCCATGCAGGCTCGCCAGCGCGAGCTGAACGCCCAGGCCGAGGACGTAGCTCCGCTGCACATGGGGATCGGCGTCAACACTGGGACGGTGATGGCCGGGACGATGGGGGGGAGCGGGCGGCTCCAGTACACGGTGATCGGCGACGTGGTCAACGTGGCGGCCCGGCTCCAGGGGGAGGCCGAGGCGGGCGAGATCCTGGCGACCGCCGCAACGGTCCGCGAGGCTCCGGCCGTCCGCAGCGAGCCCGCCGGCTCACGCAAGGTGAAGGGACGGCTCGAGCCGGTCGAGGTCCACCGGGTGCTAGCCGACTCATAGCCGAGGGCGCATGCCGGCGTGCCCTTTCGATCCGAGAACTGGCCGGCCTATTCTTGGAGCACGGCCAGGACGTTTCCGGCTGGATCCTTGAACCACGCGATCGGGGGGCCCTCCTGGCCGCCTTCGGGACGGGCGATCCCCTTCTCGTCTTGCTCGAAGCCCTCGTATTGCTCGAAGCGCACGCCTCGCTGCGTCAACGCGTCGACGGCCTGATCGATGTCGTCCACGGGGAAGTTCAGGATGGTGAACTCGGCCGGCGTGTGGTCCGGCTTCTCGTACGCCATGATCTTCGTGCCCCCCGCGATGTTCAGCGTGAGCAGACCGGGCACATCGTCCGATACGTCCAATCCCAGGGTGTCTCCGTAGAACGTCTTGGCCACCCCGATGTCGTCCACGGCGAAGCCGCTGAATGCCTTGCTCTTGCCGAACATGATCCCTCCTTCTCCTCTCGTGCTGCAATCCTGCATGATCGTTCAGCACTCTACGACCAGCCGCCGGTTGACGTCCCCTTTCCCCTTTGGGCTTTAGGGAACCTCGTTCTCGAGGAGGCCACCCTGGTGGTGACGGAGAAGTAGACGAGCAGCACCGGGGTCGTCATCGCGACGTACGAGACGGCTGACTGAGAATGGGGGACTGTTCCTGCTGCTTCCGCCAGCCGTAGCGGGTCATGCCCTGAGGCTTGTACACGTTCATCACGAGGATCACGAGCAGCAGCACCGTGCCTCCAACGGAGTGGACCAGTGTGGTGCCCAGGGCCCGGAGCTGGTCACCGGACGTGGCCGGATCCGCGGCGATGTCCGCGAAGAAGTTGATCGTTCGCGTTTCCGACAGCAAGACGACCGTGGCAACGATGGTGAGCAGGAATGAGATCAGGACCCAGTAGTGTCGGAACAGGCCCCACTTGGTTCCCAGCGACACGACCACACCGGTGACCAATGAGGCGACGGCCAGGGGAACGATGACGTTCCCGGCGATCAAACCCATCCCCAGATAGACGGCACGCAGGACCTGATCGTCCCGGCTGGTCGCAGCGGCAACGTCGAGAGCCATGTAGCCAGCGACGGCGCCGATCCATCCGACCGAGACCGTGAGATGGACGCTGAACACGGCCTTGCGGAGGCGTGGTCCCATGATCACGGCGGTGTACCCCGCTCTACGGGCCGTGTTCCACGCCGGGGGGCGGCCTGTGGCGACCGGGGCCGTGCTCGACACCGGCGAGCTTCGAAACGAGCAGCCCGACGAGCAGCACCAGCGCGATGATCAGAGACACCCTGACCCAGGTTGGCATCCCCGGGGGTGACCCGGATCTCGTGTCCGTGTCGGGGGTATCGGGGGAGCGGGGCTGGTCAGCCATGTGAGTCCTCCTCGGTCGGTCAGAGTCTAAGATATGTGGCCATTGTTTACGAGACACGATGTCGATGTCAAATCTATTTGTCATCCCATCGTCGTCACGTATACTTGTGTGGTGCCCAAGCTCTGGAACGAGACGATCGAGGCCCACCGCCGCGAGGTGCGCGACGCGATCGTGGACACGACCGCGGCCCTGGTGGCCGAGCACGGGCTCCTGTCGGTAACGATGTCGCAGATCGCCGAGGAGACCGGCATCGGCCGGGCCACGCTGTACAAGTACTTCCCGGACGTCGAAGCGATCCTGCTCGCCTGGCACGAACGCCAGATCAGGGGCCACCTCGATCATCTCGCCGACGTTCGAGATCAGGCCGGCACCGCCGGCGAGCGGCTCGAAGCCGTGCTGGAGGCCTACGCGCTCATCTCTCACGAGTCCCGGGGGCACCACGACACCGAGCTCGCGGCCTTCCTCCATGGTGACGAGCAGGTCGCCCGAGCGCAGCACAGGCTCCGCGACATGATCCGAGACCTGCTGACCGAGGGCGCAGAGTTCGGCGACCTCCGGGATGACGTCGCCCCCGACGAGCTGGCCAGCTACTGCCTCCACGCCCTCACCGCAGCCGGCAGCCTGCCGTCCAAGGCCGCGGTCCGCCGGCTCGTGCGCGTGACGCTGGCCGGGTTGCGCCCCCGCGCCTGAGCAGCACGAGAGTGCGTGGTTCAGCGGTCGT
>DASQUW010000100.1:0-4909 GCA_035641075.1 Actinomycetota bacterium | reverse complement strand
ACGCTAGCCGATGTGTTCCACGAATACGCCATCGCCGTGAAGTTCAACAGGCCGTGCGTGAGTGGCTATGCCTATCCCTACTGCTTGAGAGAAGGACCGGATTACGTGGCCACCAGGGGTGCAACCAATTTCGATGGTGTGATTGCCAGCACTGGAGGTGGCTACATCGGCACGATCGAGGACAACTACTCGATCAACTGGATTCGACTTCCCACGGGGTCGGCCGCCTACCCTGTCAAACTGATCAACGCGGGCGCTGGTGGCCAGTTGCGAGGCAGCGTCGTATGCGATACGGGCTCGACCCTGAGGGCCGCGGCTCTCCCAGCTGTGGTTGGCTCCGGCGCCTCGACACAACTGGCTGCCTTCGACCCGTCGGGATGCGTCAGTGTGGTCGGGGTCATCACCAACCAGGCGCAGACGGCAGC
This sequence comes from Actinomycetota bacterium, assembly GCA_035641075.1. Taxonomy (GTDB): domain Bacteria; phylum Actinomycetota; class UBA4738; order UBA4738; family CALAEC01; genus DASQUW01. The sequence goes on along the minus strand of DASQUW010000100.1, from coordinate 4,484 downwards.
GAACCCGTCCACCTCGGAGACTCGGAGCTATCTCCTGAGCACGGACGCGTCCGCTCCTTCGGCTCCCGTCCTCGCGGGCGCTGGGTTCTCTCGGCCTTTTCAGACGCAGAAAGAGATCGAGCTGTCATGGGGAACGGAGGGGAGCGCGGACTACGACATCCGCCATCGAAACGCACCGCACGACGCGACTTTCGGGAACTTCATCACGTGGATGGCGCATACGCCGAGCATCGAGGGCATCTTCACCGGGCGAGTGGGCCGCACCTATTGCTTCTCCGCCCGCGCCATCGACGCCGCGTTGAACGTATCGGAGTACGGGGCCGAGAAGTGCACGGCGGTTCCGGTGAACAACACCACACTGAAACACAAAGGGCCGTGGGCAAAGAAGAAGGGCAAGGGCTATTTCCTCGGGACGTTCTCTCTATCGTCGGCCAATGGAGCAAGCCTCGTGCTGCCGAACGTGCAGGCGAAGCGCCTGGCCATCGTGGTCACCAAGTGCCCGAGATGCGGAACGATCAAGGTGTACTTCGGAAAGAAGCTCCTTCGAACGGTCCGGCTCGCTGCCTCATCCGTCAAGAAGAAGCAGATCATCCACCTGGCCACGTTCGACGCCCTGCGGACCGGGAGGCTCCGCGCTGTGGTCGCCTCCTCGGGCCGCCCGGTGAAGATCGAAGGCGTGGGGGTCAGCCGAGCGTAGGCGGCTCAGCCCCCAGGAGGGTGTCGGCCGGGCGGCCGTTCTCGGTGTCAGACCCCGCCGTTACCATACGAGCATGAGGTTGGAGCCCGACTCGGAGCAGTCTCGCGTGCTCGATCACGAGCATGGGATCCTCCTCGTGTCGGGCCCGCCGGGCTCCGGGAAGACGGCCCTGCTTCGCGAGCGCTTCGCCCGTCTCGTCGAGTCGGGGGTCGATCCGGAGCGTGTGGCGCTGCTCGCCCTGAACCGCCGGGCGGCCCGTGAGGCTCGGGACCACCTGATCAGACGCCTGGAGCGCTCGCTCCCCGACCTCCCGATCACCACCATCCACGGGTTCGCCTTCCGCGTGCTCGGCAGCCATTTCCGCGAGCTCGGATACGACTCGCCTCCGCAGGTGCTTTCGGCGCCGGAACAATATGCCGTCGTCCGAGAACTTCTCGCGAGCGAGAGACACGCCGACTGGCCGCGGTTCAGTCACCTCTTGAAGGTCCCGGGTTTCGCTCGGCAGGTCGCAGACTTCGTCCTCCGATCCCAGGAGCGGTTGCTCGACCCGGAAAGCCTCGACGCTCTCGTGAAGCAGTCGGGGATGGATGAGTACCACGAGGTGGCCGGGTTCTATCGGCGGTATCTGGAGGCCCTGTCCACCGCCGGCCAGGTCGATTTTGCCACCCTCATCTTCCAGGCCGTCTCCTTGCTGGAGCGGGGGTCCGGAGAGCGCTTCGACCACGTGATGGTCGACGATTATCAGGACGCCACCCACGCCACGGAGGGGATCCTCAAGGTGTTGGCCGGCGCCGCCCGAAGCGTGGTCATCGCCGCGGACCCCGCGGGGCACGTCTTCTCGTACCGTGGAGGAAGCCTGGAGCCGTTGGGACGCATCCGGGAGAGGCTCGGCTCAGTCGAGGAGGTTCATCTCTCCAGGAGCTACCGGATGGGGGAGGGCGCCGCGGCGCTGGCCCATCTGGACCCGTCCGGACTGCCCTCGCGAGGCGCCACGAGCATCGAGGCCCGGCTCTTCGCACACCCCGGGGAGGAGATGGAGGCGGTGGCGCACGAGCTGCTCAGGGCCCGGGTCGATGACGATCTTCCGTGGGAATCCCAGGCGGTCATCCTTCGCCGGTACGGCGAGTACCTGACCGGTCTGCGGCACGCACTCGCCAGGCACGGCATCCCCTTCGTCGTCGTCGCTGAAGCGGCCGCCGTGGCCACGGAGCCGGCCAACCGGCCGGTGATCGACCTCCTTCGATATGCCTACCGCCCGGAGAGCCGGGAGGACCTGCTCGAGCCCGTGCTGGCCTCCCCGATCGGCGGGCTCGATCCGCACGCGCTCCGCCGCCTCCGACGTGAGGCCCGGAAGCGGGATGTGTCGCTCATGGAGCTCGTGGAACGAGGCGCGGAGCCGCTGCCGCCCGATCTTCAGGCTGCCGTGGAGCAGTTCCGCGGGATCCTGGCGGAACTGACCGGAGCGCAACGCACGCGCGGGCCGGATGCAATCTTCTTCTGGCTCTGGTCCGAGCTTCCATGGTTCCGGGAGCTTGTTCGATCGGGCAACGGGCGCAGGGATCTGGACGCCCTCTCGGCCTTGGGGAACGTCCTGTCGAGATTCGTGGAACGGCGGCCCGGATCCACCGTCGAGGACTACCTCGACACGCTCGATGCTGCCGAGTTCGGGCCGGACCCATGGGTCCTGCCGGAGGAACGGCATCCGCATGCCGTGCGAGTGATCTCCGCCCACCGGGCTCAGGGCGTCGAGTTCCAGCTGGCCCTGATTCCCGGTTGCCTCGAGGGCGAGTTCCCCAGCCTCTCCCACCGGTTTCCCTTGATCGACCTGGATCGGATCGTCTCGCCGATGTCGCCCTCCAACCGCCTCCAGCAGCGACTGGCGGAGGAGCGGGCCCTGTTCCGCCTGGCCGTGTCCCGGGCGCCAAGGACCGTCCTGTTCGCCAGCGAGTCGGCGAGCGCGCGGAACCCTCGGACTCCCTCGAGGTTCCCCGCCCGGCTCGGCGTGGCCTGGTCGCCCGGCGACGGAGATGGCCCGGCGTCCACGTCGCTCCGGGCGATGGAGACGCTTCTCCGCCGGCGTGTCTCCGATCCCTCCGGGCCCCGCGCCGAGCGTCTGGCCGCACTGGCGGCGCTCCCGAAGATCCACGCGGAGCCCAGCGCATGGTGGGGCCGGTTGGAGTGGACGGACCCCGGCATTCCCCTGTTCGAGGGAGACATCCGGACCTCCTACTCACGGTTGTCCGTGCTTCAGAACTGCGCCCTCCAGTACCTGTATCAGGTCGAGCTGGGCTTGGATCCCGAAGAGACCCACCAGATGTGGCTCGGAAGCGTGGTGCACGCGGTCATCGACCGAGTGCAGCGAGGAGAGGTCGAACGGACCGAGGAAGCAGTCCTCGCCGATCTCGACGCCCACTGGAAGTCGGGGATCTTCCCCAACCGGGCCATCGAGCACCGGAGGCGCCTCGACGCCGAGGCCATGCTCCGGCGGTGGCTCCTGTACGAGCAATCGGCGCCGGAGCGGTCGGAGGTCTGGTTTTCGTTCCCCATCAAGGGAGGCGAGGTCCGGGGCCGCATCGATGCGGTGTTTCAGATGGCGAACGGGCATCTCCGGGTGGTCGACTACAAGACCAGCCGGTACCCCATGAGCCAGGAGGACACCAAGGAGGACCTCCAGCTCGCCGCGTACTACCTGGCGGTGAAGCGCGATGAGGAATTGAGCGAGCTGGGCGAGCCTCGCATGCTCCAACTTGCCTACCTCGGCAAGGAGGTGAGGGAGGGAGGATTCGCCCGCCGAACGCTCTCTCCGAGAACCGTCGAGAACTACGACGCCTGGGCCCAGGAAACCCTGGAGAACCTCGCGGCGCGGGTACGCGCCGAAGACTTCGCTCCGAGTCCCGAGGCCGACTGTCAGTGGTGTTCCTTCAAGTCGATCTGTCCGGTGTGGCCCCAGGGTGCGGAGGTGACGGCGTGAGCGGCCCCGATCGGACCGACGAGGTGCCGTTCCAGGAGGCTCCACCGCACGTCGTCAAGGCCCTGAGCGGCCAACTTCCCACGCTCCAGCAGTGGCAGGCCATCAGTCATCCACTCGAGCCGTGCGTGGTCATGGCCGGGGCGGGCTCCGGGAAGACGGCGGTCATCGCCGCGCGCGTCGTGTATCTCGTGCTGGTTCGCCAGGGTGTGCTGAAGGCCGATCACACCGGGGCACTCCCCTCCGAGATCCTGTGCCTCACGTTCACCAACAAGGCCGCGGAGGAACTGTCACGCAGGGTTCGGCTCGCCACCGAGGGACTCGGCCTGCCCGAGGGTGAGGAGCCGACGGTCCTCACGTACCATGCCTTCGCCGCGGGACTCGTCGAGGATTACGGCCTTCGCATGGGCATCGAGTCCGGCAGGATGCTCCTGTCCGATGCCCACAAGTGGCAGCTCGCGGCGTCCCTGCTCTCCGAGCGGGAGTTCGAGCACCTGGAAGTCCGGACCATCGGCCACGTGGTGAAGAGCCTGCTAACGCTCTCGGACCAATGCGCGAACCACCTGGTCCCCCCGGAGGAAGTCGCCCGGCACAGCAGCCTGCTGGCGGAGCGCGGAGAGGTGAAGAGCGCCGCGGACCGCGACATGCTCACGACGGCGCTTCGACGAGTGGAGTTGGCGGACCTGGTGCGCGCGTACGCGGAACGAAAGGCAGAGCTGGGAGTCCTGGACTACGGAGACCAGATCTCGCAAGCCCACCGGCTCGTCCGGGAATTCCCGGAGGTGGCGGATGAGTTCCGGGCCCGTTTCCCCGTCGTGC
>DASQUW010000099.1:0-2780 GCA_035641075.1 Actinomycetota bacterium | reverse complement strand
TACCTCGACCGATCGGAGTGGGCGGCCGAGATCGGAGGAGAGCTGATCGTGACCCGGCCGTGGGGCGCGATCACCGAGCGCCGCTTGAGGCTTCCGTCCGGCCTGGAGGTGGACGTGGGCGTCGGCCGTCCCTCCTGGGCGGCCATCGATCCGGCGGACCCTGGTACTCGCGCGGTCGTCCAGGCTGGGCTGAAGATCATCCACGACCCCGAAGGGATGCTCGCTGCCCTCGCCGCTGCGAGTGCCCAAAGGCCGTAACCTGCCTCTATGCTTCCGGGTCTAATGGGGGACCGCGATGGTGACTCGTGAGCTCCTGGAGCGGTGCCGGCGAGCCGAGCCGGGAGCGTTCGAGGAGCTGGTGGAGCGGACGCAGCGGCAGGTGTTCACGCTGGCGTACCGGCTAACTGGAGACCGTCACGAAGCCGAGGACGTGGCTCAGGAGGCGTACCTCCGAGCGTTCCGGTCGATGGGTGGGTTCCGAGAGGACGCCCGCTTCGAGACGTGGCTCTACCGCATCGTCACCAACGCGGCCATGACGCAGATGCGGAAGAAGGGCCGGTTCGGGATCCTGCTATCGGAGGATCGCGACCAGCCGGCTCCGGAGCCCGAGGTGCGGCCGATGGACGAGGCGATCGAACGAGATGAGCTGAAGCGGGCCCTGGCGGAGCTTCCCCCGGCGACACGGGCGATCGTGGTGCTGAAGGACGTGTACGGCCTGTCGGTCCAGGAGATCGCCCGGGATGCCGGGCTCACCGAAGGAGCCGTGAAGCTGCGGCTGCATCGAGCGCGCAAGCGGCTGAAGGAAACGCTGTACGGGGCGCATTCGGGCCACGACGAGGTCCAGGATCGCCTCCTCGAGTACGTGGGAGAGTGACGTGAACACGAACGATGATCTCGAGGTCCACCTGGCAACCTGCCCGGAGTGCGCGGCCGACCTGGCTCGCTACCGGGAGCTCATGTCCGCCATGTCCTCCCTCCGCGACGAGGTCGTGGATCCACCGGTGGGATTCTCCGACCGGGTGGCGCTCCGGCTGGCCAGGCGTGACCTCCGCGTGAGAGCGGGGTTCCGGCGGCTGGCCCACGATCGCCGCACCCACGTCGCCGCGGCCTCGGTCGGCGGCGCGCTCCTGGGTGCCGGTGCCATCGGCCTGCTCTGGTGGCGGGCTCGCCGGCCGGTCCGGGTGGCGTAGAAGTAGAAGGGAGTCGCCCGGACGGAAAGCCGTCCGGGCGAGGGTCACCTTGCGATCTCGATCCGCGTATGGATGGGGCTCAGCCGGTGCGCTTCCCCGCATCGACCGTCCCACGACGCTCGCCGGTCCCGGCCGAGCCCACGGCCCGCATGCTTCGTCTCCGAGCGGACTTCCTTTCCCTGATCAGCCACGCCGCGCCGAGCGGGGCAGCCGCCACGCTCAGCGCGAGAACAATGAGGTCGGGCCCGGTAAACCCCACGGCTAGGCTCCACGCCCCGCGGCCGCGAGCTCTTTACGCGTGTGCCTGGCGCAGGTGCAGCTCACCTCGTGCCGCTCCTTCTCTGACGGGAACACGTGGTACACCATCGCGATGACCATCGGGACGAATACAGCCGCGTTGTAGAGCAGGTGCAGCTCGACCCGCTGGATGAGGAGTTGAGCGATGCTGGTGGGCATTTCCTTGCCGAGCAGGTTGGCCCCGACAGCCACCTGCCCGAGGAGCAGCGCGTGCTCGATGTGGTGCCAGAACTGGATGCCGATGGCGACGTTCCACCACGTCGCGGCCCGACCGGTGAACCCGGGGCGAAGGAGGATCAGGCCCAGGAGCATCACGATCGCGTAGAAGTAGTGCAGCGCCTCCGAAGACACCAGCCATGGGAAGGCCAACCCGAGCACTCCCCGCGACGCCGGGCGCTCCCAGCCCAGGACGAACACCTGGATGGCCTGCACTACATGCTCGGCCCAATGCGCAAGCACGATGGCCATGAAGCCCCACAGGGCCGCCCGGTGGTACCGCCCGTTCAGATCGTCGAGGAGCCCCCGGACCACACCGGTTGACGGCTGGCGCAGCACGACTTGGCTCATCAGGACTCCTTCCGTTGGAGAATCATCTGCCCGGAATCCTCGTTCCTCACGGTGAGCAGGGCTATGAACGGGCTCACCTAGGGGGGTTGACCTGGCTCACATCGTTGCTGTGATGCGGGTCACTCCGGAAGAAGACCGGGATGGATCTTTGCCGCCCCGCCCGGCCAGCCCGTATACTGGCCAGCAGGTCGCCGATCCGTGCTCTCCCTCAGAGGGCCGTAGCTCAATTTGGTAGAGCACCGGTCTCCAAAACCGGCGGTTGGGGGTTCGAGTCCCTCCGGCCCTGCCGTGGAAGGAAGAAGATGAACAGGCAGGTCAAGCGAGCGATGCAGAAGCGCCAGTCCGCGGACAGGCTGCAGGTGGCGCGGCGGCAGCAGCTCGAGGCAAAGAAGAGGAAGCGGGTCGGGCCACGTCAGTTCCTCCGGGAAGTGCGGCAGGAGCTCAAGAAGGTGGCCTGGCCGGGCCGACGCGAGATGGTCGCCTACACGCTCGTGGTGTTGTTCACCGTGATCGTGCTGACGGCGTTCGTGTTCGGTGTCGACTTCCTCGTTGGTAAGGCCGTGCTCTTCGTGTTCGGGCGCGGCAGCTAACCCACAGGGATCCACTCATGCTCGAAGACCAGCCCGAAAAAACCAACATGATCGAGGACGCCCCGGAAGAGGCCGAGCCCCGCCACGAGGAGGAGGTCCCCGAGGGCGTGGCTGAGTCTGCCGCCGGAACGGAGGA
>DASQUW010000098.1:0-2746 GCA_035641075.1 Actinomycetota bacterium | reverse complement strand
TCCTCGAACTGCTGCCTGAGGAACCGATCCCAGTCGTTGCCGAGTAACGGGGGTGAGTCAGACATAGTCGTCAGCCCTTCGAGTCACCCTGCTCCCATCGAGATCTAGGAGAGCCCGAGTCCCTCGCGCTCTTCGGGGCTGAAGTCGCTCAGGTTGCGGGAGTGAAACTTCTGGTCAGGCCGCGTTTTGGCAAGTTTGGCCAGGTCAGCGAATCGGCCGAGATCAAACTCATAATCCGCCGGTCATAGGCTGCCTCGCTGCCACGGCGGGAGAGCTATGCCGCCGCCGCACGCGGGTGCCTCCTGTCGAGATTCCGCAGAGATTCCGCGAGAGGTCGGAAAACGACGCGAACCGATGCGAAGCGTTGGAATGGAAAACAGCATGTCGCCATGAATGATTCTGGTTATACCGCTGGTCAGCGTCTCCCCCTGAATCGCCCTTACAAGGCGGAGGTCCCAGGTTCGAAACCTGGAGCGCCCACGTCAAGAGTCCGCAGCTCACGGCCCTGCAGGCGGGCCGTCCGAGTCTTCGCTACCCCTCGGCCTCGACCATCTCCTTGATCCGCCGGAGGCTCCCCCTGATCGGGTCTTCCATCATGTCCAGGGGCGCCTCGTCCGATTCCACTGTGATGGTGAGCCGACTGGCCGTCTCCCCCTCAGGCTCCACGGTCATCCACGAGCGGAGCTCCATGGGGCCGTCGCGGACGACCGCCCCGATGGTCCGGTCGGGGTGGAACTCGGTGATCTCCATCTCCCCCTCCACCGGGGTCTCGCCAGATCGGGTCCGGTGGATCCTGGTCCCGACGCCGATGGGGCCCGGGGTCTCCTGGACCAGGCTCATCTGCGGGTCCCAGCGCGGATGGTTCTTGACGTGGTCCGTGGCCACGAAGCGAAACACGTCTGCGGGCGGGCGCTCTATAGATTCCGAAACGTCGAGCTTCAGGACGCCACCTCCTTATGGATCGTTCGGAACGAGCCTACCAGTGCTCTTCACGGTCTTCGAGCGCGGACGCCACAGCCTCCTCGCTATCCATGGCGTAGCCTTCGGTTCGGGCTCGCCGGTAGGCGTCCTCGCCGAGGGCCTGCCGGGCGTCCTCCTCCGGGTCGCCCCAACGGCCGACGAGCTCGGGGGGAACGCCCCCGCCAAGCTCGTCGCGGATCCGCGCCGCAGCGCCGCCCAAGCGGGCCGCGCGCTCATGATGTCCTTCGTCGTTGGCCACGAGGGCGAGACCGGTCAATGTCATGGAGATGCTCAAGCTGTCTCTTGCCTGAGCGAACATCTCCAGCGCCTCGTGGAGGTCACGTTTTGCGGCTCCGAGGTCGCCGACCATTCGAGCGATCATGGCCTGTCCACCGAGATACTGGCCCAGCTGCCATGCGGCTCCTTCTTGGCGGAGCATCTCGATCGCGGTTCGGCGCGGCTCAAGGGCGGCGGCGGGATCGCCGCGCACCACCTCGAGGAAGCCGATGCTGCTCAGGAACTCTGCCGTAAGGACTCGGTCACCGGCCTCCTCGGCTCTGGCCAGTCCCTCCCGGAGGATCGCTTCGGAACGGTCTGGCTCTTGCTCCACGAACGGGATGTACGAGAGATCGAGTAGGGAGGAGGCCAGCAGCCTCGGATCCCCCACGTCTCGTGCGATTCCCACGGCTTCCTCGTAGGCGGCCCGCATCGGCGGGTAGTCGTTCTGCCAGTATGCGATCCCCCCGAGGGCGCTCAGCGCACGAGCCCGCACCGGGCCCCGAGCTGCGACGCCCGGCGTCGCCAGCAGGCGCTCCAGCCGGCCCCGGCCCTCCGATAGACGCCCCCGCTGCAACCAGAACCGCCAGATGGCCGCTGCGGTACGAAGTCCGGTGTCGACATCTCTCGTGCGCTCGGCCCAGTCGAGCGCGGCTCGCAGGTTGTCATGCTCCCCTTCCAACGTGGATAGCCAGGCGACCCTGTCTTCGCGGGTGAGGTGGTGCTCCGCCTCCTCCGCCAGGTCCCGGAAGTATCCGGCGTGGCGATGCCGGAGGTGATCCCCCTCCCCGGATACCGCGAGATGCTCCACGGCGAACTCGCGGATCGTCTCCAGCATGCTGAACCGCGTTTCGCCATCCGTAGGCTCTCCTGGCCTCACGACGCTGTGATCCACCAGCGTGCCGAGCCCGTCTAGGACAGCAAGTTCGAGGCCGGGCCCGCAGACGGCCTCGGCTGCGTCCAGGCTCCAACCCCCGTTGAAGGCTCCCAACCGCGCGAAGAGGCGCTGCTCCGCAGCCTCGAGCAGGTCATGGCTCCACTCGAGCGTGCTGCGGAGGGTTCGCTGCCGTTCGGGAAGGTCGCGGGCGCCGCCGGTGAGGAGGGAGAGCCGCTGGTCAAGACGTTCTAGCAGGGCCTCCGGGCTCAGGATCTTCAGTCGGCTGGCCGCGAGCTCGATGGCCAGCGGAAGGCCGTCGAGCCGGGCCGCGATCTGTGCCACCGTAGAGGCGTTCTGGTCGGTGACCCGAAAGCCTGGGCGGAGGGCGGCGGCTCGCTCCGTCAACAAGGCCACGGCCTCGGACCGAGTGACCACGTCGAGATCCGCCACATCCCCGGGATCGGGGACGAGGAGGGGCGGGACCTGATACTCGCGCTCGGCGGAGACGTGGAAGGGAGTCCGACTGGTGGCCAGGACGGCGAGTCGGGGCGCCGCGTCGAGGAGACGAGCGACAGCGATGCGTGCCTCGATGACCTGTTCGGAGTTGTCGAGGACCAGGAGGAGGTGCCGGTC
>DASQUW010000097.1:0-10130 GCA_035641075.1 Actinomycetota bacterium | reverse complement strand
TCGAAAGCACCCTCAATTCGGGAAGGATGCCCTGGCAAACTCGCTGGAGAACGCAGGTATCCAGTACGTCTGGCGGAAGGACCTCGGCGGGTGGCGGAGGCCGCGACCGGATTCGCGTCACACCGCTCTCCGTTCGGCCGGCTTCCGAGGCTATGCCGATCACATGGATTCGGCGGAGTTTCGGGAGGTTCGCGAGTGGCTCATCAGGACGTCCGCCGAGACGCCCACGGCAGTGATGTGTGCCGAGTCCCTGTGGTGGCGGTGCCACCGTTCGATGCTGTCGGACGGCCTGGTCGCCGCCGGGGCCGAGGTCCGCCACATCATGAGGGGCGGCCGGGTGGATCAGCATCGACTCCACTCCACGGCTCGTATCGTCGACGACCTGCCGGTCTACGACCGAGCGACAGGCCGGGGCGGGCCGCAGGAGAGTTGAGAGGTGCTGGCTCTGCGACTCATCGCAACTGCCGTGCCGCGTCACCGAAGGCATCCAGCGGAGCGATGAGGTCCCCCAGCGTCATCACCAATCCCTCGTAGTCGAGCGACGGCGCCTGGAGGCGAAGGCGCTCGGCCCTCCTCTTCGCTTCGTCGAGGGCTTGGGAGCAGGCCCACCAGAAGCTCTCGGTCTCCGGCGTCCGCCAATCGTGCATCTGGTCCCGAGCCTGGCGAAGCGCCTCTTCGAAGACGTGCAACGCCTCGGCCAGGGGAGTGCCCTCCGCCCTCGCGGTAGGCACGGCGGAAACGAGGGCCGCCTTTCCGTGCTCGACCCGATCAACGACGGCCGAGAACGCTCCACGGGTATCCATCCGTTGGCCCATTTGTACCCTGAACGACGGAAACGGTCGCTGAGTTCAAGGATCCGGACCCCGGTTCCGCCTCTACAATGGCCGGCGTGCGCCTCCTGCTCATCGTCAACGTCAACGCCCAGACCGTGACGCCCCGAAAGGTTTCCGTCATCGAACGGGCCCTGTCCTCTGAGTTCAAGGTCGAGCTGGTGCGAACGGAGCGGCGAGGGCATGGGATCGATGTGGCCCTGCGCGCCCTCCAGGAGGGATTCGACCTCGTGGTCGCCATGGGCGGCGACGGAACCGTGAACGAGGTGGCGAACGGCCTCGCTGGATCCGACGTTCCGATGGGGATCATTCCGGGGGGCGGGACCAACGTGCTTGCTCGGTCGCTGGGCATACCGACAGACCCCGTGGAGGCCACGGGCCTCCTGTTGGCCCGTCGGGAGCGCGCCCCTCGGCGGGTTGCCCTCGGGCGCGCCGACGATCGATACTTCACCTTCTCCTGCGGCGTTGGCCTCGATGGGGCCATCGTCCGAAGGGTCGAGCAGCGCCAGCTCCTCAAGAAGACCGCCGGCCAGGGCTTCTTCGTGTGGACCGCCTTCTCGACCCTGTTCTTCCGGTACGACCGGCGAAAACCCCACATCGAGCTTCGCTGGGGACCGAACCTGGAAGGACATCGCCAGGGGTTGTTCCTGGCCATATGCCAGAAGACCTCGCCTTATACCTATCTGGGAAACCGGCCGATGCGGGTCTGCCCGGAAGCCGATCTGGACCTCGGGCTGGACCTCCTGGCGGCCGACTCCATGCGGACGGGCTTCGTCCTTCGGACGGCCGCTCGCACCCTGGGCCGAGCTCGGCACACCAGGAGCCGCCACGTCCTGTACCTGCACGACCAGCCGAAGATCGAGATCCTCTGCGACAGGCCGATGCCGGTCCAGGCGGATGGGGAATACGTGGGAGAGCGGGAAAGCCTTACCCTCGAATCGGTTCCGGACTGCCTCTCACTCCTGTACTGAGGTGACTCGGTTCCGGACGGCCACGGCCAGGCGGGGGTCGTTGGAAGCGACGGCGTCGACTCGCCAACGAAACAGGGTGGCGATGGCTTCCTCGTCGTCGACCGTCCACGTGCCCACCCGAACTCCGTCGGCGTGCGCCTCTTGAACGAAGGCCTCCCCTGCCTCGAGGAGTGCCGGGGCCTGCGGGAGCACGAATTCGTGACCCGCCTGAACGGCGTAGACCAGGGCGGCCATCGGGTCGATTGCCGCAACCGTGAGGAACCCTGTGGGGATCTCGGGCGCCACCTGCTTGGAGCGCTCTACCGTGAGCCAGTTGAACGACGACACCAGGACGGGGCCCCCGAAGCCCGCCTCCTCTACCGCCTGAAGGGCGGCCACCACCGCCGCCTCGCGCGGCGAGTCGAAGCTCGCTTCTCCGGGGATGTTCTTGATCTCGAGGTCGACCCCCATCCCCGGGTGCTCCCCGATGAACTCGAGGGCCTCGGCCAGGGTGGGGATCTCCTGTCTCGGGCCCCTGCCACCGGACGCATCAAGCCTCTTCAAATCTGGCAATGTCAGCGTGTGGACCAGGCCGGTTCCGTCGGTCGTTGCCCCTACGTCGGGATCGTGGAGAACTACCGGGACACCGTCCGCTGTAAGCCGGACGTCGAGTTCGACCAGGTCGGCTCCGGCCGAAGCGGCAGCCTCGAAGGCCGCCAGCGTGTTCTCGGGCGCCTCCAAAGAGGCTCCCCGATGACCCATTACCAGTAGGCCGGTCAACGGGGCATCCTGGAAACGGGGTATTGTCAAGGGCGGGTGAGGGCCACTATACTCACGGCTCGCGTCTCCGGACGCTCTTCAAATGGGGAGCTTTGTGAAGGCAATCACAATCTCCCGATTTGGGGTCCTGTAAGCCGCCCGACCCGGGGACAGGGGGGTCAGATGGACTGGGTTCACCGAGCCAGGTGCAAGGACGAGGACCCCGAGCTCTTCTTCCCGGTCGGGACGACAGGCCCGGCAGCCGACCAGATCGAGGCGGCCCGGGCCGTTTGCATGCAGTGCGAGGTCCGGCTCCAGTGCCTGGAGTGGGCCCTCGCCACCGGTCAGGACGCGGGGGTCTGGGGCGGCACCTCGGAGGAGGAACGCCGCGCGCTTCGGCGGGCTCGACGGCGGGAGGCCGCCACCCGCGTCGCTGTCGCCGGCTAAGCGGAACCGCCTACCTCACCAGCCTTCGGGCCGTGGGGAGATCGAGCCCGATACCCAAACGGACCTCGTTCCCCTGGCACCGGAGAGACGCACTCTCCGTGGGAACACTGGTGGCCAACCGTTCGCCGGTCTGAAGCGAGGCCTGAGGGTCGTTCGGGAAGGCTGAGCGATACCAGTCGCGAACCGAGTCGCACAGCCCCTGCTCCCCCTCCCTCTGGACCAGGAGGATCGCGGTGGCATAGTCGAGTCCATCTCGCCACGTCCACAGCTGCACTTCCCCACCGGCCCAGGCCGCCGCTCGGCCGAGGGGATCTTCGAGCGCTCGGGCGGTGTCGTCGCCGGGCGCCTCGAACAGAAACAGAAGGTCGGCGGCCCCGAATGCCTGGACGTCGGTACGGGTCCAGCTGGGGCCGGGCGATCTCGAGTCCCGCGGATCGATGGCCTCCTCGCCCTGCGCGTACCGCTCGGGAAAGAGGATCTGGGCGGTGGTCGTGGGCGGATCCGCGTACGCGTCGTTTACCCTGGCCCATCCGCCGTCCATGTAGAGACCGCACACGAATCCCAATCCCTCGATGTACGGAAAGATCATGCTCCGTTGGAGGTAGTGGGGCAGACGGGTCAGACCCTGTGTCTCCCCAAGCTCGGTGCCAAGGATCGCCGTGGGTGCAAGGAAGGCGCCCTCGACCGAGTACAGGGACATCGTCAGGGTGGCGTCCCCCTCCACCAGGGCGGTGGCTGCCTGCACCGAATCTTCCTCCCCGTCCGGCGGGAAGTCCTCCTCAACCGGGAGTCCAAGGACCTGGTCGGCGAGGGCGTGCTCCAGCTCATGAGCCAGAGTCACTTCCTCGATGGGGTCCAGACCGACCTCGGGGTCGCCGGATACCACGATCTCCTTCGTCTCCGTGTCGTAGAACCCGGCCACCTGCTCGCTGAGGGCCGTCGCGGTGAGGTCCTTGAGGTCCGCGCCCTCGGACACGGCGCCGAGCGATGAGAGGAGCGCAGAGTCGACGACCGCTTCCGCGTCCGGGTACTCCTCCGCGTATCCCGCCGCCCGGTCGGCCAGAGCCTCCATGCTGAGGTACGTCGGCTCGGGGATGCGCTCGAACGTGAGGTCTCGGACGTCTTCAACCTTGACCGCGACTTCTTCGAGGCTCGCCGGAGCTGCTTCCTCGAGGAGTTCGGAGCCAGAGGTCTCTGCCGATCCCCGTTGTGCTTCCGCGAAGGCCTCCTCGGTGACGCGCTTCAAGCAGGCAAGCTGGTCCTCCAAGCTGCCAAGCGTCTCCGTGAGCGAAGGCCCTCCGTCGGAAGGTTCGTCGGTCCGGATGCGCCCCACGACCAGCAAACCAACGATCAGGACGAGCACGAGGATGATGAAGAGCTCGGCGCGGGGCCGGAAGGCGCTCATCCTGTCATGAATCGGTCGCGTCCCATCCGGGATTGAGGGTACCGCCCCGTCGACTTGCGCGGAGCAGGCCTGCTCCACTACAACTCGCCCAACGAACGAGGAGGAAGCATTGACCACGCTCGCCCAGGCACTCCCCCGCCCTCGTGAACGATCAGCCAGGCTGGCCCTCGACGTTGGCCTGATCGTTTTGGCCAGCCTCATCGTCGCCGCTTCGGCACAGCTCACCGTCCACCTCCGATTCGTACCGATCACCATGCAGACGCTTGCCGTCCTGCTGGTTGGTGCGACGTTGGGATCGCTCCGCGGCGGCGGGGCGATCGCGCTGTATCTCGCAGAAGGCGCCGCCGGTTTGCCGTTCTTCGCCGAGGGAAAGGGCGGCGTGGACTACCTCGTCCTTCGTGACCCGCTCCACGCGAGCGGCGGGTATCTGTGGGGGTTCCTGCTGGCGGCGATCTTCGTGGGGTTCCTGGCGGAACGGGGGTGGGACCGGAATGTGGGAAGCGCACTCGGAGCGATGTTCCTGGGGAACGTGGCGATCTACCTGATCGGACTGCCCTGGCTGGCATCGGCCATCGGCACTTCGATCGAGAACGCCCTCCCCTTCGGCCTGTATCCGTTCATCATCGGCGACACGATCAAATTGCTGCTCGCGGCGGGAGCGCTCCCCATCGCCTGGCGCCTGGTTGGGAGGGAAAGATGAGGACGGCCTCTTTCGACAGATTCGGCGGGATCTGCGCGATCCTGCTCGGCATCGGCGGCCTCATCTACGCGATCCTGTTCGCATTCGTGGTGGCCGGCTCGCCCACGTGGGTAACGGGGCTGTGGCTCACGTTCCTGTTGTTGGGCGGGCTCCTCACAACGGTGGTCACGGTGGCCCTGTATCAGCGTCTTCGGGAAACAGACGAGGGGGTAGCCCTGTGGGCCCTGCTGCTCGGCTTCGCCGCGGCCGTAGGAGGCTTCGTCCACGCGGCCTACCAACTGATCCCCATCACGAGTCCCAACCCCGGCGTGATCGTGACGACGACTCCCGCGGACCCGCTGGGAACCCTGAGGTTCGGTCTCGCGGGAGTAACGCTGGTGATCCTGGGGTGGCTGATCGCCCGGGGTGGGCTGCTCCCCAGGGCGTTGGGATATCTCGCCTACTTTGGCGGGGCGTTGCTGGTCTTCATCTACGTGGGGCGCCTGTTCGACTTCATCACCCCCGCCGAAAAGATCACGCTGATACCTCCCTTCGTATACGGCTTCATCGTGCACCCGCTCTTCTACGTGTGGCTCGGTAGGGAACTGCTGCGGACCGCGGTTCCGGAACCGGCGGCGGGCACGGCTGCGGGTCCCTGAGCTACACCCGGCTCGACGGGCAGAGGGAGTTCACCACGCAGACCTCGCACCGGGGTGTGGGCGCCTTGCACACGGCGCGGCCGTGCTCGATGAGTAGGTAGCTGAACCCGAACCAGTCGTCTCGAGGGATGAGGTCCATGAGATCGCGCTCGATCTTGGCGGGATCCTTCTCTGCCGTGAACCCCAGGCGCGTGGATACCCGCTTCACGTGGGTGTCCACGGCGATCCCGACGTCTGAGTCCACCTTCGCCCTGTCGGGGTACGAGTTGCCGAGGACGATGTTGGCCGTCTTCCGGGCGACGCCGGGAAGCTTCACCAGATCGGCCATCGTGTCCGGGACCCGGCCCCCGAACTCATCCAAGATCAGCGTGCTGGCCCCCCGGATGGCCCGGGTCTTCTGATTGAAGAACCCCGTGGGCTTGATATCAGCGGCGAGCTCCGCCTCCGGCACCCGCAGGTAGTCCTCCGGCTTCCGGTACTTCTTGAACAACGTCTCGGTGACCTGGTTTACGCGCTCGTCCGTGCACTGTGCGGAGAGGATCACCGCCACGAGACACTCGAGGGGGTTGGAGAACTCCAGGGCGATCTTGGCGTCGGGATACTCGTCCTTCAGGAGCCGAATGATCTCGGGTGCCCGCTCCGGTGGCGGGCTCTCCCGGGTGAGCCGTTTCTTCGGCATCGCTATTTCCCTCGGAACTCGGGCCGCCGTCGCTCCTTGAACGCCCGGATCCCCTCCTTCAGATCGTCGCTGGCCAGGGCGTCGGCGGCCATCATGTCGAAGTCCGTGAGGCGAAATCCCTCGGTCTCGCGGTCGACGGACAGCTTCGCCAACACCGCTCGGAGTCCACGCTTTGACGCCCGAACGGAGAGCGGCGCCCCTAACGCGATGTCTTCGGCCAGCTTATGTGCGCGATCCTGGAGCGCCGTCCGTGGAACGGCTTCGTTGATCAGCCCCCAGTTCACTGCCTCTTCACCCGACAGCTCCCGCCCGGTGAGCAGCATCTCCGCGGCGCGCTTCGGCCCGACTGCGAGCACAAGCCGCTCGACGTTCTCGAAGCCGATCATCACTCCCAGCCGCGAGGAGGGGATGCCGAGGCGGGCGTCGGTCGCGGCGATCGCCAGGTCGCAGGCGACGGAGATCTGGCACCCTGCCCCGAGCGCCGCGCCGTGGATGGCTGCAACCACCGGAAGAGGGTGATCGACCACGGCGGAGAGGAACTCCGCGAGGGGAACGGTGTAGTCCATTCCGCTCGGGCCACGGGCGGCCTCGCTCAACTCGCCCAGATCGGCCCCGGCGCAGAAGTCGGGCCCCTCGCCGGAGAGGAGCACTACCCGCGCCTCAGGATCGACCGCCGCGTCGCCCAAAGCACGAGTGAGTTCCTCCAACATCAGAGACGAGACGGCATTCCGGGCATCCGGACGGTTCAACGTGAGCCGCCAAATACGTCCCGACTCGGATCGAACCAAGGTCACGCCGCTAACTCTAGCCGGTGGCTGTGCGTACCTCTTTTTTCAGAAGTCCGGGTCGCCGACCCCAAGCTCGGTGACCACGCTGACGTCACAGTTATTGCCGGCCAGGTCCGTGGCCACAGAAGAAGGGGTCCACAGCAGTGTGTCGAGGTTGTTCGAGCGGATCGCGCCGCTGTTCAGTGTCCCGAGCATGATGGTGATGACAGTGTTGCTCTGAACCATCGTCGACCGTGTGCCGGAGGCCCCGAACGTAGACGTCGAGGACACGTAGTTGCCCCCTGTGTTGATCACGCCCAGAGGCAGCTGCGCCCCATTGACGTCGTTCCAGATCTGAACCTGGTCGTTGGCGCTGTATCCACGATGCGCACCGTGACGTTCGTGGAGGCGCCAGTCCAGCCGGCGACGATGGATTCGGGTTCGATGCGCTCTGTGAAGGTGTAGATGACCTTGTCACCTAGTTCCGGCCGGCCGTTCTCCCCACCCGAGACGTTCTCCGTCTGAATGCCCGAGCCCGCGGGAACGATGTCGTCCACGATCACGAACCTTGACGATGGAGACGAATCCGGGAGCGAGGAGTTTCTGCCAGTTCCATCGCTAGCCGGGCCACGGCGTCGGCTAGGCTCGTGGCATGCAGCGCCGAGTCGTGGCCCTTGCCCTCCTCCTCGGGTTGGGCTCCGGTGCGTGCGCAGGAGAAGAGACGGCCCCTCCATCCGTCCTGACTGGCGTGATCACCGAGATCGCTGCCAGCAACGACGGCGAGGTCACGGGCTTCGATCTGGAAGCCGCCGGGGAGTCGTACGTCATCCTGATCGACCCCGGTCGCGACTACGGGTTCGACCTCAACCACCTGTATGAGCACGAAACCAGTGGCGATCCGGTCCGGGTCCGGCTACGGGAGCGGGACGAGGCTCTGTACGCCCTTCGGATCGACGACGCTTAGGGGGACCCGATCCTCAGAGGTTGTCGACCTGGACGAGCTGCGCCGCCAGCTTCCTGATCTCCTCGGCGGGAAACCGCCGGTGGCCTCCGAGGGTCCGGGAGTGCGGGAGCTTCCCATCCTTCGCCCACCTGGTGACCGTCTTGGGCGAGACGTGTAGCATGTCCGCCACTTCGGCCGTTTTCAGATACCCCGCTGCTTCCTCTTGTGCCACGTGCTGCCTCCTCCACTTCGGGCGAAGCTCCCGGGAAGGTCTTGAGAGGAGTATAGGACGAATCTGACAGGAAAGCAGGCCAGCCCGTGCTCGAGCCGGCCTGCGTCCTTCTCGGCTCTTGCGATCTGTCAGCGCTTCTTGCGCCCCACGGTGAGGGCCTGGCTATCGGCCCCGACCATGACGGGGATCCCCATCGCCCCGGTCAACTCGGCCGCACCGGGAGCCACCACTTCCAGCATCCCGTCCCGTTCTCGTAGTTCCCGGTGATCCTGTCGGTCTTCACACCCTCCGGGAGAGGGATGCCGCGCTGGAAGAAGCCGTAGGACGACTCGAGCATGTACGTACCATCACCGTCCGTCCGCTCCTCCTGATTGCGCTCGCCACGGATCCAGAGAACATTGTCCTGGAGCGTGATGTCCACATACCCTCGGGGTGATACCCGGCAGGTCAGCACGGACCACCAGGTCCTTTCCCCGGTGGAAGACATCGACGGCCGGCATCCACGAATGCGACCCGGTGAGGAAAGCTGATGGTCTTACTATCAAGATGGCTCCGAGCGGTCGCTCGGGCGTCAGGTTTCTCCTCGGGCCAGCCGACGACCCCGATAGTTGGGGAACGCGATCTCGGTGTGCAGCCAGCAGAATTCTTTCTGGTTGTAGGTGGACAGCGTCGTCGAGCACCCAGGCTTGGCGCACGTACGACCTGATCCGGCTTTTCTCGAGGGGCGCTCCCGCCCTCCAGGTCTCATTCCCTTCATCTTCAGTCCCGGGCCGCCGAGGGCCCTCTCCCATCCCTTTATTCGTCGTACGGAGACGGGCGGATGGGTCGGAATTAGCTACCTTCGGGCGAGTGGATGGCCCCGCGGATCCGCTCGGCCAGGCCCGGCGGGAGGTCCACTCGGGTCAACTTGATCCGAACGACCTGGCGAAGGACCCGCCGAAACTCCTGTCGCTCGTGACAGGGGAAGCACGCAGCCACGTGATCCTCGAAGTGCCGGCTGTCCTCCACGGAGAGCTCACCGTCGAGGTACGCGTCCAGACTCCGCAGGATCTCGTTGCAGTCAATCACGGACGAGGCCACGCTCCTTCATCACATCAAACAACCGTTTCTCCAGCGCTCTTCTTCCTCGATGGAGCCGGGACATGACCGTGCCGATGGGAACCTCGAGGATCTCGGCGATCTCCTTGTATGAAAAACCCTGGACGTCGGCGAGGAGGACCGCGAGTCGGAACCGCTCCGGCAGGGAGGCCAACGCCTCCTGGACGTCCTCGTCGGGAAGCGACTCAAGGACCTGGGTCTCCGCCGAGGGCTCCGCCCCACCACCGGCGAGCTTCTCGTACAGGTACCAGTCCGGCACCTCCTCCTCCGACACCGTCTGCGGCTCCCGCTGGCGCTTCCGATAGGCGTTGATGAAGGTGTTGGTCAGGATGCGATGGAGCCACGCTCGAAGGTTGGTCCCTTCCTGGAACCCCCCGAAGCCCCGGTACGCTCGAAGGTAGGCCTCCTGCACCAGGTCCTCGGCATCGGCAGGGTTCCTGGTCAGACGGAGAGCGGCGGCGTAGATCTCCCGGAGAAAGGGCAAAGCCTCTCGGTCGAACCGCTTCGCAAGCGATCCATCGAGCGGCAGGGTCCCCGCCGGCGCCGCGTCCGCGGTGCCGTCATCGCGCGCCTGATCGGCCACGCACCCAGCATACTGCCGCCGAGGGGCGGCGCTCGGCCTGCACCGAGGCAGCGATGTGGGAACATAGGAGGCGAGAGAGGAAGAGGGGTATGGCGGGGG
>DASQUW010000096.1:0-5125 GCA_035641075.1 Actinomycetota bacterium | reverse complement strand
CGATGTTGACGGTCCGACCGAAGTAGTCGCCACCCTCGAAGACGACCGGCCCGGCGTGGATCCCGACGTGTGCCGGCGGAAGGGCGGAGGTCTCGACCCCCTCGACCATCCCGAGGGCGGCCACCACCCCCGATCCCGGGTCCTTGAAGTAGAACATCACGCCGTCGCCGAGCCATTTGATCGGCCGGCCACCGTTCTCGGTGGCGGTCCGGCGCACCAGATCGGAGAGCCGCGTGGCCAGGTCCACAGCCGCAGCGTCCCCCCGCTCTTCGGTGAGACGGGTGTAGCCGGTGATGTCCAGGAAGCTGATCGCCGGGGGGCTGTGGAGTCGTTTGGACAGGCCCGCCAACTCGAGGGCCCCCTCGAGGTGCTCGACCATGCTCTCGCTCCAAACGTGGTCCTGCTGCCCGTGGTACATGGCGAGAAGCGCCTGCTCGGTCAGCGGGGCGATGTGGGAGCCCAGGTCGGCCTGGGCCTCCAGCATGTCGACTTCGGCCATGCCGCTCTGGAGGAGGGGCTCCTCGACCTCGGTGCGCCACCACTCCGTCTCTGTCTCCGCGATGCGGCGGAGATTGTCGGCGCAGACCCGGAGCCACCGCTCCACGATGGTTTGGCGGAACCCGCTGGCGAGCATGAGTTCGATGGCCGCGACGACCGAGAGCTCGTCCTCACGGACGAGGTCCTCCGGTCGCGGCTCCGCGAAGCCGAAGGCTTCCCGGACCACCTTCAGGAGATCCATGGGCACGCCCGTGCCCGTGCTCACCTCGCGGAAGCTCTTGGTGGACAGCGCCGTGAACCGCTCGAACGCGGGCACGTCCATGAACGAGAACGACAGTCTCCCGTCCCGGACGGCGGCCGCCATCCCATCGAGCGAGACGCCCGCCTCCTCCCAGCCTCGGACCCATCGGGCCTTCAGCACGTCACCCGAGGAGAACCCGTTCGGCTCGCTCGGAGCGAGGATGCCCACCTCGACCAGGCGATCGATGTACCCGGGATCGACTCCGGCCTTGCGGCCGACCTCTGCCCGGGTGAGGGGCCTCACGGGAACCGATCGTAGAGCGGGAGCCTCCCCATCGCACCGCCGCATTGGCTCCCGGCCGAGCACCGATCACTCCCCGGACTTGACAGACCGCTGACGAGTTGTTAGTGTCCTGACATCATGATTCCCGTCAGGCGTACAGGAAGAGGGGAAGCGGCCACCCAGGTGATCCTGTCGGCCTTCAAGACCAACGGCCTGCTGCTCTCTGCGGGGGATTCCCTCGCCGCTGCCGAAGGCCTGACCGCGACACGCTGGCAAGTGCTCGGCGCGGTGTTCCTGGCGGACCGACCTCTGACCGTCCCGCAGATCGCCCGGCGGATGGGGCTGACCCGCCAAAGCGTGCACGCCACCGTGAAGCGCTTGGTCGGCGATGGGCTCGTCGAGCTTCTGCCCAACGAGGACCACCGGCGGTCCTCGCTGGTCCGCCTGACCGAAGCCGGTACGACGCGATACGCGTCGATCGACCGTCGTCAGGCCGCCTGGGTCAACGAGCTGGCCGCCGGGATGCGGGGATCGGATCTGGAGATCGCGGCCGGCGTGCTCGGTGAGCTCAGCAGGAGGCTCGAGTCCGCGAACGCGCGGAGGAAGGAGGAATCGACATGAGCGATCTATGGACGGTCGTCATGATGCTCAGCGGGGGGCTGTTCGTCGGGGGAGTGGTGTCGATCGCGTGGGAGCGGGTCCCGGCTTGGCGAGGGGCTCCGTTCCCGGAGTTCAGGGACGCCTTCGCCCACACGCTTCGTCGTGTCGACAAGCTCCAGCCCGCCCTGCTTTCGGTGCTCCTGGTCTCGACCGCCGGCTTCGCGATCTCGTCTGACGGCACCGCCCGAACCGTGGCATGGATCGCCGCAGCCGGGTTCCTGGCGATCCTGATCGGCTCACTGGCCTGGCTCGTTCCGATCCAGCGCAGGCTGAGCTCCGGCTCGCGGATCGACTCCGAGGGGTTGAGAGCGCGCTGGAACCAAGGCCACCTGATCCGAACCCTGGCGGCGCTGGTCGCGTTCGTCCTGGCGGCCGTGGCCACGGCGATCTGAGGGGAGGAGTGATGACCGACGGTCTTCGACCCTGGGCGATCATCATGCTGGTGGCGCGGAGCCGATCAACCTCGCCGCGGCAACCTACTCTCCGGCGTCCCGGGGGGCCTGAGGTGGCCCACCAGGGCCGTCGGTAGGCTCCCGCGGCGCACGCTAGTGTCTGATCGGAGGGGGGCTCGCCGGTGAGCCGTCGGAGACGGGTCAAGTCGGGCAGCAGGTGGCGCCGGTGGGTGCGGGGCATCGGGTTCGGGCTGGCAAGCGTGGTCGTGGCGTTCCTGGCCGTGTACGGATGGGCGTGGGCTTCGCTCGACAGTTCCGCGGTCGCCCGGGCCATGATCTGGATGGACGCCGACGTCGGCGATCAGTTCCGGTTCCCGTCCCGAACGATTCCAGCCGGTGAAGCGGTGAGCCCCCTTCCCGTCGGCGACGAGGTCGACCTGGGGCCCTCGCCCCTGGGAGGAGCTGGCGGGTTCGACGGTTTCCTGCGACAGACCGACACGAGAGCGTTCCTTGTCGTCCAGGACGACCGGGTGGTGTACGAGCGGTACCTCGACGGTTCCACCAGACGGACGCTGCATACCACGTGGTCCGTGGCCAAGTCTGTGCTGTCCACCCTGGTGGGGATCGCCGTCGAGGATGGACTGATCGGCAGCATCGACGATCCGGTCACCGAGTACCTCCCCGAGCTTCTCGAGAAGGACCGGCGGTTCGAGAGGATCACGCTGCGTCATCTGTTGACGATGTCCTCTGGCCTGCGGTACTGGGACACCGACCTCCCCTGGCCATTCGCCGACGACTCCTACACGTACTACGGAGCCGACTTGCGGGAGATCGCTTTGGAGAAGAGCGAGGTCGAGGGGCCTCCGGGGGAGGCATTCCACTACAACAACTACAACCCGCTCCTGCTCGGCCTGGTGCTCGAGCGGGTGAGCGGGATGTCCGTGGCCGAGTACACGTCCACCAGGCTGTGGCAGCCCCTGGGCGCCGAGCGGGACGCCACCTGGAGCCTGGACTCCGAGGACTCCGGGTTCGAGAAGATGGAGAGCGGGGTGAACGCTACCGCGGCCGACTACGCCCGGTTCGGTCTGGCGTTCCTCCACGGCGGAGAGTGGGGCGGTTCTCGGATCGTATCCGCGGACTGGGTGCACGATGCCACCACCGCGGACATCGCCGGCGACCCCGCCGATCGGTATCAGTACTTCTGGTGGGTCGACCTGGATCGGCCGGGGAGGTACTACGCGCTCGGCAACTTCGGTCAGTACATCTACGTTGCACCCGACGCCGGCACCGTGATCGTCCGGACCGCGAGCGACTGGGGTGTCGACAACCACGCGTGGCTGGGCGTCCTTCGGGACGTGGCCGATCGGGAAGGCGCGATGCCAGTCGCCGCCGTCCCGTGACGTCCGATTCGGCCTGGAGGCGGTGGGCCGGGGCACCCCACGCCTGAATTTCTCGAAAGCTTCCTCAGCGTGGGGTGTTCGCATTCCGTCCTGTGGCGGGGCGCATCAACTCCAGGCCAACGCCGATGACGATCAGTCCGAGGGGGAGCCCGATGACGGTGATCGCCCCGGTCAGTGCGACCATGGCTCCCACCATGAGGAGCGTGGATGCGATCACGAATCTCACCATTCCTCTGAGCCACCGACCCGCCCTCGGTCGCACCGTGGCTGCGGTTTCGGGGTCGCTCGACTGAACCGTCCGCGCCCCCGTGATAGTGGTGTTGTGTTCCATCGGTGCCTCCTTCTCCATCGCTCTCGAGAAAGGAGACGAGGCAGCAACGCGGCTGTGACACGCCGAGGCTCGACGTGACGTCGTAGTTGGGACCGTTCGGTTCGGAAGGCTACGAACTCAGATCGGGGAACGTGCCGAGGTGGCGCAGCTTCTCGGGGTTGGCGATCGCTCGGACGCTCTGCACCTGGTCGTCGGCGATATCCACGGTGACGACGGCGACGGGGCGGTCGTCACGGTCGAAGAAGATCGCCCCCGGCTGTCCGTTGATCGCCACGGTGCGCATGCCGACCACTCCCTGGCGGTACCCGCGAGCCGTGGGGCCGGCGAGGAGGCGCATCGCCCGCTCCCGTCCGTGGACCGGGTGCGGGAACGCCGGCGCCTTGCCGCCGCCATCCGCGTACACGACCACGTCAGCCGCGAGCAGTTCCACGAGGCCCGAGGTGTCCCCGTTGATGACGGCTTCGAAGAAGCGACGGGCGAGCTCCTCCCGCCGCCCCCGCGAAGCCTCGAACCGTGGCTTCCTCGCCTCGATCTGCCGGCGGGCCCGCACGGCGATCTGACGGATGTTGTCCTCGTTCTTCCCCACGATCCCGGCGATCTCGTCGTAGCCGTAGTCGAACACGTCTCGAAGGAGGAAGACCGCCCGCTCGACCGGGCTGAGGCTCTCCAGCAACACGAGGAAGGCCATGGAGAGGGAGTCGGCCGTCTCGGCGTGCTCGGTCACGTCGGATCCGGGGTCCGTGAGCACCGGCTCGGGCAGCCACGTACCGAAGTAGCGTTCTCGACGGACCCGAGCCGAGCGCAGGTGATCGATGGCGAGCCGGGTGGTGACCGCCGAGAGGTACGCCTTGGCCGAGCGGATCTCCGTCCCGTTCCCGGCCTCCCGGTGGAAGCGCAGGAACGCCTCCTGGACGATGTCCTCGGCTTCGCTGGCGCTTCCCACCATCCGGTACGCGATGGAGAGCATCAAGGGCCTGAGGTCCTCGTACACCTGGCTCACGTCGGCCTCCCGCGGCACGCCCATCGCCATCATGACAGTACGACGAGACAGCCTCCCGGCCTGTGACACCGCCCGGCTCAGCCTCCCGGCCCGGGGGGTGTCATACGGGCCATCCTCGGCCGTCTCTGCATGTGGATCCGATGGGAGGCGGCGACAAAGAGGCCGTAAGATCGCGCACGAGAGCTCGGATCATCCAACCGATGAGTTCCGTGACGCCGAGCGGTCTCAAGGGCCGAGAAGCTGACGGAAAGGAGGAGGGCGCGATGCGCAAGCTGATCGTGAACGAGTTCCTCAGCCTGGACGGGGTCATGCAGGCTCCCG
>DASQUW010000095.1:0-13159 GCA_035641075.1 Actinomycetota bacterium | reverse complement strand
ACGATCCACACCAGCACGGCGGAATCTTAGCAGGCAGGAGGGCGAATCCATCCGGTGACGGACACGGCAACGGACCCCGAGTACCTTGCACCTGCGGATTGAGATTGATTATCATTCTCAATCAGGATGCCGCGATCAGCGATCAGGAGGATCGGTCCCCTGGCCCTTGGGCTGGTGGCAGCACTCCTCCCCTCCTGCAACAGCGCAGCCGGCAACTCACTGACCGTGGTGGCGTCCTTCTACTCGCTGGCGTTCGCCGCAGAGCAGGTGGGAGGGGCAGGCGTCGAGGTCATCGATCTCACCCCGCCCGGGTCTGAGGCCCACGACGTCGAGCTGTCGTTCGAGGATCGGACCGCCCTGGAGAGCGCCGATCTGGTCCTTTATCTCGGGGATATCGGGTTCCAGCCCCAGATCGAGCAGGCCGTCCGGGACGCCACCGGTGAGGTGGTGGTCGCGGCCACCGTCGAGGGGGACGACCCGCACGTGTGGCTCGACCCAGTGGCCTTCGCCGGGATGGTCGAGCGGGTCGCGGACGGATATGCGCGGGTCGACGCGGACCCCGCGGGTCAGTACCGGTCGAGAGCCGAGACCCTCCGGGCCCGGCTGGAAGCGCTCGACGAACGATACCGGGCGACGCTGGCCGACTGCCCTTTGAACACCATCCTGGTCACCCACGATGCCTTCGGCTACCTCGCCGGTCGGTATGGCCTCGAGCAGACCGGTCTCGCCGGCATCTCGCCGGAGGGAGAGCCCACGCGTAACTCGCTCGTCCAGGCGGAGGCCCTCGTTCGAGAAGGCAAGATCGATGCGGTCTTCTACGAGGAAACGGAAGAGGGGCGGCGCATCGCCGAGACCGTGGGAGAGGATCTCGGCATCCCCGCGCTGCCACTCGCCACGCTGGAATCCCGTCCTCCCGAGGGCGACTATCTCTCTGTCATGGAGTCGAACCTCGATTCGCTTGTGGGGGGCCTGGGATGCGAGTGACACCGGCACTCGAGATGCGAGCGGTCCGGTTCGGGTACGGCCCGGTGCCGGTCATCGACGGGGCGGATCTGGTGGTCGAGTCCGGCAAGCTGGACGTACTCACCGGCCCGAACGGGTCGGGGAAGTCGACCCTGCTGAAGCTGGCCGTTGGACTCGTCTCCCCGGCCTCAGGAGAAGTCCTGGTGCTCGGTCGGCCACCGTCGGACGCGTCGGTGCGGCGTGAGATCGGCTACGCGCCTCAAGGATCGCCGGGACGGACCGTGCTCCCCGTTTCGGTGATCGAGGTGGTCGGGGCGGGCATCACTCCGATGAAGCCGCTCATCTCCCGATTCGGTCCGAGCGACAGAGAGCGAGTGGACCGGGCGCTCGACTCCGTCGGCCTGAACGACCTATCGAGGGAGTGCAT
Organism: Actinomycetota bacterium; assembly: GCA_035641075.1. Taxonomy (GTDB): domain Bacteria; phylum Actinomycetota; class UBA4738; order UBA4738; family CALAEC01; genus DASQUW01. The sequence continues at coordinate 11,769 of DASQUW010000095.1, read as the reverse complement.
CTTCGAGCTCTCCGGCGGGCAGCAACAGCGGGCCTTTCTGGCACGCGCCCTGGTCGGGGATCCTCCGCTGCTGCTGCTCGACGAGCCGACCACCGGGATCGACCGAGCGTTCCGCCCCCTGCTCGTTTCGGAACTTCGGCGCCGGGCCGACGCGGGAGCAACCGTCGTGGTCGTGTCCCACGACCCGGAGGACTTCCATCCTGTTGTGGACCGCATCCTCGCGCTCGAGGACGGGGCCGTTCGCCACATCTCTCACGACGAGTATCACGAGGCTCGCTCGTGATCGATCTCCTCACGCACGACTTCGGCAGGAAGGCCCTGGTGGCAGCCCTGGCCGTGGGGGCGGCCGCGCCGGTCGTCGGAGCGTTCCTCGTGCAGCGCCGGCTGTCGCTGATCGGCGACGGCATCGGACACCTCGCCCTCGCCGGGGTGGCCCTCGGTGTCCTGTTCGGGATCTCGAGCCTGTGGGGCGCCCTGGCCATCGCCGTTCTGGGCGCGGTGGCGCTGGAAATCCTCCGGACAAGGGGCCGGCTTGCCGGAGACCTCTCGCTGGCGCTGATCTTCTACCTGGGGATCGCCGGCGGCGTGGTCGGCCTGGCGGCCGCGGGCCGGTACAACGCCTCCGTGCTCTCAGTGCTCTTCGGAAGCCTGTTCGCGATGTCGTGGGGAGACGTCGTCCTCATCGTGGGACTCGGTGCCGGGGTCATCGTCTTGGTGTCGCTCTTGTACAGGGACCTGCTTGCGGTGGCGCTCGACGAGGAGACGGCCCGCGCTGCCGGCTTGCCGGTCGACGCCCTGAATCTCCTGCTGGTCCTGCTCACGGCTCTTCTGGTGGTGGGAGGGATGCGCGTCGTGGGGCTCCTCCTCGTGGCGGCCCTTATGGTGGTGCCGGTAGCCGCCGGTGCCCGCGTGTCCCATTCGTTCCGGGCTTCTCTGCTGTGGGCCGTGGCGGTTGGCGGGATCTCAGCCGTCGCTGGCCTCACTGTGGCCTCCGTACACGGGGAGCTGGTTCCCGGGGGGACCATCGTGCTGTCCTCGATCGCGATCTTCCTCGTGTTCACGGTCCTCGGTGCCCGAGCAACGCGGCGCCACCTGCCGGGGAGGGCGTCGAGATGACGGAGGCCGCCTCAGTGGTGCGGATGGCCGGACTCCGTCCGACCCGCCAACGGGTGGCGGTCATCGAGGCGCTTGACGGGAAGGAACGGCCGATCACGGCTCAGTCGCTGCACCGAGAGGTGGGGCGTCGGGCCGGCGGGCCGGGACTGGCCACCGTCTACCGGACGCTGCGAGCCATGGCCGAGTCGGGGCTGGTCGAGACGTTCGAGGCCGGTGAGGGGGAAATCGGCTACAAGCTCTGCGACACCGTCCATCACCACCACTTGATCTGCGATCGATGCGGACAGATGGTGACCATCCCTTCCTGCGAGGTCGAAGATTGGGCCCGTGTCGTGGCCCGCCGCCGGGGGTTCGCGGTCACCGGGCACCGCGCGGACATCTACGGACTCTGCGAGAACTGCCGGCAGAGCCGGAAGAGCCAACCCAGTTCATAACCCCGGCGCTGCAGACTCATATCAGCTCCGAAACGCCACTCAATCGCATGGGCCAGGGCCGTGCCCACCCGGTGGTCGGGGGCGGAACCGCGCCACCTTGCCTGACGCGCTGCGAAATTCGGCGACATCACTGGCCAGAAGGACCATCGTGCCCCGATCGAATGGATTGCCCCATCCCGGGGGAGGGCCGTCACCGGGATCGCCAGGGCGCCAACCGCTCTTCGCAACAGTATTGCCTTCATCTTCTTGCCCGTTCTCACGGATTATGGGTCACACTTCACGGATTGGGCACGGAATCCCGGACGGGAGAACCCATGGTCGGCGATGAGATGACCCGCGACGCGCGAGTGGCGTTCTTTACGGCCTTGATCGACGACGCTGGCCTCTTTCCACCGGCCTCCTTGCCAATGGAAGAAGCCGTGACAACTCATCGGCAATGCCGCCGCGGAGAACACGGATGGATGCTGGCCAGGTTCATCTGCCCGGCCTCTCGTCTCCCCGAGCTGGAGAGGTGCTTCTCCGATGAGGAATCGGCAACGCCCTGGCGGGTCAGCGTCATCCTCGACGGCGCCACGGGCGACCGGTGGCTCGACGGGGCGCTCGCCGACCTGATTGTCGCCCGGCATTTCGCCGACTCGGTCGGGGACCGTGCTCGGGTCGAGCTCCTGGAGACCCCACCTCCCGACCAGATCGATGTCCCTCTCCTGCGCAAGTTCGTCGGTACGGTGGAAAGCGCCGGACTCTCGCATCCCGTGACCCCGTTCCTCGAGGTCCCGCATGCCGCGTCCCCGCCGGCGACACTCGGGATACTCGCGGAGCTGCGAGAGGAGTGGAGCGACGGAAGCACGTGCCGCCCGCTTGGAGCGAAGCTTCGCTGTGGCGGCGCATCGGAGGAATCCTTCCCCACACCCGCCCGGGTGGCGTCGTTCATCCATGAGTGTCACCGACTCGGCGTGCCGTTCAAGGCGACCGCCGGTCTCCACCATCCGTTCCGCCACGTCGACCCGGCGACAGGGTTCGTCCAGCACGGTTTCGTGAACATCCTCGGCGCTTCGGTCCTGGCCTCGGCGCACGAACTGATTGCTGGTGTAATCGAGGAGATCGTGTCCGACCACGACCCGGGATCGTTCTCTCTCACGCCCGAACGCTTCTCGTGGCGGGACTATTCAGCGACGGACTCAGAGATACTCGCGGCCCGGCAGAGTCTGTTCACTTCGTACGGGAGCTGCTCCTTTTCTGAGCCGGTGGAGGATCTCACCGCGCTGGGCGTCCTCCCTTTGTGATGGACGATCCGACGCTGGACCCGTCGCTCACGTCGTGGGTGCCGGTCCCTGAGGGCTCCGACTTCCCGATCCAGAACCTCCCGTTCGGAAGGTTCACCCGCGCGGGTGACAGAACGGGCCACGTCGGTGTGGCCATCGGGAATCACGTTCTTGATCTCCACGGGTGCAAGCGGGGAGGCCTGCTCGAGGGATTGGAACCGGCCGGAGACTTCGCCCTGCTCAATCGCCTCCTCGCGGCGAACCCTGGAGTCTGGCGTGCGGTTCGTGAGCGAGTCTCGGAGCTTCTGTCCGACGACGGAAATCGATCCTCGGTGGAACCGCACCTGCTACGGATGGAGGAGGTCGCGCTGCTGCGGCCCGTGTACACCCGAGACTACGTCGACTTCTACTCATCGATGGAGCACGCCACGAACATGGGACGCATGCTCCGCCCTGATCGGGAACCGCTCCTCCCGAACTGGCGATGGCTCCCGGTCGGCTACCACGGTCGCTCGGGGACGCTCGTCCCCAGTGGAACCCCGATCAAGCGCCCGAGAGGACAGATCCAGAGCGGCGACGACCCGCCCGTGTACGGGCCGACGCAAGCACTCGACTTCGAGCTCGAGGTGGGTTTCGTCACTGGTTGGCCGACCCGGGCCGGGGAGCCCATCTCCATCGAGCGAGCTCGCGATCACATCTTCGGCCTGGTGCTGGTGAACGACTGGAGCGCCCGGGACATCCAGCGGTGGGAGTACCAGCCGCTGGGTCCATTCCTGGGCAAGTCGTTCGCCACTTCGATCTCTCCGTGGGTGGTGACGCTCGATGCCTTGGAGCCCTTCCGAGTCCCGGCGCCGAGGCAAGATCCATCTCCCCTCCCCCACCTGCGCCTGGAAGACGATCATGGCTACGACGTCAACCTCGAGGTGGCGGTGGCCCCTCCAGGCTTGGAGGTACCGGTCACGCTGTCGCGAACGAACCTCCGGTACCTGTACTGGACGGTGGCCCAACAGCTCGCCCACGCAACCTCCAACGGAGCCGCGGCGGAGCCCGGAGACCTCTTCGCCAGTGGAACGATCTCAGGACCGAGCCCCGGTTCCTACGGCAGCCTCATCGAGCTCACGTGGCGGGGCGAGCGCCCCATCCAGCTCCCCGACGGCTCGTCGCGAACCTTCCTCGAGGACGGCGACACGGTTGTGATGCGAGGGTGGAGCGAGGCGCCGGGCCGTCCTCGCATCGGCTTCGGGGAGCTCCGAGGAACGGTGGTGCCGAACCGATCGGGGTAGCGTGGCCGAGTGCCTACGCGCCGGGATGGGGCTTCCCGGCGATGACCTCTTCATAGACCGCCTCGATCTCACCCCCGACCGTGTCCCAGGAGTATCGGTGCGCCCTCTGTCGGCCCGCGTCGGACAGCCGCTTGGAAAGATCCGCATCCTCCAGGAGGCGCTGGGCGGCCCGGGCCACCGCCCCAGGGTCACCCGGCGGAACCAGGAGACCGTCCACGCCGTCCCGAACCACCTCGCGGTATCCGGGAATGTCGGTGGCCACGACGGGAAGACCCGACGAGAGCGCTTCAACCAGAACGATGCCGAAGCTTTCCCGACCAGTGGCCGGTGCGCAAAAGACATCGCAGGCTGCATGAACCTCGGGGAGCCGATCGTGCGGGACGTTTCCCAACATGACCACGCGCTCTCGAATTGTAGGGGGAACCCTGCGGATCGCACCGCGCTCCGGCCCATCCCCCGCCACCACCAAAAGAACGTCCGGATGGGTCGTGGCCAGCCGGCGGAACGCCTCCACCATGATCGCGAATCCCTTGCGGGGTTCCAGCCGATTCACGAACAGCACCTTGCGGCCCTGCGGGAGCCTCACGGGCCGAGCCCGCGCGAACAGCTCGGTCTCCACTCCGTTCGGGATCACCCGGATGCCGTCGGCGGAGAACCGGCGGGCCACGAATGACGCTGCCGCCTCGGAAACGGCGATCCGCGCGGACAGTCGGCGCCACACGGGGCGAAGGAGCGGGGCGATCAGGGAGAACATGGTGGCCCGGTCCGCGTAGGCGTGGAACGTCCCCACGAGCGGTTCGCTCCGGTTCCGCGTGGCGAACATCGATGCACTCGGAACCAGGGGCTCGTGGACGTGGACGACGTCGGGGTGGAACCGGGCGATGACACTCTCCACTCGACGTGCCGACGATGGCCAGGGAGCGATCGGAGCGATCGACCCGTTGAACGGCACCCGAACCGGAAGCCCGACCGGGACCACGAACGCATCGCTCGGCCGACCTCGCGATGGAGCAAGGACCATGACGTCGTGCCCGCCGTCCTGAAGCCTCCGAGCCAGCTGTCGGATGTGGACCTGCACTCCCCCGGGCGCGTCCCACGCGTACGGGCACGCCAGCGCGATCCTCACCGGGGTGCAGTCCCCTCCCGGTCCCAGGCGGGCTGGAACATGTGCCACTGGGTGGGCGCTGCCGCGATGGCCCGCTCGAACTCCTCGGCGAGCCTCTGTGTCAGAGCGACGACGTCCTTCCTTCGGTTACCGGTGCGCTCCATCTGGAGAGGGGGACCGATCACGACCGCCCACCCGTCCTCGGTATCGTAGGTGGCCGATGGAAGCAGAGGGCTGCCGGTGGTCAGGGAAAGGAGGGCGGGGCCGGCCGGCATCCTCCGCCGCTCACCGAACATCGTCACCTCGACCCCTCGATCCTTGATGTCGCGGTCGCACACCAGTGCGATCAACTCGTTCTTGGACAACAACCGGACGAGGTCCTGGCCGACCTTGCGGCTGTCGGCGAGCGGAACGATGCCCATCCCCAATGCTCGGCGGTGCTCGAGGAACAGCTCATACACCCGCTGAGGCCGAAGCTCTTCGGCCACGGCGGTCATGCTGTGACCGAGAAGGTGAAGCCAGTAGCCGGCGGCGTCCCAGTTCCCCAGATGCGGCAGGGCAAGCACCGCGCCGCGTCCGCCTTCCAGCGCCCGTTCGATGTGCTCGAGCCCGATGGAGCCGTGGCGCTTGAGAAACTCTTCAGGAGGGATGGCCCGTATCCGGAACGTGTCGTACCAGTACCTCGCATAGGAGCCGAATGCCTCTCGGGCGGCCGCATCCACGAGGGGAGAGCGGGGGTTCCGGTCGAGCACTCGAGCCAGGTTCGACTTCACGGTGGCCCGGGCACCCGAGGCGATCCGAAAGGCCAAGCTTCCCGCCAACGCGAAGAGCCTGCGCCCGAGGCCTTCCGGGAGCGACATCGCCAGGCGCTCTGCGGATCGATACTCCCAGTACGAAACGCGCTCCCGAAACGTTTCCCGCTTCCCCGCCCGAGGCCCCCCCTGGCTCATCGACTCTCCTTTTGCCGAGCCACGGCGACCGCCCGAACGATCACGGCTTGGAGCGAGATGGCCGTGGCAATCCACAACGCACCGAGCGCGGGAGCGTCCAGGACGCCAAGGGCCACGAACGTCATTCGGGCGGGGCGTGTCAGGAGCGTCTCTTCGACGCGGAATCCGAGTCCCACGGCCCTCGCCCTCAGATACGAGGCCAGGTAGGAAACGACCAGAGCGGCCAAGGCCGCGGCCGCCACCGCAGCTCGTTCTGGGAACGCCACCCAGGCCACCGTGCCCAGGATGACGGCATCAACCAAGCGTTCGGCCAGGGAGTCGGAGAACCGCAGCCTGGCATCCGCAGCTTCCGCAGCCTTCGCCCCGGCCAGGAAGAGAGCGCTGCCCGCGCCGAGCGCGGCCAGAAAGCCCACGAACCGCTCGTTCAGTACGACGAGAACCGCCGCGATGACGGCAGCAGCAACGGCGAATGTCGTGAGCGACAGGACAAGGCCCCGTTGCCGGGCGGGGCTCCCGGTTTGGGCCATCGAGTCATTGAGTCTATCCCTCGGGACTCTGACCAGGGAAGCGCGTCTCGGGCGGCGAGGGGTCACCACTATAATCCGGAGGATCGATCGCGCTTCGATACTGGGGAGTCCATGAAGACCTACGAGGCCAGCGCCATCCGCAACATCCTCCTCGTCGGCCACGGCGGCGCGGGGAAGACCTCGCTGGCCGAGGCCTTGCTCTTCGCCTCGGGGACCACGACTCGGATGGGAACGGTCGAGGATGGCAACACCGTGACCGACTTCGAGCCAGAGGAGATCAAGAAGAACATCAGCGTGTCGCTGGCTCTCGCGCCGATCGAGTGGCGAGACGTCAAGATCAACATCCTCGATGCTCCCGGCTACGCCGACTTCATCGGCGATGTCCGGGCCGCCCTGCAGGCAGCAGACGCCTGCCTGTTCGTGGTCTCGGCCGTGGAGGGCGTGGAGGTCCAGCACGAGGTGGTCTGGGAGATGGCGGTGGATGCGGGCCTGGCTCGGGCGTTCTTCGTCAACAAGCTCGACCGCGAGCGGGCCTCGTTCCAGCGGACGCTGGACGGGCTGACCCAGGGATTCGGCACCCAGGTTGCCCCGCTCCAGTTTCCTCTTGGCGAAGAACACGACTTCGAGGGAGTGGCGGACTTCCTTTCCCGGAAGGGTTACCGCTATGGCGGCAGCCCGAAGGGAGAGGAGGGAGACTGGCCCGACGACATCGCTGGAAAAGCCGATCCGTACCGGGAGAAGCTGGCCGAGTCGGTGGCCGAGGCGGACGACGCACTCCTGGAGAAGTATCTGGAGGAAGGAGAACTCTCCGAAGAGGAGATCGTCCGCGGGGTGAAGGCGGGACTCGCAGAGGCCAAGCTCGCACCGGTGCTCTGCGGCTCCGCGGCGAAGGGAATCGGGATCGACCGGCTGGCGGACTTCATCGTGGACGCGTTCCCCTCCCCCGTCGACCGTCCTCCGGTGAAGGTCATGACCAAGGACGGAGAGGAGCAGGAGCGCCCCTGTGACCCGGCCGGCCCGCTGACGTCCTTCGTGTTCAAGACGATCTCCGACCCATACGTCGGGCGTATCAACCTGTTCCGGGTGTTCTCCGGAAGGATGCGCCCTGACACGACCGCGTTCAACGCCACCCGAGGCAAGGAGGAACGGGTCGGGCAGCTCTTCACGATGAGAGGAAAGGAACACGAGACTGTTTCGGAGGTGCCCGCAGGCGACATCGGCGCCGTGGCGAAACTCGCCCACACGCAGACGGGCGATACGCTCTCGACAAAGGACCAGCCGGTCACTCTCCCGGCAGTCGAATGGCCCGAGCCCCTATACGCCCTGGCCATCGAGCCGAAGACCCAGGGCGATGAGGACAAGCTGTCGACCGCCCTGACTCGCCTCATGGAGGAGGACGCCACCTTTCGCGTTGAGCGCCAGATGGAGACCCACCAGACCGTGATGTACGGCATGGGCGAGGCGCATCTCGACGTGATGTCCGAGCGGATGCAGCGCAAGTTTGGGGTGGGCGTGGTGAGCAGCCCGGCGAAGGTCCCCTACAAGGAGACGATACGGACCAAGGTGCAGGCGATCGGTCGCCACGTGAAGCAGAGTGGCGGCCACGGCCAGTACGGGATCGCTCACATCGAAGCCGAACCCCTCGAGCGCGGCACGGGCTTCGAGTTCGTCAACAAGATCGTCGGTGGGGCGATCCCCAGCCAGTTCATCCCCTCTGTGGAGAAGGGGATCGTGAAGGCCATGGAGACCGGGACCACCGGACACCAGATGGTTGACGTGCGGGTGACGCTGTTCGACGGGAAGTTCCATACGGTCGATTCATCGGACATGGCCTTCCAGATCGCCGGCTCATTGGCGATCAAGGAGGCCGTCCAGAAGGCGGGAGTCGTTCTGTTGGAACCGATCGTCGATGTGGAGATCGTCGTGCCCGAGTCCTACACGGGCGACATCATCGGCGACCTGAACTCGAAGCGGGGGAGAGTACTGGGCATGGAACAGACCGGCTCGGGGAAGAGCCGCGTCAAGGCACAGGTCCCTCAGGCCGAGATGACCAGGTACGCCATCGACCTCCGTTCGATCACGGGCGGCCGCGGCGCCTTCACCATGAAGTTCTCACACTACGAAGAGGTCCCGTCTCACCTGGCCGAGAAGATCATCGCCGAGGCCGAACGAGAGAAAGAAGAAGCCCACAAGTAGGCTCGCTTCAGATGCGGGAATGGCCAGCGTGACGACAGAGATCATCATCTACGGGGCGGATTGGTGCGGGGACTGCCGCCGAGCCAAGCGCGTACTGGAGCGCCTCAGCGTCGAGTACCGATGGATCGACGTCGAGCACGATGCAGCGAAAGCGGAAGAGGCCCGACGCATCGGGGGCTCTGGGCGCATCCCGGTCATCGTCCTCCCCGACCAGAGCATCCTGGTGGAGCCGACGGACGCCGAGCTAGAGGAAAAACTGGCCGGATAGCCCACAGGCACCGGCATCTATCGAAAACACGGGGCCGGGATGCACTCCCGGCCCCGCGTCATTACTCCTGAACTCGCGGACACTTCATGGCTCACGGCCCGCCCGGTCGACCCGCCCGGGACCCACGAGGTCGGTGGTCTGGTTGGATTCCGCCGGGTCGCCCCGGCGCACGGGAAGGGGCGGTTCAGCCCCGACCCGCTGAGGGACGGCTCAGCAGCCAGCCACCTCGGGGGTCGCGCTCTGTTTATGCAAGCTGGACCACCTCCTTTCTCCCGTGGGTCCATCTTGCGACGGACGACGGCTTGTGGCAAGCCCCTATGACGGAGCCGTTCCCCGGAGCAAGAGGTAATCAATCACGCCTCGTCGCCTCAGTAGTCTCATCTGCGCCAGCATCAGCCGCGCGGCCAGGCGCATCGACGCCGGAATCTCTCGCGCCGTCTCCAGGCGCCCGCTGATGACCCTGAGGGCCGGATCGATGACTCGATCGCCGCAAACACGGATGCGGACGTCTCGGAACCCTTCCTCCTCGGCGGCTGCAGCGATCTGAGCAGGTGTTGCCGCGGCGCTCGATCGAAGCCCCCAGGCCCGCAGCTGGATGAGGCCCGCAAGCAGTTCGATCGGGCCGCGCGGAAACCGGGTGACGGGAACGTCCGACATCGTGAGCACCCCTCCCGGGCGCAACACCCTCCGAGTCTCGGCGAAGAACTGCCGCCGGGAGCGGAAATGAAAGGCCGCCTCCACGCTGATGACCCCGTCGACGCTCCCTTCTGCGAGGGGGAGGCGGATGGCGTCGCCAACAACTGGATTCGCGCCGGCCTCCGTCAGCCTGGCTCTTCCCTCACGAAGCTGTGACTCCGTGATGTTCAGCGCGATGAGCCGGCGTGGACGCGCAACCTCGGCGATGACCCGATCCTGCACTCCAAGACCCGAGCCGACATCGAGGACCACGCCGGCGGCTGGCAGGTCTTCGGCGAGAGCTTGGACCAGGCGGCGAACCGCGACCGGCGCCTCTTCCTCGGTGCCGCTCCCCTCCCACAGTCCCAGGTTCAGCCACCCGGGAGCCAGGGCGAGGAAGAAATCTCCACCCAGGCTGTCGTAGACCGCCGCGGTCGGGTTGCGTCCCTGCCGGAACACGCCGAGAACGTGCCGGAGATTCTCCCTGGTCCAGCCGGAAGAGCTCAGTCGCCCGGCCAGGTGAACACCGAAGGTGGCGGAGTAGGTTGATTCTCCAGCGGGATCCCTCTCAGGTCGATCCCGTGAACGTCCCGGAGGTAGTCCAGCCACCAGGCGTCGCACGCGGAATCGGTGAACTCCCTTGGGATCCTGGTCGGGTCCTCGGCCTCCATCTCGTGGATGGCCAGGTCGCCCATGGGAGTCTCCTGAAGATAGACGTTGTACCGAGTGACCGTGGCCTCTTTGTTGAGCCGCTCCCATTGCTCCCGGTGCGGCTCCAGCTCCTTCCGGAAGTTCCGCACCCGATCAGATTGCCCGGGCAGGACCGGAAGCACGGCGGGGATCAGGACACCCATCGCTTCACCTCCGCGAGTTTCGAGTGTGAACCCGGGCATCGTACCCGCCGCCCGGTGGCGCGGGAGGACACGTCCTCACCGGATCAGCCGGGACATCCGGCGGTCCGCCAGAACCTTTCCACCCGTCTGGCATGTGGGGCAGTAGGTGACCTCGTGCGACTCATATGACACGCGGCGCAGGTCGTCCCCGCATCGCGGGCAGGGGTGGCCGTATCGACCGTGAACTGTGAAGTGATCACCGAGCCTGGGAGGGAGGCCACGGCTTCGCCCCCGTTCCGCTTCCAGCGCCTCGGTGAGCACCCCCCGGACAGCGAGGAGGAGTGCTCGCCGCTCGGGTTCCGCGAGCGAGCCCAGCGAAGCGTACGGGGAGAGCCGGGCCCGGTGGAGGATGTCGTCGGCGTACCCCCGTCCGATGCCGGCCACCGTGCGCTGGTCTCGCAGGAGCGTGTGAACCCTCCTGCCCTCCGAACCCGAAAGGATCAGGGCAGCGAACGCATCGGAGAAGGGATCCGGCCCGAGCTTCGCCAGCGGCCCGTCGTCACCGGCGGCCAGCACCCACCAACCCGCCTTTCGCTCGGTCCCGAACTCCTTCACCAGCACTGAGGGCCGACCGTCGAAGTCGAGGCGAACGATCCCTCCTCGTGGACGGGTCCGTTTCGGGGGATCTTCGATGTCGATGCGCCCGCCCTGCGAGAGGTGCGCGAGGATCCTCGGACCTCCGAACTCCAAGACTAAGAACTTGCCCTGCCGCCCGACACGCTCGAGAGCCAAGCCGACGAGGCTCTCCGGAGTCGGGTCCACGGTCTTCAGGGCGGAAAACTGGAGCGGCGTTGCCCCGTTGAAGACCGCTCGCGACAGAAGGGCGTCGATGCGCTCGGAGAGAGCCTGCACCTCAGGAAGTTCCGGCACACCACTACTGTAGACGGCGAAGGGGATCGGCCGAGCTCGAGGGGACCTTGCCTTGACAGCCTCGCGAAGAGCTTGTCTAAAATATCGGTCGCCCGGACCGCTTGCTGAGCCCCTAATCGGCCAAAGTTGGGATACGGGTCTTCGTAGGAACGGAATGATGCGACTGATTCGTGTTCTGGCGACCCTCGCG
>DASQUW010000094.1:0-9565 GCA_035641075.1 Actinomycetota bacterium | reverse complement strand
TCGGGAGTGCGGCACATCGTGAGGACGTCCCTGTCGCCGCGGAGCGTCCGATACTCCGGGAGGTGTCGCCCGGCCTGGCGCATGAACCAGACCGGCGTGCGGTCCACCGGCTCACGGCGACAGGCCCTCAGGAACCGGTCTCGAAACGCGGCCGAACGACCTTCACCTGAGGAAGGGGAAGATTCGGGCAAACCCACGAGACCAGTGTACCGGTCTGGAGACGGTTCCTACTTCTCGATGATCGTGACCGTCTCGATGTACGCCGTCTGCGTGGGCTTGCTGGCCTGATCGACCGCGAGGGCGTTCAGGGCGTTGACCACTTCCATGCCCCCGATCACTTTCCCGAAGATGGTGTGCTTCCCGTTCAGATGGGCCGCATCTCCGGTCGTGATGAAGAACTGGCTGCCGTTGGTGTTGGGGCCGGAGTTCGCCATAGCCAACAGGCCGACCTGATCGAACTTCAGGCCGTTGTCGACCTCGTCCTCGAACTTGTAGCCGGGACCACCCGTCCCCGTGCCCTCCGGGTCGCCACCCTGAATTACGAAGTCCTTGACGATCCGGTGGAAGGTCAACCCGTCGTAGAACCCCTTCTTCACGAGGAACAGGAAGCTGTTCACGGTCTTCGGAGACTTGTCGTCGAAGAGCTCCAATGAGATCTCTCCGCAGGACGTCGTCATGGCCACTCGATAGGACTTCTTCACGTCGATCTGCATCTCGGGCGGCTTCTTGAACGAAGGCTTCTTCTTCCCGGCCTCCGCGGGAACCTCGGCCCCACAGGCAACGCCACCCAAGGCCTTCGGCGAAGCCGTCTCCTCAGGGTTCGCGGTCTGGTCCACCTCGGTGTTCTCCTCTCTATTCAGGAAGGCCATAACCCCGAATCCGATCCCCGCCACCGCGACCACTCCCCCCACCAATCCCGCGGCGATGCGCTGACGCCGGCGGCGGCGCCGCTCGGCCATCCGTCGCTCGGCGAGCTGTCGGAGCTGCCTCTCCCGCGCTCTCGATCGTGTCATGGATCACCCAGGTTACCCGGACCACCGACGGGTGACCATCTCGATGACCAGCCCATCCAGGATGTCGCGCTCCGATACCAGGCACCGGTCGAAATCCCACCTGTGCAGGATCTCCAGGAGGATGACGGATCCGGCCACGATGACGTCGGCCCTCCCCGGGGCCATCACCGGAAGGGCGGCCCGCTGGGCCACGGTCATCCGAGAGAGCTCCTCCGACACCTTCTCGGCATCGGCGCGCGCGAGCACCGTCCGGTGGATTGCCTCAGGATCGTAACGGCGAAGCCCGAGCGCGAGCGCCTGAACCGTGGTCGTGGTCCCGGCCACCCCGACCAGCGTCGCGGCGTTTCCCGATGGAACCGATCGCTCGGCGATGGCGAGTCCCTCCACCGCCAGGCCGCGCATCGCGTCCAGATCCCCGGCGGTGGGAGGGTCGGCCGGCCCGACTCGTTCGGTGATACGGACGCTCCCGATGTCGACCGACATCGAGACCTCCGGCCGCGAGCTCCCGAGAACCAATTCGGTGCTCCCGCCTCCGATATCGAAGACCAGGAAGGGTGACGGGTGATCCAGCATCTCCGTGGCCCCCAGGAAAGAGAGTTCGGCTTCTCGCTCCCCCGACAGCACCTCGGGCGAGACGCCGGCGACCGCGGAGACCGCCTTGAACAGGGCGTCGCGACTGGCGGCGTCGCGGACGGCGCTGGTCGCCGAAACGCGGATCCGCTCGGCGCCCAGAGCCCGCGACCGGCGCACGTATCGGGCCAGCACGTCCATGGTTCGTGCGAGCGCCTCAGGCTTCAGTCGGCCGGTTCGGTCCACACCTTCACCGAGGCGAGTGATGACCATGTCGCGGGCAGCGTCGGTCAGATCGCCGTCCGCGGCCTCTGCCACCAGGAGGCGGATTGAGTTCGTGCCCATGTCCACGGCGGCAACCCGCTCGGGTGTGACCTCGTGGACCGGCTCGACGCGGTGGGCAACCCAGGCCCCGACGGGGTCGGCGCCGCCAGCCACGTGATTCGCGTAGTGGGCGTGCAGGCACTTCACCCCGCCCCGACTCCCTCCGACGCCCCCCCACGTTTTCGCCTGAGGGACGATCCGTCCGCGCTCTTCGCCGTATTCCAGATGTGCGGCTTCCAACGCCTCGCCGAATGCCTCGTCGGCTTCCGCCCTCTCCGTCAGCCGCTTGATCCACCCCCCGCTCTCCACTCTCGACACCGCCTTGACGGCGTCGGGACAGGTCAGCCAGTAGAGCGTGGGGAACGGTTTTCCATCGTGATCGATGGGGTGATTCCGGATGACCAGAGGATGGCCGCCCGGGCAGCGGGCGACAACGGCAAATTCCGTGAACGGCACGCGACCAAGCTGAGCGGCGACCTCCTGGAGGTCCGACCCTCGAAGCTCGGTGTGGCTAGCGCCGCTTGTGCTCGACGGATCGCCGAAAATCGACCTGGCGCTCCTCACTTTGGCGCATGAACCGCTTCAGCTTCTGCTCGAACTCCGGATCCGAGCCGCGTCGCAACGAGCGGGGTGCAGGGTCCTGAAGGGCCTTGATCGAGAGGTCGATCTTCCCGTCTTCCTTGATGGCCACCACCTTGGCCTGCACCTTGTCGCTCTCACGGAGGTGTTCGCGAACATCGCGGACATAGTTCCTGTCGATCTCGGAGATGTGGACGAGGCCGACCCTTCCGTCTTCGAGCTGGAGGAAGGCCCCGTACGGGGTGATGCGCTGAACGGTCCCCTCCACGACCGCACCGACCTCTATGTCTGCGATTGAACACTCCTTCCGTTCATGGGGACCGAGGCCCCGCCCAGCAGGGAGGCCACTATCCCATCAGGCCCCCGGAAGCGTCAATGGCCAATATTCCGCGCGCGGGGGCTTCTTCCTGGTACCTGGCCGTCAGCAATCGCCCTTCGGCAGCCGGCCGCTCGCCGGGACGGCGACGAAGGCGATCTCGCCCGGTTTGACCATGCCGAGGCATTCCCGGGCGATCCGCTCGAGCTCGTCCGGATCCTGGAGCTGCTCGATCCGTCTCTCCAGGCGGCTCCGCTCCTGGATGAGGGCCTCGATCTTCCTCTCCAGGCCTCCGATCTGCGACCGCTGGGACACATACTGGCGGAGAGGAACGATCGCGGTAGCCGCCAGCATCAAGATGATCGCGCCGAGCAGCGCGGCCCGCCGGGTGAGGCGGGGACGGATCTTGGTGATGGGCTCCGCATGCGAGCTCATCGCCGGAAGCTCCAATACGGGGCTGTGCCCGCATACCGAGCGCCCTCCCCGAGCTCCTCCTCGATGCGGAGAAGCTGGTTGTACTTGGTGGTGCGCTCTCCCCTGGAGGGGGCGCCGGCCTTGATCTGCCCGGCCCCGGTGGCCACGGCGAGATCGGCGATCGTGGTGTCCTCGGTCTCACCCGACCGGTGGGAGATGACCGTGCCGAATCCGCCGCCCCGGGCCCGCCCGACCACATCGAGTGTCTCGGTGAGCGTCCCGATCTGGTTCGGCTTCACCAGGATGGCGTTGCCGCATCGCTCCTCGATCCCCCGGGACAGCCGGTCCGGATTGGTGACGAAGAGATCGTCGCCGACGAGCTGGACCCGGCGGCCCAGGGCTTCGGTGATCGCTCGCCAGCCTCCCCAGTCGTCCTCGGCGAGCGGGTCCTCGATGGAAACGACCGGGAACGCGTCGATGAGCTTCTCGTAGTAAGCCGCCATATCCTCGGCTGTTCGATCGGCGCTCTCGATCCGGTAGGTGGACTCCGAGTGGAACTCACTCGCGGCCGGATCGAGGGCGATGGCAACCTCCGGCCCCGCCTCCAGCCCAGCTCGCTCGATCGTCTCGACCAGGGCCTCGCACACGGATTCCGAGCCCGGGAGGTCGGGAGCGAACCCGCCCTCGTCGCCGACCGCCGTCGCCAGGCCGCGCTCGTGGAGCAACGCCTTCAGGGCATGGAAGCACTCCGAACCCCACCTCATCGCCTCCGAGAACGATGCCGCCCCCTGCGGGGCGAGCATGAACTCCTGGACATCGAGGTTGTTGTCGGCGTGGGCCCCGCCGTTCACCACGTTCAGTAGCGGCACCGGGAGGAGGTGGGCGTTCGGGCCGCCCAGGTACCGCCACAGAGGAAGTTCCACAGAAGCGGCCGCCGCTTTCGCCGTGGCCAGGGAGACCGCAAGGATAGCGTTCGCTCCGAGGCGTGACCGATCCAGGGTGCCGTCCAAGTCGAGCATTATCCGGTCGACGTCACGCTGATCGAGGGCGTCCACGTCCTGGAGCGCGGGAGCGATGGCCTCCTCCACGTTCCGGCACGCGTTCAGGACCCCCTTCCCCCCGAAGCGCTTGGGGTCCTCGTCGCGCAGCTCGACCGCTTCATGCTCACCCGTGGAGGCGCCGGAGGGAACCGCCGCTCTTCCCGCCGAGCCGTCGGCGAGGAAGACGTCCACCTCGACGGTGGGGTTCCCCCGGGAGTCGAGGACTTCCCGGGCGACGATGCGATCGATCGGAGGCATGGCCGATCGATTCTAGGCCGGGCACCGGCCCCCGGCCGGTATTTGCGTCACCGCGGCCGTGGCGCGCGGAACCGGCGGATGAGTTCCTCCTCGGTGAAGTCTCGGAGGTTCACACCCTCCCGAGCTGCCTGGAGCTCCATGGCCTCGAACCGCCGCACGAACTTGGACACGGCCCGGCGCAGAGACGTCTCAGCATCGACACCGAGCTTGCGTGCCAGCGCGGACACAGCGAACAGGACGTCGCCGACCTCCTCCTCCAGTGCGTCCTTCGCCGATCCCTCCCTGTCCTCCTCCGCATAGTCCTGCGCGGCTTCCTCCAGCTCGGCGAGCTCCTCCCGAACCTTCTCCACGGCGCCGGCGAGCTCGGCCCAGTCGAACCCCCGCCCCGCCGCCCTCCGCTGGATCTTCTGCGCCGCGAGCAGCGACGGCAGCGCCTTGGGGATGCCCTCGGTGATGCCGTGCTCTCCCTTTGCCGCTGCCTTGATCCGCTCCCAATTCCCGTACACCTGCTCGGGCGTCTCCGCCTTGACGTCCGCGAAGACGTGTGGGTGGCGATGGATGAGCTTCTCCACGGTCGACTCGGCGACGTCATCGATGTCGAAAACCCCGGCGTCCGCAGCCATCTGGGCGTGGAACACTGATTGAAGCAGGAGATCGCCGAGCTCCTCCTTGATCCGGACCGGATCCCCTTCATCGATCGCATCGAGCAGCTCGTAGGCCTCGTCTAGGAGGTGCCGGCGGAGGCTCGCGTGCGTCTGGGCCCGGTCCCACGGACAGCCGTCCGGACCACGAAGGCGGGCCATGACCCGGACGAGGTCGAGGAGACGGGAACCCTGTTTGCTTGAGGGGACCGGGCCGGTGGGGACGTGCGACAGCGGGTCGGGCGTTCCCATCAACTCATCGTTGGGCACGACGCGATTCTACGCACCGCTGCTCGGGCGATCCGACTACCCGGCGGTCGCGGCGCCGTCGACGATCGTTCGGCCAGCGAGAGGCTGGTCCAGCGTTACTCGGACGGCCGTCAAGACGGCGATCTCGATGCACACCTCAGCGGTTGGGACGCGTCCCTGGTAGACCGTGACGGTGAGTGCGGACATCCCGTACTCCACGTCGACGCGGTCCACTCCGTAGCACTCCTCCACTCCACCCCAGAACCGCACCTCGATCGTGCGCTCGTCCAGAACGGCGACCTTCTCGAACGGGTTGGGCCTCACGTCGACCAATCCCTGACGCGGTGTGACCAGCAGGGGTGTGGGCTGTGGCGCGGGAGAAGACCTCGAAGGAACGGTGGTGGATACAGCCGAGTCGGGGCCGGGCCGGCCGGAAACCCCGCGATCCTCGCCTCGCCCGGCGCAGGCAGCAAGCAGCATGGCAGCGAATCCGGCTGCAACAGCTCGTGGCGTCGGTGATCTCGGCTCCATCAGTTGATTGGACGATCTAGCTGCATCGGAGCGTTCCCGCTCTACGGTGTCAGCTGGATCTGTTCGGGCTCTTGAGCGGTGGAGCGGCGCTCGACCACGTCTCCGGTTCGTTCGTCGAGCGCGCCGTACCGCGGGTTGACCAGGATATCGGCGGATCGAATCCGCTCCAGAAGCCACTTCGTAAACGACTCCTGGCCCACTTCCCGCAGCAGCTGTTCTCGGACCTCGTTGAACGGCTGCGCGGTCCGCTCGATGACGTAGACGATGTGGAATCCGAACTGCGTCTCGACAGGCCCCCCGATCTCCCCAACCGGGATGTCCAGGGTGGCCTGCCGGAAGGGCTCGACGAAATCGGAGGCGCCCCGCGTTCCGAGATCGCCTCCTTGGGCCGCCGAGCCGGGGTCCTGGGACACCTGCCGCGCCAGGCGACCGAAGTTCCCCGGCGTGGCCCGACCCAGGATGTCCTGTGCTTGCTCCTCGTCGGGCACCAGGATGTGGGCCACGTGCACCTGTGAGAACTCGGCGGCGCGCGACTCGTACTCCTCACTCAGCGTCTCCTCGGGAACCTCCTCGGCTACCACGGCCTCGGCAACCTTCTCTCTCAGCACCTGCTTGGTGATGAACGAGCGGGCGTCGGCCAGCGTGGCGCCCGACTCTGCCAGCTGGGCCCTGAACGCCTCCTCGCCCTGTCCGGCGATCAACTCATCCATTCGAGCCTGGAGCTCGTTCGCGGTCACGCTGATGCCACGGTCCTCCGCGTAATCGTCGATGACCTCCTGGTGGATGAGGAAGGTCAGAAGCTGACGAGCCAGGTTCTTCTTCTCCGTGGCCTGCTGCCCGGCCGGGATCTCCGCGGCGAAGCGAGGATCGGCGGCGAGGTAGTCGAGCTGACGTCGAAACTCATCCTCGTCGATCTTCCGGCCATTGACGACCGCGGCCGCCGTCTCGAAGGCCGCGCAGGAGGCGAGAAGCAGCGCCAGCGCCAACGGCGCCAGGAGTCGCTTGGAAGGAAGCACGCGCGCGATTCTATCGGGTGGCCGCCACCAGCCGATCCCGGACCCACGACGGCAGCGACGGTCCCATGTTCGACGGCTCGGGGGCGAGGTTCAGCGTCTTTGTGGTGCCGTGGTACGTGGCGCCCTCCGGGAGGCTCGCCTCATCGATGTCCACGGGTCGGAGTCGGACCTGACCTCGGAACGTCGTGACCTCCTCCACTCCCGCCTCCAAGCAGGCAATGCGGAGCCGGGCCACGTCGAGGAGGGTCTCGGCTTCGCCGGGGAGAGGTCCGAAGCGGTCCTCCGCCTCTTCCCGAAGCGATTCCAGCTCCTCCTCGTTCCGTGCGGAGGAGATCCTCCGGTAGAGATCCAGGCGGAGGCGCTCCTCCCCCAGGTACTCGACCGGAAGGAACGCCCTGGCGGGAAGGTCGATCCGGATGTCGTGCTCCTCCGGGAGCGGCTCTCCCTTCAGCTCGGCGACGGCCTCCGCCAGCAAACGGCAGTACGTGTCGAAACCCACGGCGGCGATGTGGCCGTGCTGCTCCGCTCCGAGCAGATTGCCTGCCCCCCGGATCTCCAGATCGCGGAGAGCCACCTGGAACCCCGAGCCGAGCGCGGTGAACCTGCTGATGGCCGCGAGCCGCTCGTGGGCCTCGTCGGTGAGCCTGCCGGCCCGGGGGAAGAACAGGTAGGCGAAGGCCCGCTCCGCCGAGCGTCCCACTCGGCCTCGGAGCTGGTACAGCTGGGACAGGCCCATCCGATCGGCCCGGTCGACGATGAGCGTGTTGGCCGCGGGCACATCGAGGCCGGACTCGATGATCGTGCTGCACACCAAGATGTCCACCTCGCCGTTCCAGAATCCCATCATCACCTTCTCCAGCAGCGACTCGTCCATCTGCCCGTGGGCCACGCCGACCCGCGCCTCGGGCACGAGCTGGGCCAGCCGTCCCGCTCGCCGGTCGATGGTCCGGACTTCGTTGTGCACCCAAAACGCCTGCCCTCCCCGGCGGAGCTCGCGGCGCACGGCGCCGAGGGCGACCTCGTCGTCGTAGGGGCCGACGTAGGTGAGGACCGGCTGGCGATCCTCCGGCGGAGTGTCGACGACGCTCATCTCCCTGATACCGGTGAGGGCCATCTCCAACGTCCGGGGGATTGGTGTGGCGCTCATCGTGAGCACGTCGACGCTGACCCGGAGCCGCTTCAGGCGTTCCTTGTGCGAGACGCCGAACCGCTGCTCCTCGTCCACCACCAGCAGGCCGAGATCCTTGAACCGCACGTCGCCGGAAAGCAGTCGGTGCGTGCCCACGACGACGTCGATCTTCCCCTCGGCGACTTCCCCGATGACCTCGCGCTCCTGTGCCGTGGTAAGGAACCGCGAGAGCATCCCGACTCGTGCGGGGAACGGGGCGAACCGTTCCGAGAACGTCACGTAGTGCTGCTCCGCCAGCAACGTCGTGGGAACGAGGACCGCGACCTGCTTCCCTTCCATCACGGCCTTGAACGCCGCCCGAACGGCGATCTCCGTTTTCCCGTAGCCGACATCGCCGCAGATGAGGCGGTCCATCGGTTTGGGCGACTCCATGTCTCGCTTGACGTCGACGATGGCCGAGAGCTGATCGCGCGTCTCCTCGAAGGGAAAGGCTTCCTCAAGCTCGCGTTGCAACACAGAGTCCGCATCGAAGGCGTGGCCGTTGGCGGCCATCCGCGCCGTGTACAGGCGAACGAGCTCTCCCGCCATGTCCCGGATGGCCCGCCGAACACGGGCCTTGGTCTTCGGCCAGTCGGCGGTGCCGAGGCGGTGCAGCCGGGGCTTCTCGCCGCCGACGTATCGGCTGACCACATCGACCTGCTCGGCCGGCACGTACAGTCGGTCACCGGCCGCATATTCGAGGAGGAGGTAGTCGCGCTCGGCCGCCGCGATCGCCCTTCGGACCATCCCCACGTACCGCCCGACCCCGTGGACCCGGTGGACGGCGTAATCGCCGGGCGCGAGCTCCGCCGCGAACGCGGCGGCGGACCGACCGGTGAGGCGAGGGGCCTCGTGGGCCACCCGACGACGCCCGAAGAGATCGTCCTCTCCGAGGACGGCTACCCGGCCGTCCTCGTACACGAAGCCTTCGAACAGACCCGTCTGGACCGCCAGCTCCTCGGAGACCCGGGGAGCGCCGGCGCGCTCGAGCACCTCGAGGGCGCGCTGCAGGCTGCCCCGTCCCTCCGCCGTGACCGCGACCTGGAAGCCATCGGACGCCAGCGCGGCGGCCCTCCTCGCCAGCTCCTCCGCCTTTCCTCTGAGCACGTCCCAGCCCCGCACCCCGAGATCGATTCCCTCCGCGAATTCCGTGAGGTCCAAACGCTCCCGGAGCCGGAGCGCCTCGTCCAGGGACGCGACGGCGGGAGATCCCGTCCCGGTCGCCTCGGCGAGCGCTTCGGCCTCCAGGCGAGCGCCCGCCGCCCGGTCGAGGGTTCGGCGAGCCGCGCTCACCGCGATCCACGCGTCCTGCGGAAGAAGTTCCGCCGGGACCGGCATCTCGTCGAACACGAGCGACGCGGCGGACTCCATCCCTTCGAAGAACAGTCCTTCCGACAGCCGCTCCAGCGAGTCGCGGAACCGACCCTTGTGGCGGGGGATCGCAGC
>DASQUW010000093.1:0-4717 GCA_035641075.1 Actinomycetota bacterium | reverse complement strand
CCAATATCTTTCCCAACCGATGGGGCGAACCCGCGAAGGTTATGTGACGGTTCGGTGACGATCCGGTTCCCGACCTCCGACATATGCTTCTAACGTGACGCTTCTCCTCTTGATCCGACACGGGCTTGCGGAAGCTGCGGGCGATCGGCTGTACGGAACCACTCCCGGCATCCATCTGTCGGCGAAGGGAAGGGAACAGGTGGCTGGGTTGGCCGAGCGTCTCTCGCCGGTGAGGCTCGCGGCCGTGTACTCCAGCCCCTTCGAAAGGTGTCTTGAGACGGCTGAGGCCATCACCGAGGGAAGGGGTCTGGACATACACGCCCTGTCTGATCTGGGAGAGGTGGACTACGGGGAATGGACCGGACGAACGTTCAAGGCGCTGCAGCGAACGGTGTTGTGGCGCCAGGTGCATCGGCTCCCGTCATCGGTCCGATTCCCCGGCGGCGAGAGCCTCGAAGAGGTGCAGTTGCGAGGCGTTCGGGCTCTGGAGGCCATCGCGGCCACGCACCGGCGCCGCGTGGTTGCCGCAGTGAGCCACGGCGATGTCATTCGGCTGGTCCTCGCGCACTATGCGGGGATCCACATCGATCTGTTCCACCGGTTGGTTGCGGACGCGACATCCGTGTCCGCGGTGGAGATCGCCGATGGAGCTCCCCGGATCGTGAGAGTGAACGACACGGGAACGCTCGAAGACCTGGTCCCTGCTCGCGCCCGCCGACCGCGGCCCCAGCGGGTGCGAGGATAGAACCGTGATGATCGAGCTGGACCCCGTGGAACGCATCACTACCGAGGCGATCGGCCCTCCGGGCGAGCGAGTGTTCTATCTGCAGGGTCGAAAGGACGACCGACTGGTCACGCTGCTCGTGGAGAAGCAACAGCTGGAACTGTTGGTCGCGTCGGTGGTGGAGATCCTGGCCAGGATCGGCAAGGAGACGGAGGAAGGGCCTTCCGAGGAGGCGATGGCGTTGGAGGAACCGGTGGTTCCGGAATGGCGCGCAGGCCGCCTGTCGATTGGGTACGAGGAGCAGCGCGACCTTCTCCTCCTGGAAGCCGAGGAGCAGCTTCCGGAGGACGAAGAAGGACGCGAGCCCCAAAAGGTCCGGTTCTGGGCGGCGAGAGACCAGATGCTTGCCCTGGCCCGCCACGGGGCTGCCGTATGCGCGAGGGGGCGGCCCCGGTGCGAGCTGTGCGGGAACCCCATCGACCCCGAAGGGCACGTGTGCCCCGCGCTGAACGGGCACCACAAGATGGGCGGGGAGTGAAGGCGGGTCGGTCGCTTCGGCAGGAGATTGACCTCATCGGTCGGGGCGAGATGCGACTCGTTGGGCTCATCCCCCGCGCGTCCAACTACACCTTCCTCGCGGAGGTCTCCGAAGGAAGCCAGCGCGTTCGGGTCGTCTACAAGCCCCGGACTGGGGAGGCGCCGCTGTGGGACTTCCCGGACGGGACGCTGTGTAACCGGGAGGTTGGGGCATATGTCCTGGCGCGGGCTCTCGGTTGGCCGTCCGTCCCACCGACGGTGATGCGCGACGGCCCTCATGGTGAGGGGGCCGTGCAGCTGTTCGTCGACGCGGACCCCTCGGAGCACTTCTTCACGCTCCGCGAGACCCGAGCGGACGACTTCCGGCGGTTCGCCGCTTTCGATGTCATCGTGAACAACGCCGATCGGAAGTCGGGCCACTGTCTCCTTGGCCCCGACGGCACGATCTGGGCGATCGACCACGGAGTGTGTTTCTCCGTACACGCCCGGCTGCGCACGGTGATCTGGGACTTCGCAGACAAACCTGTTCCAGCGGAGGTGCTTGATGCCGTCCGCCGGGTGACCGGTGAGCTTCGGTCAGGAGGCTTGCGAGAAGAGATGCTCGTCCACCTCTCGGAAGAGGAGATCGACGCCACCGCCGATCGCGCCGAGATCCTTGCGGAGTCTGGTCGGTTCCCGACGCCGGACCCGGGGCGAGCGTATCCATGGCCTCCTGTTTGATCGGGATTCAGGAGCGCGGCCGATCCTCGCGGCGGATCACGAACCGGAGCGCCTGCCAGTCTTCGTCTATCGAGCACGACTTGTTGTCGACCAGGCCCGCCTCGAGGCCGATGGATTGGACCTCCTCGAACGACAGATCCGTCGCCACCCCGGACGTCTTCTTGGGCCAGGCAACCCAGAGTCCGCCTGAGGGATCCAGGGCCTCGGCGAGTGAACGGAACCGACGGCGCAGTGCGGATCGTCGCGTGTCGAAGGAGACGATGACGTCGAGCGGTCCCCGGACTCGAGCTCGAATGGTTGACTCGGTAGGGAGCGGGCCCAGCGTCGCCCGGAAACTCCGCGGCTCGCCGACGAAGGCCACCACCGAGCCTTGCTTGATCCCGAGCTTCTTGGGAAGCGGTGTATCCGAGTAGTCCTTGCGGGCCACCCGCTCAGGATGCGTGCCGGGAGACGTAGTCCCGCAGGACGAAGTCGCCGAGGGAGTCGCTTCGCATCAGGAACACGCGTCCCGACGTGAGCCGGGCCAGTCTCTCCATGAACCGGGCCAGCCCCGGAGTCTCCTCGAGCATGAAGACGTTGAGCGTCACTCCGGCCCGGGCCAGCCGCATGGCCTCGGACAGGGTCTTCTCGATCGTTCGTCGGACCGGGGGCCAGGAGAAGAAGGCCTCCTCGCCCTCGAGATGGGCGGTTGGCTCTCCGTCGGTGACCATGATGACCTGGCGCGAGGCCCTCGGATGGCGAGCGAGGACTCGGCCCGCCAGGTTGAACGCGTGGTGCATGTTCGTGCCGTACACCCGCTCCCACCCGGAGGCGGTGAGGTCCTCGGGCTGCATCGGTCGGGCGTAGTCCGAGAATCCGATCAGGTAGAGGCGATCGTGCGGGTATCTGCCCTCGATGAGGGAGTGGAGCGCCAGCGCCATCCGCTTGGCGTGGACGAAGTGCCCGCGGAGCGGCATCGAGAACGAGAGGTCCAGGAGGAGCGCCGTGGCCGTCTCCGTTCGCTTCTCCGCCTCCACCAGCTCCAGGTCATCCGGGGTGAGCGTGACGACTGGCCCGGCCCCCTGCCGGAGGACCGCATTGAACACCGTCCTCTGAACGGCCACTTGCCCGGCGTCCCCGAAGCGCCAGGGCCGCGTCGCTCCCGTCGGCTCCGCTTCGCCCCCGGCCTCCCGGGCCGCATGGGCGCCAGCTCGGTCGTTGCGGAGGCGTTCGAACACGCGGACGAGCGCCCGCTCTCCCAGCTTCCTCGCTCCCTTCGGCGTCACCTCGTACCTGCCCTTGGTCCGGGTGATCAGCCCGGCGCGCTCCAGGGCCCGCTCGATCTCCTTGAGTCGCCGGAGGTCCCTGGCCGCGTCGTCGCCGAGCGTCCGGCGAAGCGCGTCCTCGTCGACGTCTTCCAGGGAGGCGCCGGCGTAGTCCCCGCGGAGGGATCGCTCGACGTCCTCGTAATCGTGGAGCCGCTCGAGCGCGTCCACGGTTGCCTGGAGCGGCACGGCCTCCTCCCCCCCGGCGGGGGTGGGACGCTCCCACGGCAGGTCCGGAAAGAGCTGGTTCAGGCTGGCGGCCAGCCGGTCGGCCTCGAACGCAAGGTCCAGGTCGGAGAGGACTTCCCGGGCCAAGTCCTCAAGCTCGCGGCGCTGCTCGGGAGAGAGGGAAGCAAGGAGCCGGCTCAGCGCGGCCATCCTCCGGGCCATTCCCTCAAGGAGCTCGTCCAGCGTCCGCGGGTGGTCCGGGAAGAAGTCTCCGTACCGCTGCATGAACGCCCCGAAGTCGTAGTGGTCGCCCCGCTCCCGGGCCTCGATCATCGCGTTGAGCTCCGCGAGCATGTCCTTGATCCGCTGGAGCTGCTCCGGAGAGAGATCTTTCATGCCCTGGGTCAGCCCTCGGAAGTACGCCCCCATCACCTGATCGCTCAGCCAGGACATCAGGTCGTCGAAGTTCTGTTGGGCCTCCGGATCCGCGAAACGGTACTCGCGGAGCTCACGAAGTTGACCGGCGGGGTCGGCGGGAAGCGAGTCGAGGAACGTCTCTCGCATCCGCGCATCGTCGTCGGTCCGGAACGAAAGGGCTGTCCGCTCTCGGTCCAAGATCTCCTCGAGCCGCTCTCGGACCTCCGTCAGAGGGCCATCGAGGTCGAGACGTTCCTGCTCACGGCGTCGTGCCTCCTTGAGTCGCGCGGAAAGGGCGTCCATCCCGGAGAAGCGGCCCCGGATGCCACGCCGCATCAGTCGCCGGAGAGCACCGTCCACACCTTCGCCCGAGAGGATGTCCTCGGACATGTTCTCGAGGAGGTCGGAGGCGGACAGATCGGGTCCGAGCGGATCCTGGGTTCCATCCCACCGTGAGTAATGGAACCGCACCACCTACTCCTCGTCGGCGCCGCCGTACGTGGACACCCGGTTCCGATCCGTCTCCTTGTTCAGTCGCCGGGACAGATGGAGGCTCTCCAGGGCGAACTCGAGAGCGGAGGCGGCCAGGCCGGGGCTCTCCTCCTCAACGCCCAGTCTCTTCAGAAGCTTGGCCAGGCCGGAGATCTCTCCGAACTGCGCCAGGAAGTCTCCTGCGGACGTGAGGTCCGAGGTCTCGGCGGTGAGGCCGTCGTCGAAGCGAGACAGAAGCGGGGCGAAGTCGAACCCCGACAGGCGGCGCCGGAACACCTTGAGCACCGAGGCGCTCAGCGCCCGCTCGAGGATGTCCTCTTCTCGCCCCTCTTCGATCGTGTCGAACTCCACGCGG
>DASQUW010000092.1:0-14388 GCA_035641075.1 Actinomycetota bacterium | reverse complement strand
CCGCCAGATCCGCACGGCTTTGATGCGGACAACGACGGAAAAGGCTGCGAGTCCTAGTTCAGCGTCAAACGCTGAGTCAGCGGATACCGCGAATAGGGCTGCCAAAGCCAAAGTACGATTGCCTCCGTGTCGAACATCGCTGGTGCGCTCCGAGGATCCCTCTTGACCCCGCAGCAGGATTCGCCGCTCCCGGACGGCGTGCCCGCGGCCGTGATCGTGCCGATCATCGATGCCGACGAGCCCTCGCTCCTGTTCACGAAACGGACCGAGACCGTCCGCGACCACAAGGGAGAGATCTCTTTTCCCGGAGGTGCACGCCATCCGGATGACCCTGATCTTCTGTTCACGGCCCTCCGGGAGACCCGCGAGGAGCTGGGCATATCTCCGGACGCGTTCGACGTCCTGGGGGCACTTCCTCCGACCCACACCATGGTGAGCGGGTACGTGATCACGCCGTTCGTGGCCCGGCTTCCAGAGCGTCCGGAGCTCACGCCGAGCCCGGTGGAGATCGCGGAGGTCGTGGAGCTCGGCATATCGAGGCTGTTCGAGGCGGAGCGAGAGGTCCAGGCGGTGGCGGGGGTGCATCCAACGATGTTCGTCTACGAGCTAGACGGCCACGTGGTGTGGGGAGCGACGGGTCGGATCGTCCACGCGCTTCTGGAGATCCTTCGCCGTCAGGGATGGAGCAGAGACCGAAGACCGGGGAAGGAGTGAGCCATGCAGAAATGGGAGTTCGCCACGGTTCCACTCATCGAGCACGCCACTCAGGAGATCCTGAACAACTGGGGCGAGGATGGGTGGGACCTCGTGGCGGTCCTGCAGGGGCCGCAGGGTATCGTGGCCTACATGAAGCGACCCAAGGGGTAGGGCTACCCGAGGGCCTGAGCCAGGTCCGCGACGAGATCGTCGGGATGCTCGATCCCCACCGACAGACGCACCAGCGTCGACGGGACCTCGAGCGCGGAGCCTGCAACGCTGGCGTGGGTCATCCGTCCGGGGTGCTCGATCAGGGACTCCACGCCTCCAAGTGATTCCCCGAGGAAAAACAGGCGAGTCCTCCGCGCAGCTTCCAGGGCTTCCTCCTCCGTCTCCATCTCGAACGAGACCATGCCCCCGAAGTCCCTCATCTGCCGGGTGGCGATGTCGTGCCCCGGGTGATCCGGTAGCCCCGGAAAGTACACGCCGGAAACCCTCGGATGGCCCCTGAGGAACTCGGCCACGGCCCTGGCGCCCCGGCAGTGAGCCTCCATCCGAACGGCGAGCGTCTTCACTCCCCGAAGGACGAGGAAGCAGTCGAATGGGCCCGGGACGGCCCCAGCCGCGTTCTGCAGGAACTTCAGCCGCTCGTACGTCTCGGTGTGGTTCAGTGCCAACGCGCCACCGACGACATCGGAGTGCCCGCCGAGGTACTTGGTCGTGGAGTGCATCACGAGGTCCGCCCCGAGTGCCAGGGGCGTTTGCAGGTACGGCGTGGCGAACGTGTTATCCACAACGACCCGGGCGCCCGCCTCGTGGGCGATGGCCGCCAGGGCCTCGATGTCCACGATCTTGAGGAGCGGGTTGGTCGGGGTCTCCACCCACATCATCCTGGTCTCTTCGCGGATGGCCTTGCGCACCGCGTCGACGTCGGTGAGATCGATTGCGTCGAAGGCCACCTCCCAGTCCGCGAGGACCTGGGCAAGAAGCCGGTACGTGCCTCCGTACACGTCGTCGGGGATGACGATGTGGTCGCCGGGGCGAAGGAGATAGAAGAGCGTCGCCGTCGCGGCCATCCCGGAGGAGAATGCCAGGCCGTGCCGGGCACCTTCCAGCGAGGCCAGCACATCCTGCAGAGCCGTTCGCGTGGGGTTGTCGGTCCTCGAATACTCGTATCCCTTGTGGGACCCCACCGATTCCTGGGCGAAGGTGGATGTCTGATAGATCGGGACGGTCACCGCCCCGTAGGCCGGCTCCGGATCCTGCCCAACGTGGATAGCTCTCGTCTCGAACTTCATCGGATCACCTCCGGCCACCAGCTACGACCCCGCGCTCCCGGCTCGCTCTCGGTGGGCCAGGAATTCGAGCAGATCGGAGCGCGTCAGAACCCCCAGTGCTCGCCCGTCTTTGGTGACCACCACCGCCGGACCCGACTGGAGCCGTTCGAATGCCACCTCGATCAGATCGTTGGTTTCCACGAGCGGAAGGGGAGGACCCATGACCTCGGCGACATCGCCCTGCAACGAGTCCGGATCCCTGAAGATGCGATCGAGAAGCGTTCGCTCCCGGATGCTGCCCACCAGCGAGCTCACCTCGCCGGAGTCGTCGCGTGCCACGGGAGCCTGTGAGATCCCGTGCTCCTGGAGCGCATCCACCGCCTGGCGGACCTTCTCGTGGGCGCCCACCGAGACGATGGCGGGAAGCTCGCCGCCCTTCGTCTCCAACACCTCTTCCACCCGAACCGGCTCGGGACGTTCGATGAACCCGTACTGGAGCATCCACGTGTCGGAGTACAGCTTCGACAGGTAGTTGCGGCCGGTGTCCGGGAAGATCACCACGAACGTCGCGTTCTCGTCCATCTCCCGAGCGACCTGGAGTGCGGCGAACAGTGCCGTCCCGGACGACCCGCCCACCAGGATGCCCTCCTGCCGGGTGATGGCCCGGGCCGTGATGAACGAGTCGCGGTCGGAGACGCGGATGTACCGATCGATCAGGGAGGGGTCCAGGGTCTCCGGCCAGAAATCCTCGCCGATCCCCTCCACCAGATAAGGACGAGCCTCGTCACCGGAGAAGAGGGAACCCTCGGGGTCGGCCCCGACGATCAGGAGATCCGGCTTCCGCTCCTTGAGGTACCGGCCGGTCCCCGTGACGGTGCCTCCGGTGCCGATGCCCAGCACGAGCACGTCGATCTTCCCCTCGGTCTGCTCCCAGATCTCCGGGCCCGTCGTCTCGTAGTGCGCTGCCGGGTTCTCCTGGTTGAAGTACTGGTTCGGCTGGAACGCCCCGGGGATCTCCTCGGTCAGGCGGTCGGCAACGCGGTAGTAGGACTCCGGCGACTCCGGAGCGACCGCTGTGGGCGTGATGACGACCTCGGCGCCGTACGCGCGGAGGAGAGCCACCTTCTCTTGGCTCATCTTGTCCGGCATCACGAAGATGCACCGGTATCCCTTGATCGCTGCGGCGATGGCCAAGCCGTGACCCGTGTTGCCCGAGGTGGGCTCGACGATAGTTCCTCCCGGCCTGAGCGCGCCGGCCCGCTCGGCCGACTCGATCATGCGCAATCCGATCCTGTCCTTGACGCTCCCCCCGGGATTGAGCATCTCGAGCTTCGCCAGGATGGTCGGCCGGACACCCCTGGTCACCTTGCGCAGGCGTACGAGGGGCGTGTTCCCCATGGCGTCCAGGAAGGTCTCCATGACCTGCATGATTCCGACTCCCTTTCCGCTTGCGCTCCCATTGTCCGCCACCGGGCGACTCGTCGTCGACGGCGATCAGGCCGGCGCTATCCCCGGGTCAGGCGATAGATCCCGTGCTCGTCGCTGAAGTGGATCCGCCCGTCGGGCGCCGCCTCCACGGCGATGATGCCCGAGGCGTTCCGGTAGAAGAAGCTCTGGGACACGATGCCCTGGCGGTTGGCCGTGAGCCGAAGCCGGCGGATCCACCGATCCCCGAATCCCCCAAACAGCAGGCCGTCTTCCGTCTTCGCGCCCAGGCCGCAGTTGTCGCAGAACGCCGCCCCGGTGACCACCACGACAGGATTGATCGTGAGCCGCGGCGCTACGGGAGCCGACCCCGACTGGTTCGTGTTGGGGCAGTCCGAAGCGGGGCCCCAGCCGTAGTTCTTCCCCTCGCGAACCAGGTTCACCTCGTCGTTGCACTCCGGCCCGTTCTCCGTTTGCCACAGGGCGCCGGTCTTGTGGTCGAAGGCGAACCCGAAGGAGTTCCGGTGGCCGATCGAGAACGCCCGGCTCCCGGAGAACGGATTCCCCGGAGGAACCCCTCCCGTTCTCGTCATCCGAAGCACCTTTCCGCTGGGGCTGTTCGGGTCCTGGGAGCGTGAGGGCGATCCGGCGTCGCCGGTCACCGCGTACAGCATGCCGTCGGGCCCGAAGTGGATCGGACCGCCGTTGTGGAATGCCTCCGCCGGCAGCGACAGCAGTCTCTGGGTCTGCACCGAGCCGTCGCCCCGTTTCCGGATGCGCACGATCCGATTCTCCAGCGGCTTCCGGCGCGTGTAGTAGAGATACACCCATCCCTTGTTGGGCCAATCGGGGTCGACGGCGAGGCCGAGCAGTCCCTGCTCCCCGCTCTTCGCCACCCCGCTGATCCGCGCCCACACCCGATCCCTCTTCGGGGATCGGTCGAAGCGCCTGATCTGGCCGGTGAACCGCTCGACGTAGAAGATCGACCCCCCGTCCGGGGTGAACGCGAACGCCGTGGGCCAGCACGTTCTGTTCGTGGCTCGGCACTTGATCACGGCTGCCCGCCCCACCGCCGCCGATGCGGGCGGGCCACTGAGGGGGGGAAGGGTGAAAAGAAGCAGGACCGACGCGCAAAGCGAGAACACCCGGCGCATTCGGAGCACCGTATCACTCACCGCCCGTCACACGGGTTCCGCCCACGTACACGCTCAGGACGGGATTGTGGCCGAGTCGGTAGGGAACCATCTCGAACCCATCGCCTTCGAGCACCACCAGGTCGGCTCGCTTCCCGGGTTCCAGCGTCCCCACCTGTTGGTGGCGGCCCAGCACCCAGGCCGGGTTCGCTGTGGCCGCGAGAAGGGCTGTGAGCGGCGGGAGCCCGTAGACGGCGCAGGCGAGGGCGATCGTCTCCGGCATCGACAGGACCGGCGAGGTGCCGGGGTTGAAGTCCGTGGCCACCGCGAGGGCGGCTCCGGTTTCCAGAAGATCCCCGGACGGCGCCGGCGTGGCCCGGAGCATCAGCGTTGCGGCGGGGAGAAGAACTCCCACCGTGTCGGTCTTTGCCAGAGCCTCCAGCCCCTCGACGCTCAGATGGTTGAGGTGATCCACGCTTCGAGCGCCGAGGTTCGCCGCCGCCTCGGCCGCCCCGGAGGGGCCGAGCTGGTCCGCGTGGCACCGGAGCGGAAGACCCGCCCGTTCCGCCGCCGCCGCCGCTCGCCGGAGGTCGTCAACTGAGAACGCGATGTCCTCGACGTACACGTCGACCGCATCCACCAGCCCCTCCTCGACGGCTCGGGGGATCAGCTCGTCGCAGACAGTCCGCACCCACTCCCCGCGCGTCGTCCCGTCGGGAACGGCGTGGCACGCGAGCAGTGTGACGGTGGCGGTCTGTGGAGCCTCGGCGGCCAGCGTTCTAGCCAGTCGCGCCTGGCGGAGCTCCCCATCGACGGAGAGGCCGTACCCGGTCTTCAGCTCGAGGGTGGTCGTTCCGTGCGCGAGCATCTCGGCGAGCAGGGGACGACAGAAATCCAGGACCTCCTCATCCGACGCCTGGTTCAGCATCCGCGCGCTGCGGCGAATGCCCCCCTCGCCGTGCAGATCTCGATACGAGACGCCGTCGAGGCGGGCCGCGTACTCGTCGTCCCGCCACCCGACGAACGGAAGGTGAGTGTGACAGTCGACGAAGCCGGGGATTACCGTGCGGCCGGTGTGGACCTCGTCGATCCGTCCCTCGAAACGGTCCCGGGGTCCGGCGTAGGTGATGGTCTCACCCACCCAGGCCACGACTCCGTCCCGGACGATCTGCGGCGGAGCTCCCCGGGTCGGCCAGCCCTCCGTCGCGCAGGTGAGGAGGGTAGAGCAGCCGATCGCGGCGGAAGAACTAGTCATACCAGGCCAGATGGAAATGACCATTTATGGGCTTCACTTTTGGGGTCCATCTGCCGACAAAATAGGGGAAGCAGCGTCACGAGAGGGCGCTCGGGCGCTGCATGTGCCAGGAGGGGGATTCGCGGGCAGTCCCCCTCTTGGCTTTTTCTTGGGGAGCGCCAGCCCGTATACACTCCCGGCCACTCGTTATCCTAGGTCGAAGCGGAGTCTGCCTCGCGAACGCAGCCTGCCACCGGATCCTTCAGGGACGTGATGGCGGAGCCGGCCGTCCGGGTCGGCGTTGGCGTCACGTTGGTCATCATGCTCGGGTACGGGCTCATCGTCCCGGTCCTCCCCCTGTATGCACGGTCGTTCGGTGTCGGGCGCACCGAGGTTGGGGTGCTGATGACGGCCTTCGGCCTCATGCGTCTGTTGTTCGATCTGGTGGCGGGTCCGATGGTCGATCGGTTCGGCGAACGGTTCACCGCGACCACGGGCGCGGTCGTGGTTGGCGTGTCATCGGCGCTCTCGGCCGTTGCTCCGAACTTCCTGGCGCTGGTGATCTTCCGGGCGCTGGGCGGGGCGGGATCTTCACTGCTGTTCGCGGCGGTGATGAACCATCTGGTGCGCGCGGTGCCGCCGCAGCGGATGGCTCGCACCATGAGCTTCTTCTACTCGTCGTTCCTCCTGGGGACGGTTCTGGGGCAGCCCATCGGCGGCGCCATCGCCGAGGTCCTCGGGCTGGCCGCCCCCCTGTGGTTCTACGCGGCGAGCTGCTTCATCTGCGCGGGCCTGATCCTCGGGAAGCTGACCCACGACCCGGCGCGCCTCCGCGATCCCGACGAGGTCTCGACTGCCGCGGTGCTGGCCGAGTCGGAGACGCGCTTGCCGACGGCGTGGAGAAGGATCCGAGGGATGCTTTCCGATCGGGCCTTCGTGACCGCGCTTGCCGCCAATGCGGCGCTTTTCTGGGTGCTGGGCGCGGTGAGGATGACGCTCGCCCCCATGTTCGCCGAGGAGAGGGTCGGGCTGTCCGAGGCGGGGATCGGAGCGCTCCTCGGGGCCGCCTCCGTGGCCCAGTTCGTGATGATGTGGAAGGCGGGGGCCCTGGCGGATTCCCGAGGCCGGAGGGTGGTCCTGATTCCTGCCCTGGCCGCCCTCACGGTGTCGACTGCCCTCTTGGGTTGGGCGGGGTCGGTGCTGAGCCTGGTGGCGGTGATGGCGGCGCTCGGAGTGGCCACGGGGTTCGCCGCCGTCGTCCCCGCCGCGGTGGTGGCAGACATCGCTCCGAAGGCGTCCTCGGGCACCGCCGTGGGGGCGTACCGGTTCGCCGGCGACGTCGGCTTCGTTCTCGGACCGCTCATCGGAGGCGTCGTGGCCGATGTGGCGGGATTTGGACCGGCCTTCCTGGTCACCGCAGTTCCGGTCTCGGTCGCGCTCATCCTGGCGATCGGCATGCCGGAGACGCTACGCGCGGCGGCCCGGGCTAGATGAACCCCTTTACGGGGTAGTCTGCGCGTCGGATCTGAGGGGGGAGGGGATCGCGGCGAGCCGGCCGGAGCCGGCCAGCCAGCTCGTGAGGTCCTCGGCGGGGATCGGTCGGCTCAGGTAGTAGCCCTGGGCCAGGTCGCACCCGAGGTCTGCGAGGAGGCCCCACATCTCCTCGGTCTCCACGCCTTCCGCAACGACCTGAAGCCCGAGGTTCCTTGCCAGCTCGATCGTGGAGCGAACGATCACCGCGTCGTTGTCGTCCAGGGCCATGTTGATGATGAACGACTTGTCGATCTTGATCTCGCTCACGGGGAGCCGCTTCAGATACGCGAGGGAAGAGTAGCCAGTCCCGAAGTCGTCGAGCGACAGTCCCACCCCCATGACCCCGAGCCTCCCGAGCACCCCGAGGGCGCGGATCGGGTCGACCACGATGGCGCTCTCGGTGATCTCGAGCTCCAGCCACGTCGGGTCGACTTCGTGCTCCGCCAGCAGCCGGGCGACCTCGTCCGGGAAGTCCTCGTCCTGAAGGCTTCGCACCGACAGGTTGACGGCCACCGAAAGCTCCAGTCCGGCCTGGTGCCAGGTCCGGCATTGGCGGAGAGCCTGGTTCAGCACGTATTGGGTGAGCGGCTTGATGAGCCCGGTGTGCTCGGCCAGCGGGATGAACTCGTCGGGCATCATCAGGCCGTGCCGGGGGTGCTGCCAGCGAACCAGCGCCTCCACGCCGCCGATGCTGCCGTTCTGCATGTCCGCCATGGGTTGGTAGTGGAGGACGAACTGCCCATCCTCGATGGCCTTCCGAAGCTCGCCGAGGAGCGCCAGCCGCTTCGCGCTGTGGCGATCGCGTTCGATGGTGTACAGCTCATAGCCGGTGTGCGCTTCCTTGGCCAGGTACATGGCCACGTCGGCGCGCTGCATGAGTGTGTTCACGTCCTCGCCGTGCTCCGGGTACAGGGCGATCCCGATGCTGGCGTCGATGTCGAGGTCCAGGCCCTCGATTACGAACGGCTCCTCGAGCGCCTTGAGGATCTTATCGGCGACCTTGACGCCACCGGCGGCGTCCACCACGTTCGGGAGGAGGACGGCGAATTCGTCGCCACCGAGACGAGCGATCGTATCGCTCTCGCGAAGCAGCGCCTGGAGCCGGGGGCCGATCATCTGGAGGAGCATGTCTCCGATGTGATGGCCAAGCGTGTCGTTGATGTCCTTGAAGCGATCGAGGTCGATGATGAGGACCCCCACCGGCTGGCTGCCACGCCGGCCCCCCAGGAGGGCCTGTCGGATCCGGTCCTGGAACAGACGCCGATTGGGAAGGCTCGTGAGCGCGTCGTGCATCGCCTGGTGCTCCTTGTACTGCTTCTCAAGCCACACGCTGGTGAACCGGTACGCCCCGACCATGGGGAGCGCCAGGAGGGGCACGAGGAACAGGCTTCGCTCGGCGGAGACCACAACGATCGGAGAGAGCGCCAGCATCACGAACGTGATCGAGGCGTGGAATCTGAATTCGCTGAAGACTGAGGGGATGACGTTGAGATCCTGGGCGAGGGCGATGGCCGTTCTGGTGAGCGTGTGGTTCACGACCAGGAACACGACCGCCCCGATGAGGATGGCGGGGAGGTCCACCGAGAGGAATGCCGGGGGGGCGCCGGGCCTGGGGATGTCCGTGAGGATGTTCACGGCGGTGCCGGCCGCGGCGACCGCGAGCCCGTAGGTCCCGGCGTTGAACCCCGCCTTCCACCATTCCTTCCGGCGGATGATGTCGGCGACGAGGGTCGCGGTGGCGTGAACCAGCACGGCTGCCGACAAGCCGAAGCTGATCATCAGGGCGTAGGCGAACGTGCCGGACGTCGTGATCTCTTCGTCCTCGTCTCGCCGAGGGATCTTCACCGGCCACAGCTCGCCGATGACAAGAAGCACGGAGAACAGCCAGAACTCGGGGGAGGCGTAGGGGATGCGAGATATCTCTCCGGCCAGGCCGAGACCGAGCAGCAGCGCGAGGCCCGCCCCCAAGACGGCGGCCACGTACCAATTGATCGGACGGATTCCCAGGAACCGCATACGAGTCCTCGCCTTTACCAATCGGAAGGGCGCCCCGGACCTTTACCCGAGGCGCCCTATCCGGCTAGCTGGGTCCTATCCCCACTTCTGCGCGGCGCCGAGGACCGCGACCAGCATCGTGAGGGTGAAGACCGCTACGCTGAGCCTCAAAAGGCGCGCCTTCATCGTCCTAACCTCCTTCACTGCAGGCCCCCGGATGGGGGACTCGTCGATGGCTTTATCGGACCAGGCGGCGTAGGACTTTAGGTCTAAGGAGAATTAGCTAGGTCGACCGGCCGGGTTCGGCCTCTTGGGTGGGAGGGAGCGGAAACGCTGGCGCCCCGACAAGCTTGCCGGGGCGCCTTCACTTCAGTGATCGGTTAGCCCCACTTCTGAGGAGCCCCGAGAACTGCGACCAGCATGGTCAGCGTGAAGACCGAAACTCCGAGTCTGTAAAGACGCGCCTTCATCTTGCACCTCCCTTCGCACTTCCCCTGGTCCCCCTACCGGCGGACCTTCGCCGACATGTATCGGGCGGGATGCACTAGGGCTTTAGGACTACCTCGAAAATTGCTCGGCTCAAGGCGCTCCCGGTGCGTGCCGATACCCGCGGGGACCCGAACGCCTCTAGGAGGGGCGATGCTGCTCATCGCATTCACCGGTTTCGTCGTGCTCACGGTCCCGCTCGCCGGCGGCCATCTGACCAAGCTCGCGGACCTGCGATTCCGGCGGTTCTGGGCCCTCGCCGCGGCGCTCGTGACTCAGGTCCTGATCATCTCGGTGATCCCCGAAGGGTCCCCCGCGATCCACAGCGCAGCGCACCTGGCCTCGTACCTCCTCGCGGGATATTTCGTTCTCGCCAACTGGCGAGTCCCGGGGATCTGGCTGATCGCGCTGGGCGGAGCGGCGAACCTGGCGGCCATCGCCGCGAACAACGGAATCATGCCCGCATCGGCATCAGCCCTGGCTGCGGCGGGGCGTTCGGTGAACCCGGGGGAATTCACGAACTCGGGGGTGGTGGCCGACCCGAACCTGGCATTCCTCGGGGACATCTTCGCCATCCCATCCGGGTGGCCGCTTCACAACGTGTTCAGCATCGGGGATCTGTGCATCGCGCTCGGGGCAGTCATCGCCCTTCACCGACTGTGCGAGTCACGACTTTTCCCTTCCGGGACGGGCCAGTTCGCAGCGCTCTGGAGCCACCCCGGTTTCGTGCGGGCGTGGGGCGCCCAGGCCGTCTCGAATATCGGAGACTGGGTCTACGCCCTTGCGGTGGCGGCAAGTCTGGCCCGCCGTGGCGGGAGCCCGCACCATTTCTCGCTGCTCCTGATCGCCCAGGTGGGGCCGGCCGCCGTTGCCGGAGCGCTCGTCGGTCCGCTCATCGACAGGTTCTCGAGGAAGCGGTTGATGATCGGTGCCGATGTTCTCCGTGGAATTGCCGTGGGCTCGCTGTTGATCGCCGATCAACCGACGTTCGCTCATCTGTACGGCGTCGCCGCGCTGTTGGGCTTGCTCGGAGCCGTGTTCAGGCCGAGCCTCGGGGCCTCCCTGCCGAACCTGGTGCCAAAGGAGCGCCTGGTCGCGGCGAACGCGCTCATGGAGGCGACGTACAACTTCGCCGTGATGGCCGGTCCCGTTGTCGGTGGGCTTCTCGTTGCGCAGCTGGGAGCGAAACCCGCGTTCGCGGTGAACGGGTTGACCTTTCTCTCGTCGGCCGCGCTTCTCTCTGGGGTCCGGCTGCCTCGGCGAACCCGATCGGCGTCCGAGCGTCGGCCGCTGCGGGCCCTGGTCGAGGGCGCTCGCTATGCAGCCCGCAGCTCCCTGGTGCGCGTGGCGCTCGTGGTGATCGGGCTGGTGATGTTCGCCTCTACGATCCGAACTCCGCTCGAGCCGATCTTCGTCGTCGATACCCTTGGGGGCGGCCCGACGAGCCTGGGGATGATCGGGGGAGCCTGGGGCCTCGGTATGCTGCTCGGCTCGGTGGCCGCTCCAGCCGCCGCTCGCAGGTGGGCACGGGAACGGCTGCTCGGAGTGATGATCGCCATCCTCGGGATCGTCGTGCTGACCGCCTCGAGGGCCGCGGATGTTCCGCCCGTCCTGCTGCTGTGGGTGTTCTCGGGCATGGCCAACGGGATCGGCTCGGTGTCGTTCGAGTCGTTACTGCAGGAGCGCGTCCCGGACGCGTTCCGCGGCAGGATCATGGCGGCCGCGGAGTCGGTGATGAACGGTGCAGCGGTGCTGGGCCTGGTCCTGTCGAGTGCTTTGGCGGGGTTCTTCGGGATCCGGGGGGCGTTCGCCCTGTCAGGCGCGGTGCTGCTTATGACGGCCCTGCTCTGCCTGGCGTTCCTGGGGCGAGTACCGGGCCGGCATCGCATGCGGCAGCGTGTGGCGTTCGCTCCGGCAGGCGGCGCTCGCCCTTCCGGGAACGGGGATCGGCCGCTGGAGCCCGCGAGGAATCGGCGCTAGCCGAGCACCGTGTTCCACCAGGGGTGGCGATCACGCCCCCCGGCCAGATCCACGTGGATGTGCTTGGCCTCTCGATACTCGTTGTATCCCAGGGTTCCGTGCTCCCGCCCGATCCCCGACTCCTTGTAGCCGCCGAACGGGTATCGGGGGTTGATCATGTGATAGTCGTTGATCCACACGGTCCCGGTCCGCAAGCGCTCGGCGATCTGCAGGGCCCGGGGGACGTTCTTCGACCACACCGCCCCGGCGAGCCCGTAGATGGATTCGTTCGCCAGGCGGATGGCCTCGTCCTCGTCCTCGAACGGGATGACCGCG
Organism: Actinomycetota bacterium; assembly: GCA_035641075.1. Taxonomy (GTDB): domain Bacteria; phylum Actinomycetota; class UBA4738; order UBA4738; family CALAEC01; genus DASQUW01. The sequence goes on along the minus strand of DASQUW010000092.1, from coordinate 2,314 downwards.
AGGACGGGGCCGAAGATCTCCTCCTGCGCCACCCGCATCGAGTTGTTCACTCCGGCCAGGATCGTCGGACGGTAGTAGAACCCTCCCTGGTGACCGGGGACGGTGGCCCGTTCTCCACCTGCCGCAACCTCGGCGCCTTCCTCCCGGCCGATCTCCACGTACCGTTCGACCGTCTCGAGCTGCGTCTTGGCCACGAGGGGCCCCTGGTCGGATCCGGGGTCGAGAGCGGGGCCGACCTTCAATTCCTCGGCCCGTTTCACCAGGGCTGCAAAGAAGTCGTCGTAGATCCCCCTCTGTAGGAACAGGCGCGTTCCCGCCGAGCAGATCTGTCCCTGGTGGAAGAAGATGCCCCACAGCGCGCCGTCCACGGCGTAGTCGAGATCCACGTCGTCGAGGACGATCGAAGGGGATTTCCCCCCCAGCTCGAGAGTGACCTTCTTCACGTTTCCCGAGGCGATCTGCATGATGCGCATGCCGATCTCGGTGGAGCCGGTAAACGCCACCTTGTCCACCAGGGGCGAGGCCACGAGCTCCTCGCCCGCAGCCGCTCCGGGGCCGGGAAGGACGTTCACCACTCCCTCGGGGATGCCGGCCTCGACGCAGATCTTCCCGACCTCGATCGACGTCAACGGCGTGAACGAGGCGGGCTTCAGGATCACGGTGTTCCCTGCGGCGATGGCCGGCGCGATCTTCCACGACGCCATCTGTAGAGGGGCATTCCAGGGCGCGATCGCGGCGCATACCCCGATGGGCTCTCTGCGCAGGTAGTTGTAGGACATCGGCGATCGAGGGACCAGGGGTTCTTCGTCATCCTCCCGGGAGGCGAGCTCGGCATAGAAGCGGAACGTGGATATGGCCATCCCGATGTCCGCGTTCTGGGCCTTGCGGATCGTGCCACCGGAGTCGCGCGACTCGAGCTCCGCAAGATCCGGCGCGTGCTTCTTGATGCCATCGGCAACAGCGAGAAGCGCCTTGGCGCGGTCCCGCCCTCGCATCCTGGGCCAGGGGCCCTCGTCGAATGCCTTCCTGGCGGCCGCGGTAGCCCGCTTCACGTCCTCGGCGCCCGCCTTCGCCACCTGGGCGAAAGGTTCCCCGGTCGATGGATCGATGCTCTCGAATGTCTCCCCGGAGGCGGCATCGGTGAGCTCTCCGCCGATCACGAGTTGGTTCAGGTCGGTCATCGTGGACTCCTCCCCTGGGACGTTTCGGTGCCGGTGCGGGCCGGGCAGCCATGATACTCCGCCGGGTCGGTCAGCCTCTCCCTGTTCACAGGGGTGTGGCTGCTCACGGCGAGGTGCACCAACCAAACGATCGTTTGTTTGGTAGACTAACGTGCGGAGGGAAACCACAACGGCAGGCGGAGTGAAAACACCCACGGCAGTCGGAGCAGCCCGCAAGGATCAGATCCTCCAGATCGCGGCTGAGCTCTTCAGCAGGCGTGGGTACCACGCCACGAGCATGCGCGACCTCGCCGAGGGGGCAGGCTTGCTGCCCGGGAGCCTCTACGCGCACTTCACCGGCAAGGAAGAGATCCTCTACCAGATCGTGCTGGACGCAGCTCGGCAGTTCCTCGGAGGCATGGAGGCGCTCCGAGCCCAACGCGCGTCACCCGAGGAGAAGTTTCGGCGAGCGATGCGCGCACATGTCGCGGTCGTCGCGCACGACCTGGAGGGAGCGCGCGTCTTCCTCCACGAGTGGAAGGCGCTGGGGGGAAGCCGGTTGACCGAGATCCGAGACCTCCGCCGACGGTACGAGGAGCTGTGGGACGAGATCATCCGGCACGTCGCGCCCTCCGATTCGAAGCTCGCCCGGCTCCTGGCCCTGTCCGCGGCGAACTGGACGTACGTCTGGTACGACCCGAACGGGCCGCTGGGTCCCGAAGAGATCGCGGACCGATTCTCGGATCTCCTTCTTGACGGCCTACGAACCAGCGTGAAGGGAAAGGTGTCGGTGGAACGGAGGGTGAGGTCATGACGTACGAGGAACGCACGGCGGAGTTCAAGGCCCGGATCGATGCCGGCGAGAAGATCGAGGCCGGCGACTGGATGCCCGACGAATATCGTCAGGCCACGCTGAAGTTCATCGAGATGCACGCAAACTCGGAGGTCATGGGGTGTCTCCCCGAACGAGAATGGGTGCCTCGAGCTCCGAGCCTGCGGCGGAAGCTCTCACTGACCGCGAAGGTGCAGGACGAGGCCGGCCACGCCCAGATCCTGTACCGGGTCGCCGAGGACCTGGGGAAGAGCCGGACGCAGATGTTCGACGATCTCGTGAACGGCCGGACCAAGTTTCACAACGTCTTCCACTATCCCGC
>DASQUW010000091.1:0-3598 GCA_035641075.1 Actinomycetota bacterium | reverse complement strand
CCTACGGATTATGAGTTTGATCCGAAGCGTCGCACGGACCAGGCGAAACCTGGAAATACCGCTCCTGACAAGGGTATTTGGCTACTCGAGGTTGCCCGGCGTTTCGCCATGTTTCGCGGTCCATCGCGGGACACATGCGGGACACATCACGTGAAGCAGGTTACCTAAGATGTGCGGCAGCGATTCAGGAGTTCGGGTGGCTCGCCGCCCCCAGATCCTCGGGCGTATCATGCCGGCGGAGCACCATGCAGTTACCCAGCGGCACCGTCACGTTCCTGTTCACCGATATCGAGGGATCCACTCGCCTCCTCCAGCAGCTGCGTGACGGCTACCGAGCCGTCCAGGAGGACCACGCCCAGATCATGCGACGGGCGATCGATGAGGGCAGTGGCGTGGCGATCAGGACCGAGGGCGACTCGTTCTTTGCGGTGTTCGCCGACCACGTCGCGGCGGTCCGTGCGGTCGTGTCGGCGCAGCGCGCCCTGGCGGCACACCCGTGGCCACATGGCACACCGCTCCGCGTCCGGATGGGGCTCCACACGGGGCGCGGGGTGCTTGGCGGGGACGACTATCTGGGTATCGACGTCAACCGGGCCGCTCGGATCGCGGCGGCCGGGCACGGTGGGCAAGTGCTCCTTTCCGAGGCTACTCGGTCCCTCGTCTACGACGACCTCCCGCCCGGGGTCACCATCCGCGACCTGGGCGAGCACCGACTGAAGGATCTCGAGCACCCGGTGCAGCTCCACGAGCTGGTGATCGAGGGATTGCCCGCGGAGTTCCCTCCGCTCAAGACGCTCGAGGTCCCATCCACGCTTCCATCACCGCCCACCTCGTTCGTGGGCCGGCAGCGGGAGGCGCACCGGGTCACGGAGCTCGTCAGAGCCAGCCGGCTGGTGACCCTCACCGGTCCAGGAGGCACCGGGAAGACCCGTTTGGCGGTGGAGGTCGCCAGGCGCTCCGTCGATGCCTTCCCCGACGGTTCCTACTTCGTGGACCTCTCTCCTATCACGGATCCCCTGCTGGTCCCGGACACCATCACCTCCGCACTCCTCTTGGTGCCGGAGCGAAGCGGACGCTCGGTGCTCGAGATCCTCGAGGAGTATCTCCGCGACAGAAAGACGCTGCTCCTTCTAGACAACTTCGAGCAGGTGCTCCCCGGGGCCGACACCGTAGCCGCGCTCCTCGAGGTCGCTCCCCACATCCGTGTCCTGGCCACCAGCCGGGCGCCTCTGGGCCTCTCGGGCGAGCAAATCTTCCCGGTGCCGCCGCTGGCGATCCCCTCTGGCACCGGTGACGCAGCGGCCCTCCGCCAGAGTGAATCCGTATCGCTCTTCCTCGACCGGGCCAGCGCCGTCGATCCGTTTCTCTCCCTCGCCGACGACGACGTCCCCATCCTCGCCGAGATCTGCGCCCGGCTCGACGGCCTCCCGCTGGCCATCGAGCTCGCCGCCTCACGCCTGCGGCTCCTTCCGCCACGCCAGCTTCTCGACAGGCTGGGATCGGCGCTTCCCATGCTCGTGGGGGGACCGCGGGACGCGCCGGAACGGCAGCGGACCCTTGAGGCGACGATCGCATGGAGCCACGACCTCCTCGATGAGTCCGCACGGGTGCTATTCCGACGCCTCTCCGTGTTCGCCGGGGGGTGGTCCCTCAACGCGGTGGTGGATGTGGCCGACGCGGCGGGTGACCTCGGTGACGCGCTCGGTGTCCTCGAGTCGCTCGTCCAGCACAGTCTGGTGCACCGCGTACCCGACGACGCCCAGGGACGGCTTCGGATGCTGGAGACGATCCGAGAGTTCGCGCTGGCGCAGCTCGACGAGAGCGAGGAGGCACCCGACGTTCGTCGGCGGCACGCGCTGCGGTTCCGAGACCTGGCGGAGCGGGCCGGTCCTCACCTGACCGGTCCCGACCAGCGGCGGTGGCTCGACGAGCTGAGCCGGGAGCACGACAACCTCCGCGCCGCGCTGCGGTGGGCGCTCGACGGCGACGAAGGCGAGACGGCCCTGCGGACCGCCGGCCCGATCTGGCGATTCTGGTACGCCCGCGGCCACATGGAAGAAGGCCGTCGCACGCTCGAAGCCGCCCTGGCCTTGCCGTCCAGCCGCGCGCCCACCACGGCCCGAGCCCGGGCTCTGACCGCTCTCGGCGGGATCGCCTACTGGCAGAGCGATTTCGACACCGCGCTCCGGTCCTACGAGGAGGCGCTCGATATCCACCGGGCCCTGGGCGACCGGACCGCGATGGTGGAGGCGCTCTTGGACGTTGGGGAGACGCGAGCGGTCAAGGGGGACCCCGGGTCGGCGGTCGCCCTCATGCAGGAGAGCCTGGGCCTGGCCCGCGAGCTCGGAGACCGTCGCGGACAGGCTTGGGCCCTCTGGGCCCTCGGGAGTGCCCGGATGTTTGTGGGCGACCTGGACGCCTCACGCGATCTGCTGGAGGAAAGCCTCCGGATCTTCCAGGAGGTTGGGGAGGATACGTGGGGTTGGGGCACCGCCGTCAACAGCCTCGGCGGTCTGGCCGCCCTGCGGGGCGACCCGATCGAGTCACGCAGGCTGATCCTGGAGGGTCTGGGTCTCTTGGGGGAGCTGGCGAACGCGGTGGTCATCACGGGCAACCTCCGGGTCCTCGCGATGATAGAGAACCAGCTCGGCCATCCTCAGCGCGCCGCCAAGCTGGCCGGCGCCGACGCAGCCTGGCGCGGAAAGGTGGCCGGCAAGATCCCCGACGCATTCTTGCCCCAGGGCGATCCGGGCGAGGAGGCCACCCGGCAGCTCGACGACGACGCCTTCAAGGTCGCCTGGACCGAGGGCCAGACGATGAGCCTCGAGGAGGCGCTCGCCTACGCTCGGGAGGAGGCTTGATCGCCCTCTTCCGGGCGAAGGCGCTGTCGGAGATCATCGTGGTGGGGCGGGGTGGACTCGAACCACCGGCCAACTGAGTCTTGCGGCATGCGTGCTACCTCGTCCCGTCTAGTGCCGTTTGGTGCCGTCCTGTGCCTTCCTGTTCGGTAGCACGGCGGGTAGCACGACCGCGCCTGGGCACGGGCTTCCTCGTTCCTCAGCCAGGGCCGAGGAGTAGCCTAGGCGCCGGACGTCTCGGACAGACCTGGTGCAGGGCATGGCCTTCGCGACGAATCCCATAGACCACGTCCGCACCTACTTCGAGGATCGGAAGGTAGCGGCCAACCGGTTCTTGTCTACCCTGGCTTCACCGACCCACTCGAATATGCGAAAGCCTCTCCTCTCGCCCAGGGGCTTGCCGAGGACTTCCGCCTCATCTTCGCCGACCACCGTGGGCAAGGCCTGCGGGACACCTGCGGGACACCTCGAGCCGGGCGGGAGGTTCGTGGTCAGGAAACAATGCGTCCACCAGCCCTTTGGCTCGTGGGGCGGGGAGGACTTGAACCTCCGACCGACGGATTATGAGGGCGGCGGAACCCCTGTCGGCTGGTGCCGTCCTGTGCCGTTCCGTGCCGCCACGTGCGCGTTTCGGTCGCCGTCGTGCCGTCTCGTGCCGTTCCGTCCGTCTGGTTATGCCACGTTCGTTAGCACCGTTGTTAGCACGATGCCCCTGCCAGGTCGGACCTCGAAATCCCCGG
>DASQUW010000090.1:0-21682 GCA_035641075.1 Actinomycetota bacterium | reverse complement strand
GATGACGATGCCCGTCGTCGAGATGACGAACACGTCCTGGTCCTTCGAGCCCACGAATGCGCCGGAAACCCTGCCGGTCTTGTCGGTGAGCTTGTGGGTGATCACGCCCAGGCCCCCTCGGCCCTTCATCGGATATTCCTTGACCGGCGTCCGCTTCCCATAGCCGATCTCGGTGAGGGTCACGAGGTCCTGCCCTTCGGTCGCCAGGGCCATGGCGATGACCTCGTCCTTGGGCGCCAAGCGCATCCCGATCACCCCGGTCGCCTGCCGACCCATCGGACGAGCCTGGGACTCCGCGAACCGAATGGCCTTCCCATCCCTGGAGACAAGGATCACGTCGTCCCGGCCGTTGGTGAGCTTCACGTCGATAAGCCGATCCCGCCTCTTCAAGTTGATGGCGGCAAGCCCCGTTCGTGGTGAGTCGTACTCCCTGAGCGGGGTCTTCTTCACGATGCCACCCTTGGTGGCGAACACCGCGTACGGGGCGTCGTCGTAGTCCTTCAGCGCGATGACCTCGGCGATCTTCTCGTCGCCGGCGAGCGATACCCCGGGGAGGTTCGCCGCGTACGTGCCCCGCGCGGTCCGGGTCCCCTCGGGAACCTCGTGGACCTTGACCCGGTACACCTTGCCCGAGTTCGTGAAGAAGAGAAGCCAGTGCCGAGTGGTTGTCGTGAACACGTGGGCGATGACGTCCTCCTCCTTGAGGGTCGCCCCCCGGACGCCGCGGCCGCCCCTGCCCTGGCGGCGGTACGTCTCCACCGGCATCCGCTTCACGTAGCCGGCGCGAGACACCGTGATGAAAACGTCCTGCTCCGCCACCAGGTCTTCGATGTCGATCTCTCCCTCGTCTGCCCGGATGTCCGTGCGCCGAGGGTCGGCGTGCTTCTTCTTGATCTCGGCGAGCTCGTCCTTGATGACCGCGCGGATCTTCTTGGGGTCCTTCAACAGGGCCTTCAGCCTTCTGATAGTTGCCAGGAGCTCCCGGTGCTCCTCTTCGAGCTTCTCCCGCTCTAGTCGGGTGAGCCGGCGAAGCGGCATGTCCAGGATGTGATTGGCCTGGATCTCGGAGAGCTTGAACCGTGTCATCAGCTTGGTGCGGGCCTCGTCGGCGTCGGCCGACCCTCGGATGATCTTGATGACCTCGTCGAGGTTCGCCAGGGCGATGAGGAGCCCCTGGACGATGTGATCGCGCTCCTCGGCCTTCCGGAGCTCGAACCGGGTCCGTCGGGTGACGACCTCGATCTGGTGGGTGATGTAGTGCTGGACGACCTCGTCGAGGCGGAGGGTCCGGGGGACCCCGTCGACCAACGCAAGCATGATCACCCCGAACGTTTCCTGTAGCTGCGTCTGCTTGTACAGCTTGTTCAGCGCGACGTGCGGATTGGCTCCCCGGCGGAGGTCGATGACCAGGCGCATCCCTCCGCGGCCGCTCGACTCGTTCTTGACGTTGACCGCATCCTGGAGGCGCTTGGACACGATGAGTTCGGCGACCTTCTCTGCCACTTTCGCCGGGTTCACCTGGAAGGGAACCTCGGTGACCACGAGGCGCTGGCGGCCCTTGGAGTCTTCCTCGACCGTCACCCGGGCTCGCATCCGGATGGAGCCCCGCCCGGTGTTGTAGGCCTCCTTGATCCCGTCCCGTCCCATGATCGTCCCGCCGGTGGGGAAGTCCGGACCCTTGATGTGGCGCATCAGCTGGGCCACGGTGATCTCCGGCTTGTCGATCGCCGCGATCACGCCGTCGATGACCTCTCCCAGGTTGTGCGGGGGGATGTTCGTGGCCATCCCGACGGCGATGCCGGTGGCCCCATTGGCCAGCAGATTCGGGAATCGACCCGGGAGCACCACGGGCTCCCGCTCCTCGCCGTCGTAGTTCGGCTGGAAATCGATCGTCTCCGCTTCGATGTCCCGGAGCAGCTCCATGGCCAAGGCGTCGACGCGGCACTCGACGTATCGCATGGCCGCCGCGGGGTGCCCGTCGATCGAGCCAAGGTTGCCCTGGCCGTCGACCAGCGGGTAGCGGCTGGAGAAGTCCTGACCCAGGCGGACGAGGGCGTCGTAGATGGCCTGATCGCCGTGCGGATGGTATTTCCCCATGACGTCCCCGACCACCCGAGCGGCTTTCTTGTAGGGGCGGTCGGGGCGGAGCCCCTGCTCCAGCATCCCCCAGAGGATCCGGCGGTGGACGGGCTTCAGGCCGTCACGGACATCCGGGAGCGCCCTCGACACGATGACCGACATGGCGTAGTCGAGGAACGAGGAACGGATCTCCTCCTCGATGTCGATCGGCTCGATCCGGGCCGCAGTCTGCGCCATCTAGCTTCCTTCGCGGCGCCTGTTGACGCCGCGGGTCCGTCGGCGTCGGCCGGAGCTTGGTAGCGCCGCAGCCCGTACGCGGCGCCGCGCAGGCGGGCCGAGGCCCCCGCGCGACGAGCGAAGCGAGCGCGCGGGGTGGACCGCCGTCAGCAGGCGCCGCGCAGTAAGCGGTGCGTCAAGTTGGTGGGTCATACGTCCAAGAGGCGGACGTCCTTCGCGTTCTTCTGGATGAAGTCCCGGCGGGACTCCACGTCCTCGCCCATGAGGACGCTGAACATCCGATCGGCGGCGACCGCGTCTTCCAGTTGCACTTGGAGCAGCGTTCTGGCCTCCGGATCCATGGCGGTGTCCCACAACTGGTCCGCGTTCATCTCGCCGAGACCCTTGAAACGCTGCGCGGGGATGGTCCTCTTTCCGTTCTGCTTCCGCAGCCGGTCGAGGTCCTTCTCCGAGAACAGGTACTGAGGCTTCCCGTCCATGGTCACCCGAAACAGCGGGGGCTGGGCGATGTACACGTAGCCCGCCTCGATGAGGGGCTTCATGTGTCGAAACAGGAACGTTAGAAGGAGCGTTCTGATGTGCGCTCCATCGACGTCCGCGTCGGTGAGAGCCACGATCTTGTGGTACCGGGCCTTCCCCAGATCGAACTCCTCCTCTCCGATGCCCGTCCCCACGGCCGTGATCAGGGCCTGGATCTCCTTGTTCTCCAGGGTCTTGTGCAGCCTGGCCTTCTCCACGTTGAGGATCTTTCCGCGGAGAGGAAGGATGGCCTGGTAGGCCGGGTCCCGGGCCTGGATGGCGGAGCCCCCGGCGGAGTCGCCCTCCACGATGAACAGTTCGCACACGCCTGGGTCGGTGAGCTGACAGTCGGCGAGCTTCCCCGGCAACGACCCGGAGTCCAGCAAGCCCTTGCGCCGGGCCAGGTCCCGGGCCTGGCGGGCGGCGAGGCGAGCCTTCGCCGCCTGCGACCCCTTCTGGACGATGCGCTTCCCGTCGCCGGGATGCTCCTGCAGCCACGTCATCAGGTGCTCGTTCACCGTGGTCTCGACGAACGAGCGGATCTCGGTATTGCCGAGCTTGGTCTTGGTCTGCCCTTCGAACTGGGGCTCCCTGAGCTTCACCGAAACGATCCCGGTGAGACCCTCCCGAATGTCCTCGCCGATGAGGTTCTCTTCCTTCTCCTTCAGCAGACCCTTGGATCGGGCGTACCGGTTGACCACGTTCGTCAGGGCCTTCTTGAAGCCCTCCTCGTGGGTGCCACCCTCGTGGGTGTTGATGGTGTTGGCGAAGCTGTGCAGGGACTCGGCGAAGCTCGTGTTCCACTGCAGGGCCACCTCGACCTCGGCGTCTTCCTTCTTTCCTTCGAAGTGGACCACCCTGTTGTTCAGGGCATCCTTCCCGTGGTTCAGGAACTTCACGAAGTCGGCCAGGCCGCCGGCCGCCTTGTAGACCTGACGCCACTCCGGCGTCTCCCGTTCGTCGACGAGAGCGATCTCCACCCCTCGGGTGAGAAACGACAGTTCCTGGAGGCGCTCGGCAAGGATGTCTCGCTTGTACTCCGTCTCCTCGAAGATCTCCGGGTCGGCCCAGAAGGTGACCACGGTTCCCGTCTTCTTCGTGGAAGTTCCCTTCTTGAGCTTGCCCAGGGACCTCCCTCGCTCGTAGACCTGGGTCCAGGTCGAGCCATCACGGGCCACCTCGACCTCGAGGCGCTCCGACAGCGCGTTCACCACGGACACGCCGACGCCGTGGAGCCCACCGGAGACCGCGTAGGACTTCCCGTCGAACTTCCCGCCTGCGTGCAGGGTAGTGAGCACCACCTCGACCGCCGGGCGGCGGTCTTTATGCCTCGGGATCGGCGTTACCGGGATCCCCCGGCCGTTGTCGGCGACCTGGACGGCGCCATCCGAACGCAGGCGCACGAGGATGCGGTTGCAGAAACCGGCCAGGGCCTCGTCGATGGCGTTGTCGACGACCTCGTAGACCAGGTGGTGGAGTCCCCGGCTCCCGGTGGAGCCGATGTACATGCTTGGCCGGCGACGGACCGCTTCCAAGCCCTCCAGGACGGTGATGTCTGCGGCGGTATATCCCGGCCTTGCCCGGCCCGGGGGCTTGGCGGCCCTGGAGGCCCTGGTTCGAGGCGCGGCTTTCGCCGTCCTGGCTCTGGTATTGGTGCTCGCCTTCCCCACACAACCTCCGTCGAAACCCGCCCACGCTCGGCTGCGCGCCGTCCAAAGAGGGGCACCTACCGCGGGGGCTCAGCAATACAATTTTATCACCGGGGAGTGACGCCTCCCGGCCGCCACGGGGCGGATCCAGACGTGTTTTGCTCGCCTCCGTCCACCAGGACCTGCACCGACCGGACCTCTTCGGAACCGAGAAGGTCGTTGGCTCGGCGACGGATCTCCTCGGTGAGAAACGTCACCTGAGCAGCCCAGGAAGAGCTCGCCGCGGAGACCACGAGCCGGCCCCCCTCGAGCCTAACGGGTGCGCTCCGGCCGGCCAGCCGCTCCCCCACCACTTGATCCCACGACCGAGCCAGCCGCCCCAGGGCCATGCCGCTTCGCATCGGCCCGGCACGAAGGACCCCCCGGATCACCTCCCCGAGCGCCTCCGGCTCCGCCCGGCGCCCGTCACCGGGCCCTGACGCCACCCTCGCTCACCTCCCATACCGTTGCCTCAGCCGGGACCTGTGCCTCGTCGGGAACGGAGATGAGCACTTGGCCTCTCGACCGGAGGCCGTCCTGCAGCCGATCCCGGCGTGACGGGTCGAGCCCGGAGAAGGGGTCGTCGAGGAGGACGACCGCCGGCTCCCCCACCTCGTTCGACACCGCTTCCGCCGTCCCCAGCCGCAGCGACAGGGCCGCCGCCCACGCCTCCCCGTGGGAGGCGAACCGCCGGATAGCGAGCTCTCCCACCGCGAGCTCCAGTTCGTCACGATGGGGGCCCACCAATGTGGTGCGCCGAATGAGCTCGTCCGCTCGCCGCTCCGCCAGGCGCCGGACGAATGCCCCCAGGAGATCCTCTCCCTCCACCGAGGGGGCGTACCGGATCGTGAGTCGGTCCCCGGAGATCGACCAGAATGCGGCAGAGGCGCCGGAAGCAACCTTATCCACGGCTTCGCCGCGCACGGAGGTCACCGCGGCGCCGTGTCCGGCCAGCTCGGTATCCCAGGCGTCCAGGTCCGGTGGTGCACCCGGGGCATCGTGCTCCTTCAACAGCCGGTTCCGCTGCCGGAGGGCCCGCTCATAGCTCCTCACGGCCTCCTCTGCCGCCGGCCACAGCGCCAGCGACGTCTGATCCAGGAACCTGCGGCGGTCCTCCGGCTGGCCCTGCACGATGGCCAGGTCCTCCGGGATCGAGAACACCGATCGAACCCGCCGCCGAAGATCGCGGAGACGCCGCACCGCGGACCCGTTCATCCGCACCCGGTTCGCCCCCGAAGGGCGGACCTCCACCTCCACGAGCACCCGTCCGGTCGAAGTGTGCACCTCGCCCCGGAGGTACGCCCGCTCCGCGCCCGAGCGCACCAGCGGCATATCGGCCGCCGTGCGGGGCGATCCCAAGCTCAGCAGGTAGTGGGCCGCCTCCAGAAGGTTCGTCTTCCCCTGAGCGTTTGGACCGACGGCCACCACCAGCCCGTCCGGCACCTCGAGCTCCGTCTCCCGGTGGTTCCGGAAATCTCGGACCTCCAGCCAGACGAGTCGCACCTACCCCACGGCCGCAGGCAACCGCACCGGCATGACCAGATAGGTGAAGTCGTCCCCGTCTCCCCGGAGTACGGCGGGCTTCAGCCCGTCGCGCAGCTCGACCTGAACCTTCTCTCCAACCACCCCGGCCAGACCGTCGGCCACGTACGTGGGGTTGAACGCCACCGTGAGTTCCTCCCCTTCATAGCTCGCCTCCACAGCCTCGACGGCGCCCCCCAGATCCGGCGAGGACGAGGTGAGCCTGGCCCCCAGGGCGTTCAGCTCCAACCGGATTGGGGAGTTCTCCCGGGCCAGCAGGCCCACCCGCCGGATGGCTTCCAGTAGCTCCTGTCTCGGGGCCGCCAGCCGGTTCTCGCCCGGCTCCGGGATGAGCTGGCGATAGTTGGGGAACTCCCCTTCGATAAGCCTCGAGGTGAGGATGAGGCTTCCCACCTTGAAGGTGGCCTGGGCGGACCCCAGGACCATGGCCACCTCACCCTTCTCCTCACCGCCAGCCGCCCTGGCGGCTTCGGAGATCGCTCGCTCCGGCACCAGAGCCTTCGCCTCTCCGTCGGCCGTGGCCCGGAGCTCCCGGAACGCCAGGCGGTACGAGTCCGTCGCCGCCAGGGTGATCCCCTCGCGGCTCGCCTCCAGGAGGACCCCGGTGAGGATCGGTCTGGCCTCGTCCCGGGAGGCAGCTCTGGCCACCTGGGCTACCCCTTCCGCGAACGCTCCCGCCCCCACCGACACCTGCACGCCCTCGGCGGCCCGAAGCATGGGGAAGTCCTCGGCCGCCAGGCAGCGAAGGGTCCCTTCGAAACTCCGACATGACACCCGGGCCTGGGCGCCATCCGCCTCGAACTCCACGGCATCGGGAGGTAGGGCCTTCACCATCTCGGCGATCAGCCGGGCCGGAACCAGCGCCGTCCCTTCCTCCTGCGCATCGACCGAGATCCGGACCTCCGTGGTCACCTCGAGGTCCGTCGTCGTGAGCCGAAGCCCCTCCGCATCCACGGCCATCAGAACGCCCGTGAGCGCCGGGATGCCGGGCCTCGTCGAGACGCCGCGCTGCACGGTCTGAAGGGCGTCTGCCAGGACATCTCTCTCGCACCTGAACTTCACCGGTCACCCCCCGTTTCCAACGGAACTGGTTCTTCTTGCTTTCAGGTCATACCTCTAGGAGCCGTAGTAGGCGCTGTGGAACATGTGGACCACCACCGCGAAGAGCATATCTGGGCCCTCTGACGTGTGGAACCGGTGGGGAGAAGGCGGGGAGCATAGGCAACAGGTACGGCTGATCCGCCAACGTCCTCCAGGTTGTCCCCGGGTTGTTCACCGGCCTCTCCGATTCGATGCCTTGATGATCTTGGTGAGCTCCTGGACCTGCCGGTACGTCACGTCTCGCGCCGGCAAGAGGCCCTCGATCCGCTTGATACCGTGGAGCGCGGTGGTGTGGTCGCGGTCGAAGAGCTCGCCGATCTTGATGAGGGAGAGTCCGGTGAGCTCCCTGAGCAGATACATCGCCACGTGCCGGGCGTTGGTGAGAGGTCGGGAACGACTCTTGGAGAAGAGATCCTCCGGGCGCAGCGCGAAGTACGTTGCGGTCTCGGAGAGGATCGTCTCCGCGGGGATGTCCTGGTCCGCCTGAGGAAGAAGGTCCTCCAGGGCTCGCTCGGCGGCGGCCAGGTCGAGCGGAAGCTCCGACAGTCGGGAGAAGGCCGAGACGCGGAGAAGGGCCCCCTCGAGCTCTCGGATGTTGGAGTCGAACCGCTGCGCGATGAACTGGACGACTGCCGGCGGCACGACGAGCTGTTCTCGTTGCGCCTTCATCTGGAGGATGGCTATCCGAGTCTCGAGGTCGGGGGGCTGGACGTCGACGCAGAGACCGGAGCGAAATCGGCTCCGGAGCCGGTCCTCGAGGCCGGAGAGCTCCTGAGGCGGCCGGTCGCTGGCGATGACGATCTGGTGCCCGGCGCGGTGGAGGTCGTTGAACGTGTGAAAGAACTCCGTCTGGGTCTCCTCGGCCCGGGCCATGAACTGGATGTCGTCCACCATGAGCACCTCGATATCCCGGTAGCGACGCTGGAACTGGTATCCCTGCCCCTCCCGAACGGCGCGGATGAACTCGGTGATGAAGCGCTCGGACGTGACGTACTTGGCCCGGACGCCGGGGGTGAGCGTGGCCACGTGGTTCCCGATCGCGTACAGGAGGTGGGTCTTTCCGAGTCCCACTCCCCCGTAGATGAACAGGGGGTTGTAGGCCGTCGCGGGAGGCGCCTCGGCCACGGCCATGGCCGCGGCGTGGGCGAAGCGGTTCGACGGTCCTCGAACGAAGGCGTCGAAGGAGTACTTCTCGGGAAACGTGGACACCGGCGGCTGCGGCCGGGGCCTGGAGCGGTCGGGCGCGGCCCGGCCGGGGTCGGTCCCCGCCTTCTGGGACCGGGCCTCCACCACCAGCTGGACGCGAAGGGTCGTCCCGGCGGCCTCGGCCACGAGGCGCGTGAGGAGGTCAAGGTATCGGGTGGTGAGCCAGTTCCTGACATAGTCCGTGGGCACCGTGAGCTGGAGCACCCCGTCCGTGACGCCGCGAGCCCGAACGTCGGGGAACCACATGTCGAAGGAGCCGCTGGGCAGCTCCGCCCGGGCCAGGTCGAGGGCCCGGGACCACAGTGCCGCGGCCTCATCCGGGGGAGCCGATGGCGAGGCGGTCTTTTCCACAATCACTTTCCACAGGTGTGGAATTACCTGGGGAAGTGATTGGGGCCGCCTGGTGGCGGCCCCGGGGAAGCGCGAATCCGGATTATAGACGGGCGTTCGCCCGCAAAGCAATGGGGCAAACGGGCTAGTTCGTCCAGAGGAACGGACCGATGCTGCTTTGACCTGCGATGAAAAGGATCCATATAATCTGAGGAATTCCACCGAGCCCCTGTTACTGCGACCCCAGACTGATATGAAGCGAACCTTTCAACCGAGCAAGCGACGACGAAAGAGAACCCACGGGTTCCGCCTGAGGATGCGCACCCGTGCAGGGCGGAGGATCCTTGCCAGACGAAGGGCGAAGGGTCGCACGAAACTCTCCGCTTAAGCTGCGCGGAACGCGCGATGTCCAACGAATCCTGAGATGGGGCTCCGCGGCCCGCTCGAAGCGGGTGGTAGTGTACCTCGCACGAGGATCCGGCCCGCCACGAGCGGCCTGGGTCGCGGGGCGGAAGGTCGGCGGGGCGGTGGCCCGCAATCGGGCTCGGCGGCTTCTCCGGGAGGCCTGGAGGGAGCTTTTTCCTCGCGTCGGGGAAGGCTGGCAGGCCGTATTGGTTGCGCGCGAGGCGATCTCGGGGGCGCACGCCCAGGAGATCGTCGAGGAGGTCGGGGAGTTGCTGCGGCGAGCGGGAGTACTCTCGGCATGAGGCGTTGGCTGTGGCTGGTTGGGGCGCCCGCGCGTCTGGTGGTGCTGGGTTTCTTGCACGGATACCGGCGCCTGGTGGCGCCGGTGCTGGGGGAGCGGTGCCGCTTCTACCCATCGTGCTCGGCGTATGCGATTGAGGCAGTGCGCACCCATGGCGCCATGAAGGGTTCCCTGCTGGCGGGGTGGCGCCTGCTCCGATGCAGCCCGCTGTCCGCAGGCGGGCCGGACCCAGTCCCGGACCGGGGCAGATGGAGATCCAAGGCCGCGACCGGGGCTGGCCAGTATGACAACGTCATACGGAGGGCGTGACGATGGCGGACTTCTTCAGGGCCATCACCGAAGGACTCGGAGCCATCCTCTCGTTCTTCTTCGACGTCATCCCGAGCTACGGCATCGCCATCATCCTGCTCACGATCACCGTCCGGATCGTGCTGTTGCCTCTGGCGATCAAGCAGATCCGGTCTCAGCAGGCGATGCAGAAGATCCAGCCGCAGCTGAAGGCCCTGGACCAGAAGTTCAAAGGGAACCGCCAGAGGCTGAACGAGGAGCGCATGAAGCTCATGAAGGAGCACCAGGTGAATCCCCTCGGTGGATGCCTGCCGCTCCTCCTGCAGCTCCCGATCTTCATCGCGCTGTACCAGGTCCTCAGCGCCGGCGGGGGAATCCGGTACCTGCCCGAGGGGAGCGCCCTGGTCCGAGCGATCGAGAGCAGGACGGCCACGTTCCTGGGGATGAACCTGGCGTGCAACCCGAGCAGCGCTGGCCGAGGGATCGTCGACGTGAGGGGAGACGCCCTGGATTGCGGGTCGGGGATCGTGGCGGCGATCCCCTTCTTCGTCCTGGTCGGGCTGATGGTCTTCACCACGTATTACCAGCAGCGACAGATGCAGGCGGCGTCGGGCCAGCAGCTGCCCCAGATGCAGATGATGCTGCGAATCATGCCCCTGTTCCTGGGGTTCATCTCGCTGAGCATCCCCGCGGGGGTCCTGGTGTACTGGGTGACCACGAACATCTGGCAGATCGGGCAGCAGCACGTGATGTTGACCGCAAAGGCTCGAGCGGAGGTCGAGGGTTCGCCTCCGCCGGCGCCGAAGCCGTCAGGAAGGAACCCGGGGAGACCCGGTGGTCGGAATGCGGGAAGTAGAAAAAAGCGCCGGAAGCGTTGAGGAAGCCGTAGAGGCGGCCCTGGAAGAGCTGGGCGTCAGCGAGCAGGAGGCTCAGATCGAGATCGTCCAGGAGCCGGAGCGAGGGTTCCTGGGGATGGGGGGGCAGGCCGCGGTCGTCCGGGTACGAGTACCCGACGAGGGAGTCTCACCGGCAGATCTGGAGGACCAGGCGGCGCTCGCCGTCGAGTTCCTGGAGGGGCTTCTCGACCGCATGGGGATCGACGCCGAGGTTGAGCCTCACCTCGTGGACGGGGTGATGTACGTGGATCTGCTGGGAGGCGATGATCCGCAGGGCATGGGGCTGCTTATAGGACGGCACGGGCAGACGCTCGAGGCTCTCCACGAGATCGTCCGCTCTGCCGTGCAGCGGAGCACCGGAGAGAGATGCCTCGTGGTGGTGGATGTGGAGGACTACCGGAAGCGACGCCGTTCCCAGCTTGCGGAGCGAGCCGAGGAGGCGGCCCGCCGGGTGAGAAGAACCGGCAGACAAGAGAGCCTCGAGCCGATGAACCCATACGAACGGAAGATCGTGCACGATGCGGCTTCCCAGGTCGGAGGAGTGGAGACCTCGAGCGAGGGGGAGGACCCCCGACGCCGCGTGGTGATCCGAAAGAAGCGTCGCTGAGCCCGAGGACCGAGTTGCTCTGAGCTGGGCCTGTTTCACGTGAAACGCATCGCCGCCCATGCGGCAGAGCTGGGGATCCACCTCAGCATTGCACAGGTTGAGCGGCTACGCCTCTTCGAACAGCTCCTCCTGGAGCGGGCCATCCCGGCAGGCCTCGTGGCCCGGTCGGACAGCGGCCGTCTCCGCGAACGCCACCTCTTCGACAGCCTGCGAGCCGTACCGCTCTTCCGCGCGTCCGACCACCTTGCCTACGATCTCGGCTCGGGTGCGGGGCTGCCCGGGGTACCCCTGGCCATCGCGCTCCCCCGATGTCGCTTCATCCTCGCGGAGGCGAAGTCCAAACGCGCCGCCTTCTTGGAGCTCGCCGTGGAGCGTCTTGGTCTATCCAACGTCGATGTCCACGTCGGTGCCGCGGAGTCCCTGCCTACCGGCGCCGACGTGACCACCGCTAGAGCCTTCGCCCCCCTGGAGCGAACATGGCCGGTGGCGGCAGGCCTCCTTCGGGTTGGCGGAAGGCTCATTTACTTTGCGGGAGAGGGGTTTCGAGATGCCGACCGAAAGGCTCGCGTCGCTCCTGGACCTCTCCGGCGGGTGAGCGTCGAGACAGTACTTGAAAGCTCGGCTCCCCTCGTTATGATGACTCTCGAGTGAATGCGAAGACCGACGTGGAAGCCCCGGTGAGCGACCCTCAACCGGAGGTCGAGGGCGTGCTGAGCCCACGGGCCAGGGTTATAGCTGTGGCCAACCAGAAGGGCGGGGTTGGCAAGAGCACCACGGCGGTGAACCTCGGTGCGGCGCTCGCCGAGACGGGGCAGCGGGTCCTGGTGATCGACATGGATCCGCAGGGCAATGCCTCAACCGGGCTGGGTATCGATCACGATCACCGGGAGATCACCACGTATGAAGTGCTCACGGCGGGCGTGCCCGCTCAGCAGGCGATAACGGAGACTGCCGTGCCCGGACTGTCGGCCATCCCCTCCACCATCGATCTCGCTGGCGCCGACATCGAACTCGTGAGCCAGTTCTCCCGGGAGATGCGTCTGTCCAAGGCCATCGAGCCGCTGCTCGGCGAGTACGATTTCATCTTGCTGGACTGTCCCCCCTCGCTGGGACTCCTGACCGTGAATGCCCTGGCGGCCTCCGACGAGCTGGTCGTGCCCATCCAGTGCGAGTACTACGCGTTGGAGGGGCTGGGGCAGCTTCTTCGCAACGTCCGCCTGGTCCAGCAAAGCCTCAACGCGAAGTTGAGACTTTCCGGCATCGTGCTGACGATGTTCGACACCCGCACCAAGCTGTCGGAACAGGTTGTGGCGGAGGTCCGGAGGTTCTTCGGCTCCCGCGTGTATGACGCTGTCATACCGAGGACGGTCCGCCTGTCGGAGGCACCGGGATACGGGCAGCCGATCACGACGTACGACGGAGGGTCGAAGGGGGCGAAGGCGTATCGGAAGCTGGCGAACGAGGTGCTCCACCGTCCCATCACCGACGAAGCGGTGCCCGCGGAAGAGCTTCCGGCAGTGATCGTGCCGGAGCCGACGCCGGAGGAATCGGAACCGCCGCGGCGCCGGCTGTTCCGACGGAAGGAGGGGACCCGCAGATGACGCCGCAGCGAGGGGGATTGGGAAGGGGCCTGTCGGCCCTCATACCGGGGGCGGAAGAAGGAGGCCTCCTTGAGATCCCGGTCGCGGCGATCGCCCCCAACCCTCGCCAGCCAAGGGAGGAGTTCAATCAGGAGTCCCTGGAGGGGCTGGCAGCTTCGATCCGAGAGGTGGGCGTGCTTCAGCCGATCGTTGTTCGCCGGGAGGACCAGGGGTACGAGCTCGTGGCGGGGGAGCGACGGCTCCGGGCGGCGAAGCTGGCGGGGCTGGCCACGATCCCAGCCGTCATCCGTGAAACCGATGACACGGAATCGCTACGCGAGGCGCTGATCGAGAACCTTCACCGAGACGATCTCGCCCCGCTGGAGATGGCCGCGGCCTTCCAGGAGCTACTGGAGGAGCTGGAGGTGTCCCAAGATGTACTGGCAGAGCGCCTGGGATTCTCGAGAGCCCACATCGCCAACACGATTCGGCTTCTGCACCTCCCGGCCGAGGTCCAGCGGATGCTGGGGGAGGGACGGCTTCAGGCGGGGCACGCCAGGGCCCTGCTGGCGCTCGCCGACCCGGAGGCGCAGAAGGCCGTGGGACTGCGGGTGGCGGCGGAGGGACTCTCGGTCCGACAGGTCGAGCAGCTCGTCCGCGCGTACACCGATCGAGTGGCGCAGGAGCGAGCGGCAACGGCGACGGCCGGCCGGGATCCGCGGGCGGCCGAGGTCGAAGAGATTCTCGCCGAGAAGCTTGGGACGCGGGTGCGCGTCCAGCTGGGGCGGCGGAAGGGGAAGATCGTCGTCGAGTTCGGGTCGAGAAAGGACCTGGACCGGATCGTGAGCACGATCGTTCGATAGGCGCCCACCAAACCAACCTCCGTGCGGCCCGGCCGGCCTACAATCGCTCTATGGATGAGTTGGCGAGGGTCGTCCGGGGCGTCATCCTGGGGCTCGTCCTTGGGTCTGTTCTCGTCCGGCTGGGCCGTCGGCGAGACCTCACGTTCACCTGAGATCAGGGGCGGGCTGGGGTGCGGATCGTCGATGTCACGCTGGAGAATCTGGCCGACTGTCCTGCGGAGGTCCGGTCTTCAGTCTTCTGGGAGCTGGATCTGGAGGAGCCGCCGGTCGAGGCAGGCTTCCTGAAAGAGGAGTGGTTCTCCTCGACCCTGCTCGAGTGGGGAGGGTGCGGGAAGCTTCTGATCGACGGCGGTGTCGTGGGCTTCACCCAATACGGACCCCCTTCCCTCTTCCCCCGGCTGGGCCGGTTCCGGTGCGGGCGTGTTTCTCGGGATGCGGTCTATCTCTCCTATTGCTACATGGTCCCGAAACGGCGAGGCCGCGGAGAAGGGGGGCGGCTGGTGAGAACGGTGGGTCACGACGTGTTCGACCGCGGATACCGGGCGCTCGAGGCCATCGGGGACCGTGAGTGGGACGGTGGCTGGGTTCTCCCCGCGGGGTTCCTTGCCGCCAGTGGGTTCGCGGTGATCCGGGACGATCCGCGGTTCCCTCTGATGCGCCTGGAGCCAGCGACCGGGCGAGAGCCCGCGGTTCAGGCCACGGCGGTGTCGCTTCCGGACCGCTAGGAGCGCCCGGCGAAAAATCGTTCCAGCGCTCTCACCAGGGCCCGGGCCACCTCGGCCTGGAAGGGCTCCTCGGCCAGGAGCCGCTCCTCTTTCGGGTTGGTGATGAAGCATGGCTCCACCTGGACCGCAGGCATCGGTGTCTCCCGCAGCAGCGGGAATGACATGGGGTGGGTCCGGCCGTCTCTGACGCCCGTCCAATCCGACAGTTCCTCCTGGATGAGCTCGGCCAGCGCCTTCCCCGGCACCGAGACGGACCCGAGGCGCCCGAAGTAGTACGACGAAGAACCCTCGGCGGAGGCGTCCTCGTGGCTGTTCAGATGGAGCGAGAGCAGCGCGTCGGCGTTGGACTTCTTGGCTCGGTGGACCCGCTCTGCGGCCGAGGGGTTCTCGTCTGGACTCCTCAGCATGACCGGCTCGGCACCGCGGGCCCGAAGCTCGCCCGCAAGTCGTGCGGCCAGTCGGTACGCCGCCTCCTCCTCCGCGAGGCCGGTTGGCCCGACACCGCCGGGATCGCCGGGGCCGTGCCCGACATCGATCGCCACCTTCCGGCCGGCGAGCGGCGCTGTGGAGCGAAGCGACTCGGATTCTCGTATGGACGTCCGCCCCGGGCCCGGCAGAGGGGGGCGAAGGCGGTCGAGCGCGTCCAGCGTGGTGGCCCCGACGATCCCATCCGAATCCAGCCCGACGTTCTGCTGGAAGTCACTGACGGCGCGGCTGGTCTGATCCCCGAAGATGCCGTCCTCACGGCCCGGGTCGAATCCGAGCAGGTTGAGCCGGCTCTGGAGGGCCCGGACGTCGTCCCCTCGGAAATACGGGAATCGGAGATACAGAATCCTGTCGCCGAGTGCGTAGCCCGCTTCCACGAGCTCCTGCCAGGTGATGGGGCCGATGCTGGCGTCGGCGAGGAGCCCGCGCTCCTGTTGGAACGCACGCACCGCCGCCTCCGTCGACCTCTCGAATCGATGCGCCTCGAGCTCGGCGGCATCGATATGGAATCCGAGGGCAACGAGACGGGATTGCACGTCTCGGACGTCTTGCCCCCAGTCGCCTCGCCGAATGGTCCTCACGGCAGGAGTATGTCATCGCCCGCCTACGGGATGCCCCGTCGCCAGGCTATGCGGCCACGTGGGGCTCGATGCCCCTGAGGATGTCGTCCTTTCCTCTTGCCCCGACGAACCTGGCCTTCTCCTCGCCTCCCTTGAACAGGATGAGGGTGGGGATGCTCATGACGCCGTACTTCATCGTGGTCATGGGGTTCTCGTCCACATTCAGCTTGGCCACGGTCAGCGAGCCGGCCTTGTCTCGCCCGATCTGCTCCACGACCGGGCTCACCATGTGACAGGGAACGCACCAGTCGGCCCAGAAATCGACGAGCACGGGGGTCTCCGAATGAAGCACCCGCGCCTCGAAGTCCTGGTCCGTCGCGGTCACGGCTCCCTCCATTTTCGATTCCTCCTCAGATTGCATGACAACGCCGGCTTCGCGAGCCGGCAATCCCTTCAACACCGGTCCCGCTAAGGATATTCCCCGAACGAGGGGAAATCCGCATACAACCCTTCCATGACGAGGGCCGCTCCACCGCGACCCTGCCCGGCGAGACGGGCGAGTCGGCGTTCCTTCGTCTCCGTGACGGAGGCGGAGCGCCGATACAACCGGACCAGCAGCGGATACGGATTGATCCAGTCGGCCGCTTGGATCCCGAAGTGCAGGTGCGGAGGGAATTCGTCCTCGTGGCCGGGATCTCCGTAGCCCGTGTTGCCGACGAGCCCCAGCACCGTGCCCGGCTGAACCCGGGCGCCGGCGGCGATCCCCGGGGCAAACGCGGACAGGTGTGCATAGAAGTAGTAGTTCCCGTCGGTGCCCCGGACCCCCACGCGGTCGCCGGAGTAGAAGGTCCATCCGATCGCCTCGACCGTTCCCTCGGTTGCCGAGAGGACCGGAGTCCCTTTCTCGGCGCTGATGTCCGTCCCCTCGTGGACGCCGACCTGCCGCCACTTCCCATCGATCAGCCGCAGCCGCGGCTCGTGCCAGTCGTTGTCGAACTCGATGACCGAGAACCAGTTGCTTCGGGCCACGGGAAACGTCATGCCGTCGAGCATCACGGGCCGGTAGTAGGCGGGGGGACGAACCAGCGACGAAGCCACTCCGGAGGCCCTCGGTGCCGGGTTGCCCGACGCCGCGAGCATGAAGATGGAGAGCACGGAGATGATGCGTCGCATAGAAGCTAGGCTACCGCGCGTCGGGGGAGGTGACACGTGACAGTGAGGGTCAGGTTCCTTCGAGTTCGGCCCGAGAAGCTCGAGCGGCTTCGGTGGTGGATGGAGGAGGTGGCCCGTCGGCGGGATGAGGCGCTGGAGACGCTGGCCAACGAGTCGTTGTCCTTCCCGATCGACCACGACCATCGCCGAGTCATGGACGAAGTGCTGATGGAGCCGTTTCCCTCGGAGCCGCTGCTCGACCTTCGGGCCTGAGGCCGCTCAGCGGCCCTGGGCCTCGAGGAAGCGCTCGGCGTCCATGGCCGCCTTGCACCCCATCCCCGCGGCGGTGACGGCCTGGCGGTAGATGTGGTCGACCACATCGCCCGCGGCGAACACCCCCTCAACGCTCGTCTTCATGGTCGGCTCCTGCACCAGGATGTAGCCACCCGACATCTCTAGCTGTCCCTCGAAGATCTGTGAGTTGGGGATGTGGCCGATGGCAACGAAGACCCCGCCGATCGGGAAGTCCGTGGTCTTCTGGGTCTTCACGTTCTTCAGGCGCACCCCGCTGACCTGACCATCGCCGAGCACTTCGTCCACGACGCTGTCCCATACGAAGTCGATCTTGTCGTTGGCGAAGGCTCGGTCCTGCATGATCTTGGAGGCGCGCAGGGCGTCCCTGCGGTGCACCACGGTGACCCTCGTTGCGAAGCGAGTGAGGAACAGCGCCTCCTCCATGGCGGAATCCCCTCCGCCCACGACCACCAGCTCTTTCCCCCGGAAGAAGAAGCCGTCACAGGTTGCGCAGGTGGAGACGCCGTGGCCCAGCAGCCGCCGTTCGCCCTCGACGTCGAGCATCCGTGCTGAGGCCCCGGTGGCGATGATGAGCGTTCTGGCGCCCCATTCCTCGTCTCCGGACCAGACTCCGAATGGCCGCTTCGAGAGGTCGACCCTGGTGACCGCCTGGTGAAGCATCTCGGCGTCGAACCGGGCCGCCTGCTTCTCCATCTTCTCCATCAGCTCCGGGCCGAGGATGCCCTCGGGAAATCCCGGGTAGTTCTCGACGTCGGTGGTCAGCATGAGCTGCCCGCCGGCCTCGATCCCCTTGAGGACCAGCGGCTTCAGGTTCGCTCGCGCGGCGTAGAGCGCTGCGGTGTGCCCAGCGGGGCCGGAACCGATGACGATAACGTCGCGCTCGTCCACTGCGGCCATTCTGCCACAGGGTGTCGGAACCTCCGTTTACAGGTTCTGCCTGGCGAAGTGGAGGACACCGCACGATTCGCGGTCGACAACCACGAGTTGGATGCGATCGTACGGCGTCTCCGCGTCCGGGCCGCGCAGGTAGACCACGAGGTATGCGGGCCGCTTCTCGAAGGAAGCCGCCTCGATCACGAAGGGGACGACGGTGCGATCCGGAGGAACTCCCGTGTTCACGCAGTCCACCGCCTTCCGGGCGGGTTCGCCGAGAAGCCTGAGATCGTACCCACCGTAGAAGTCCCGGGCCGTTGGCGGGAAGCCTTCCTCGAGCGCCCTCTCGGCCTCGGTAGCGAACCGCCGGACCGTCGCCGTCAGCGTGGCTGTGGTGTAGTTGGTCTCCGACTCGGCGTAGCGGGGGAAGCTATCCACGCTCTCGATGGCCGGAGCGCCCTGTTCCGCAGCCGCGCCTGGCGGAGCGGCTTCGTCTGCGGCGGGTGGGCCCCTTCGTTCCGGAGTGACGCCGAAGGTTCCCTCGTCGGCTCTTCGGGTGCTCCCGAGGAAGATGGCCGTGCCCACCCCCACCACAGTCGCGGCCACGACCGCTACCCTCGCTGCTTTCCACGCGAACGGGGATTCCCACCGGGCCTGGCGCCGGGTGCGCTGGAGGATCCGCTGCTCGGTCCCGAACGGCACCGGAACCTCCGGCAGCGCGGTGAGGGTCGTTCGAGCCTCTCCGGCCATGGCCACGTCCTCGCGGCAAACGGAGCAGGAAGCCAGGTGAGCCTCGACCCGGGCTCGGTCGTCGGCCGCCAGGCTCCCGTCGATGTATTCGGCGAGAAGCTCCTCGGGATGGTCGTTCATTCCATGGTCTCCTCGAGGTTGGACGCAGGGAGAGCGCCGTGAAGTTCCCCTCGAAGGGCTCTGCCCAGGGCCACGCGGCCGCGGTGCAGCCGGCTCTTCACGGTCCCCACAGGGGCGCCGAGGCTCTCCGCGATGGCCTCGTAGGGCTGCCCGTGGAGGTCGTGGAGGACCAAGACCGCTCGGAACTCCACCGGCACCTGAAGGAGCGCACGTTGAACGTCCACCGCTTCGGCGGCGGAGTCGGAGGGATCGCCGACGGGGATCTCGGGGAGCTCGTCCCCGGATGGCTGCTCGGGCCGCCGACGGCGGAGGGCGTCCAGGCACACGTTCACCGTGACGCGGTGCAGCCAGGTGGTGAAGGCCGACTGACCCCGGAACCCCCTGAGCTTGCGCAGGCAGGTGAGGAAGACATCCTGGGAGGCGTCGAGGGCGTCCTCGCGTCCCCCCAGCATCCGGAAGGCGATGTTGTAGACCCGGGCGTGGTGCCGCTCGACCAGACCGGTGAACGCGTCCCGATCGCCATCGACGAACCGGCGGACCAGCTCCTCGTCGGTGTCCCTATCCACCGGAGAATTGCGCCTCCACGATCGTGGCCTGGTAGCCGCCATCGACCTCCGCCAGCTCGGTGATCCACACCAGGAAGTACCGGAATTCGACGGGGATGAACGAAACGGGCGTGTCGGGAGACGCGGTGAAGGTCGTGTCGCCTTCCACCGAGGGGACGGTCTGAGAAAACGAGGAGGGGTCGTTCGAGCCCTTCACCTGGAATTCCCATCCGGGAAGAGACGTCGTCACCGTTAGCTCGCGAACCCTCGTCGGTTCTCCCAGGTCGAACACGAGGCCCACACCGTCCTTGATCCCGCCGAGGTCGGCGGAGTTGTACGTCTCGGTCTTCCAGAAGGTCGCGGGGTCGTCGTCGTGCGCGAGAGTCACCAGCTCGGGGCGCTCGCCGCCGTCGCCTTCCGGGTCGAAGTCGAAGGCATCCAGTATCGAGATCGGCGCGGCCTGTTCCGTCGCCGCCTGGCCCGGGATCCGCACCAGGAACGGCCCCCCGACCTCCAGGCGGCCGAGCGCCAACCCGGCCACGACGGCCCCGGCGGTGAGGACGCCCAGGATCAACGGGATCAGCATCCATGACCGGAAGACAGACGGGGGGCGATGGACGGGCTCCGGTTGTACGCGCCGCTCGGGCGCCGGCGCCACTCGTTCGAGCGCCGTGCTCATCTCCTCGGCAGACTGGAAACGTTCGTCCGGATCCCTTGAGAGCGCCCGCACCACGATCTTCTCGAGATCGCGAGGGATTCCCGCCCTCAGCGCTCTCGGCGGATCGGGCACTTCAGTGAGGCGGAGCATGGCCGTGGCCAGATCGGTCTCGGCGTCGAACGGTACGCGGCCCGTGAGCATCTCGTACATCACGATCCCGAGTGCGTACAGATCGGCCCGACCGTCGACGCCGCTGCCGGCGGCCTGTTCCGGCGCCAGGTACTTCGCGGTGCCCAACAGCTTCCCGGTTGCGGTGAGATCGCCGCGAGCGAAGGCGGCCTTGGCGATGCCGAAGTCGGTGACCTTGACTGCGTGATCGTCGGTCAGGACGTTGGTGGGCTTCACATCGCGATGCACCACCCCGGCAGCATGGGCGTGAGACAGCGCATCGAGGATGCCCCGGGCGATGCGGACCGTCTCGGCCGGATCCAGAGGTCCCTGCCGGGCCAGGGACTCCGCAAGCGTGGGACCTTCGACGAGCTCCATGACGATGTAACACGTTTCCCCGTCGAGTCCCGTGTCGAAGACCCGAACGACTCCCGGATGGGAGAGCCGGGCGGCGGCCACGGCCTCCGCACGGAACCGCTCCAGGACGTCCGGATCCTTGGCCAGTTGATCGTGAAGGACCTTGATGGCCACACGCCGTCCGAGAATGTCGTCCCGGCCTCGCCACACCTCGGCCATCCCACCGGCAGCGATCAAGGACTCCAGGACGTACCGGTCGCCGAGGCGGCGCCCCTCACGCTCGATCTTCACCAGGCAGTCAGTGTAGCGAGGAGAGAACGCCGAACCGCGTGGTCAAGCGGGAGGTGGTTGCGAGACCGCCCTCCCTCGCGCTTCCGTGAACTCCTTGAGGAAGCCCACTCGGTGGATGAACAGCGTGTGCGCTCGTTTGAACACCACAACTCGGACCGAGCCGTCGCTCCTGACCTCGAACTGCCTCAGCTCCGTCGATGGATCCCTGTTGGCGATGAGGACCTCGGCCGCCTCCCGAGCCGACTGGACGTCGCTGTTCATCCTGTATTGGCCGGCCGCTTCGAAGGCGGCCTGCTCCGCCGTGTCCTGCGTCTGCACCCGGGCGAAGACCACGGCCGCCGTCTCCACCCCCGCCAGGGCGAGAAGCAGGAGGAAAAGAGCCAGCTTCACGAGGGAGGAGACGATCACCCCGCGTTCGTCGCGGAACAGGCGGGCGCTCACGGGCGGCGACGACCCAAGATGGTCCGCTTCACGAGTTCGAACTCCTCCACTCGGAAGAGCAGGGCCGCTCCGACGAAGATTATAAGTCCGGCCAGGACCCCCGCCCCGACTTGGATGATCTGTTCCGTGAGGGTCTCCGCCCCGAGGGCAGCGGCGACGAGACGAGCAGCGCCCCAGGCAGCGGCGGCGGTTGCGGCCGCTGCCAGGAGCACTCCGATGAGACCTCCGGCGACATATCGTCCCTCCAGGCTTCCGAGCCGCCGGCGGAGCACGGCGGCCGCCACGAGGGCGGCGAAGGTGTATGCCACTGCGTGTCCGAGGGCGAGCCCTCGGACGTCGAGGATGGGAAACAGGGCCAGATTCACCGCCGTGTTCACGGCGACCGCGGCGACGTTGATCAGGAACGGCGTGCGGGTGTCCTGCATCGCGTAGAAGGCCCGGAGAAACAGCTGGAAGGTCGAGAACGAGAAGAGCCCCGTGGCGAAGAACACGAGCACTCCCGCTACCAGACTGGTGGACCCGGCACCGGCAACGCCGTGCTCCAGCAGGAGACGGACGATGGGGCGGGCCAGGACGAGATAGCCGGCCGCGGCCGGGAT
>DASQUW010000089.1:0-7251 GCA_035641075.1 Actinomycetota bacterium | reverse complement strand
TCAGGAGTCCGAGAGAACGTCGGCGAGGCGATCGGCCTGCTCGAGGTGGGCCACCGCCGGCAGCATGACGAGTTCGTCACACCCCGCTTCCTCGTAGCCCCGCAGATGTTGGGCGATGGCTTGCGGCGTGGTGAGCAGGCCGGCGGCGATCTTCTCGGCGAACGGCCCGGTGAAGGCGTAGTAGTCCCTCATGTAATCCATGCCTTGCTCGATGGCGGCTTCGTCCCCGAGTGCGAAGTAGCTCTGCCCCCAGAGCGCCGGGGCCCCCGGACGCCCGGCGTGGCTCCACGCCGCTCGCGCGTTGTCGGCGGCCCGAGAGAACGCTCTCGGAGGGCCTCCTCCGTGCACGTACCCGTCCGCGAAACGAGCCACGCGAGCAAAGGCCAGATCGCTGGTTCCACCGACCAGGAGCTCGGGGCCTCCGGGGCGCATCGGCCGGGGGCCGGGACCCTTCTCCCAGAAGTCTCGAAGAGTTGCCAACTGCTCCTCGAAGTGGTCTCCGCGTCCCCGGGGGTCGACGCCGGCGGCCTCGTAGTCTTGGGCCCGAGCCCCGACGACCAGCCCCAGCACGAGCCGCCCCCCGGAAAGAGCGTCGATCGTGGCGGCCTCCTTGGCCAGCAAGGCCGCGTTCCGCAGAGGTCCCACGACGGCCATGGTCACCAGCCGGACCCTGTTCGTGACGGCAGCCGCTGCCGCGAGAGCGGCCATCGGCTCGTGGCAGTCGTAGGCCAGGCGGTCGATGACCCCGGCGCTGGTGAACGGTCCCTCTTCGGCCCGCCTGGCCCACTCGATGAGCAGCGACCCGTCCGTACGAGGAATGCCGTTCGGCAAGCCGAGACCGACCCGCATGGCGACCATTACGGTACACCAGGGACGGGCCGCTAAGATTCGTTCATGACTCCATCCGAGCCCGCCTCCGTCGTGGTCAAGCGGCGTATCCAGTGGGTCGACACCGACGCCTCCGGCTGGTACCACAACACCGCCGCACTCAGGCTCATCGAGGAGGCGGAGCACGTCCTGATGGACCGGCTCGGGATCCTGCACGACGTGATCTCCAGGGTCCCCCGAGTGCACATCAGGATCGACTTCCGCCAGGTCCTCCGGTTCTGGGATGAGGTCGAGGTGGCCATCCGGGTCGAGGATGTCGGCGAGACGTCGATCACGTACGGCTTCGAGATGCGACACGATGGTGCGGTCTCTGCCGATGGGAAGGCCATCGCCGTGCTCGTCACCGCCGAAGGGAAGCCCACGCCGTGGCCGGAGGAGCACCGCCGCCTGCTGCTCACCTCGGGGCCGCTCAGGGCATAATCGACGGTGATGGAAGGAGCCGACCGCGCCCGTCCCACGCGGAGGATGGGGCGTGTCTCTGAGGAAGAGGGCCCCCTCTCCTACGGCACCTACCTCAGGGTTCCCGAGCTGCTCTCGCTGCAATCCCCTCTGGCAGATCCGCCGGCCCACGACGAGACGCTCTTCATCATCGTGCATCAGGCCTTCGAGCTCTGGTTCAAGGAGATGCTGTTCGAGCTGGAGTCGGCCCGCGACCGCATGTTCGCCGGCGATGCGCATCGGGCCCACCACGAGCTTTCCCGGGTTCACACGATCGAGCGCCTTCTCGTCCAGCAGATCGAGGTCATCGAGACCATGCTTCCTCAGGACTTCCTGGAGTTCCGCTCGAACCTCGACCCGGCCAGCGGCTTTCAGAGCGTGCAGTTCCGTGAGATCGAGTTCATCTCGGGCCTCAAGAAGGAGTCGTACCTGCATGTCGCCGAGACGGAGGATGAGAAGGGCCGTCTGAAACGACGGCTCGCGGAGCCGACCTTATGGAACGCGTTCTGCGCGCTGCTCGACGCGAGCGGCCTCCCCATGCCGCGGGATGATGAGGAAGCTCGGCGAACCAGCCTGATCAAGATGGCCCGCGACCGGGACGCCTTCGCCGACCTCTTCGCGCTCTCCGAGGCCCTCCTCACCCACGACGAGCTGGTCGCGCTGTGGCGTGCTCGGCACGTGCTCATGGTGGTCCGGCAGATCGGGTCGAAGGCGGGCACGGGAGGTTCGAGCGGCGCGTCCTACCTCCTCGCCACGCTGGAGAAGCGGTTCTATCCAGAGCTGTGGGACATCCGGAGCAATCTGTAGGCGCCGCGCTTTCTCCGGCTCCCACGGAGCGAAAGTGGCTGCCGGTCCTCGGAGTGTTCATCGTGCTTGCGGTGGTGTCGCTCGGAGGTCTCTTCGCTGCGGGCGCGGCCGAGGAGACGCTCGCGGAGGGCGATCCCGGCGCGGATCCGGGGCCTGCGGCCCGCCCCTCGGTTGTGGTGGTGGGAACCGTGACGATCATGCCTCTTGAAGGTTGGGAGGAGGCCGAACGGTTCCAGGATCCCGAAGGGATTCGACTGACCAAGGGGACGGGCACGCTCGATGCGCTGGGATTCTCCTTCCAGGGAAGCCCGGAGGAGCTCTTCGACGAATACGTGCTGAACGTCCTGGCGCCCCAGGCTTCGCAGATCAGGACAACGGAGCAGCTGGAGATCGTCCATCTGGACGCCGGATTCACCGCGGTTCGCGGGTTCTACTTCGGGGTGTTCGGGGAGCGAAACGCGTCCATCGAGGGTGAGCTGACCACGGTCCTGGTTCCCGGCGGCACCGGCGTTGTGTTCGACGGCTGGGCAGAGACCGGCTCCTACCAGTTCGTTCGGGACGAGGTGAACCACATGGTCCAGGGCCTCAGGGTGGGCTGAGATGGGCACCACCACCGTGCCGGCTCGCCGCCCTCGGTGGGGTCACCGCACGTCCCTGTTCCAGTTCGGCCAGCCGGCGTTCTACCTCTTCGCCCTTGTGATCGGGTTCACGGGCTGGTTCACCGTCATCCAGCAGAACGTGTTCCGTCAGGTGGCGCCGGAAGGGTGGGTGCTGTCCTGGTTGCTCATGATCCTGTATGCGCTTCCCGTCTTCCTCCTGGTGTACTTCCTCGACCTCTACGAGCGCGAGCCGATGTCTCTGGTCATCGGGGCGTTTCTATGGGGAGCCGTCGCTGCCACCACTCTGGGGGCTCTGGCGAATATCGGGTGGGGCGCGGTGATCGCCCGGTCACTCGATCCGCAGGTGGCGGCGCGGTGGGTTCCCGCGCTGACCGCCCCGTGGACCGAGGAGATCCTGAAAGCGGCCGGGGTCGTGTTGATCTACCTCATCGCCCGGCGGGAGATCGACGACATCATGGACGGCTTCGTCTACGGAGCGATGGTCGGTCTCGGGTTCGCCGTGGTCGAGAACATCTTCTACTTCATCGCGGTATTCGGGGGGGAGGCCGAGGGCGTTCTCATCGGCTTCTTCCTCCGGGTGATCGCCAGCGGCCTGTACGGCCACGTCCTGTACACGGGGCTCTCGGGCATGGGGATCGCGTATTTCACCACCCGGCGCGGCCAGGCCTCGCTGGGCAAGCGGCTGGGCGTCGCGGTCGGACTATTTGGCATCGCCATGGTCGCTCACTTCGTGTGGAACTCTCCTCTCGTAGACTTCTTCCCCGAGCCGCCCCTCGAGGGCGCCGAGTTCCTCCAGGTTCTGTTCGCCACCGCTGTTAAGGGGGTGCCGTTGCTGGCGTTCGTTGCGGTCATGGTGGGCCTGGCTCACCGGCGAGAGCACCGGTGGCTCCAGGCTGCCCTTGCCAGCGAGGTGGGGAAGGAGGGGATCCGCCAGGAGGAGCTGGCCGTCCTCGACAGCCCCCGAGAACGACGGCGGGCGTGGAGGGAGATGGGTCGCAGGAGTGGAGCTGCCGCTGCCGATCTGCTGAAACGTCTCCAGCGGCAGCAGGTCAATCTGGCCATGGTGGCAACACGAGTGGACGGCGAACACCCTGACCTCCTGCGACAGCGGGCTCACTGCAAGGCGATCCGCGACGCTCTGTCCGCGATGCCCGGAGCGCGTGGGGAGGCTCCCCGATGAGATCCCTCGAGTCCTACCGCGACGAGTTCCCCGTGGTGGAGCGGAAGGCCTATCTGATCAGCGCTTCCCTCGGGCCCGTCTCGGTGCGAGCCAAGACCTATCTGGATGAGTACATCCATGCATGGGAGGAGATGGGCGCGCCCGAGCCCGTTTGGTTCGAGCGCATCTTTCCGCGGATCCGCGAGGTCAAGAGGATCTTCGCCGAGCTCGTGGGGGTCGAGCCGTCAGAGTTGGCCATCACCACCAACGTCTCGATGGCGCTGTCTTCGATCGTGTCCTGCCTCGACCTTTCCGGGGAACGGAACCGGCTGGTCCTCACCGAGCTGGACTTCCCCACGGATGGCCACGTGTGGCTGGCTCAGGAGCGGCGCGGGGCCGAGGTCGTGTTCCTGAAGAGCCATGACGGGTTGACCGTGCCCGTCGAGGCATTCGCCGAGGCGATCGACGAGCGGACCGCCGCCGTCTGCATCAATCGGGTTCTGTACCGCTCGAGCGCCGTGCTCGATGCAGCGGAGATCTGTCGCCTGGCCCGGGAGGCAGGAGCGTGGTCGGTTGTGGACGACTTCCACGGCGCCGGCATCGTCCCCGTCGATGTCCGGGCCATGGGCTGCGATTTCTACACCACCGGGGTGCTGAAGTGGTTGTGTGGGGGTCCGGGGCTCACGTTCCTGTACGCGCGTGGCGATCTGGTCCCGGCGCTGGAGCCGACGGTCACCGGGTGGTGGGGACAGCGCGAGCCGTTCGCGTTCGATTCGACCAACCTCGAGTACCACCCCACGGCTCGGAGGCTGGAGACCGGCACGCATGCCGCACCCATCCCCTTCATTGCTCAGGGGGGGCTGGAGATCATCACGGAGGCCACCCCTGAGCGGATCCGGGAGCGGCAGTGGCAGCTGACGGACCACATCATCGACCGAGCCGATGCCGCGGGCCTTCCGGTCAGGACCCCCCGAGTCAGGTCAGAACGGGGCGGCGTGGTGAACGTGGGCGTGGGCCAGGAGGCTGAGAAGGTGTCGCGGAGGCTGTACGAGCAGGACGTCTGCGTGGACCATCGAGGGGATGGGCTTCGGATATCTCCCCACTTCTTCAACACGGAAACCGATATCGACCGGCTGTTCGACGGGCTCGCCCGGATCGCCTGATCTGCTAATCCGGCGAGGAAAGCCTCCTTCATTAGGATCGCAGAGAAGCTGTCCCTAGCGTGGGTCGTGTCCGCCATTTCCCCCATGTCCGTCGCACAATTGCCCCACTAACTGTCAGTCGCCACACCGTCGGCCTTTTATACGCCGGTTTGCGTAGGACATTTGCGCTCGCATGGTGTTTGATGGGTTAACCGCCGCGATGGGCGGGTTTCGCCGGCGGTACTCACCGAGGACCCAAGAGGTGCGTAGGGCATTTGCCCGACGGCCGGTAGGGGGATTCTTCGGGCGATCGGCAGGAGTCTGGCATGGGATGGAGAAACAGAACACGAGCCCCGGACCTATCCGAAATGAGGGACGAAATCAGACCGAATGGAAACCACCGCAAAGCCAGGCCGAAGCTCGTGATCGGCGCCCACGGCAACGTCGTGGACCTCACG
This sequence comes from Actinomycetota bacterium, assembly GCA_035641075.1. Taxonomy (GTDB): domain Bacteria; phylum Actinomycetota; class UBA4738; order UBA4738; family CALAEC01; genus DASQUW01. The sequence continues at coordinate 1,739 of DASQUW010000089.1, read as the reverse complement.
GAGCGGACGACTTCAACCATTGAGAGCGTCGGTGCCGACCTCTCGGGCAACGGCTCGGGCAACGGCTCTCACCCGCATCCTTCCGGGGGGCGACTTCGCTCCCGGTTCGGCCGTCTGCTGCGCTTCGCAGCGGTAGGAGTCACCGGCCTCGTCGTCAATCAACTTGCGCTGTGGGCAGCCACAGATGGCATCGGCATCCACTACGTGTTTTCCGCGATCCTCGCGACCCAGCTGTCGACGGCGTGGAACTTCGCTCTCTCCGAGTGGTGGGTTTTCAAGGCGGAGCGGACGGGACGCTGGACGAGGCTGTTCTGGTTCGCGGTCATGAACAATGCCTGGCTGGCTGCTCGAGTCCCATTCCTGTTCATGCTGACCGAGTGGGCGGGGCTCCACTATCTCCTTTCGAATTTCATCGCGTTGGCCGCCTCGACGGTCGGGCGGTTCGCCATCGCTGACACGTGGATCTGGACCGGGCGAGGGGCCGGACCGCTCGGGTCCGCCGCCCGAACCCGGACGCCGTACCTCTACGACATCCACGGGATCGTGCGCGTGTCATCCGAGGCTCGGCTGCCCGAGCTCACGGCCTTTCTCGTTCCCTCGCTGAGTCACGCGGTCGACCTCGAGGTCACCGTGAAGAACCGGGGGTTGGGAGGCTTCCGCCGACGGGCCCAGGTCGAGCACAAGGGCGGGACCGTGAGATACGCGGAGCACCTCGGCGCGCTGGGTTTTGCCATGAAGGTGAAGATGGACGAGAACTCGGCTTCGGTCCAGGTTTCGAGGTTGCTCCGACGCTCCCCGCACGTTCTTTACACGAACGTCGTGGAGCCGATCCTCCGCTGGCTGATGGTGTCGAAGGGCTACGCACTGGCCCACGCGGCCTGCCTGCAGATCGACGGGCAGGGCCTGCTCATCACGGCACAGACCGACACGGGCAAGACGACGACCTGCCTCCGGTCCATCAGGCAGCATGGCTCGCGGTTCGTGTCGGACGACATGACGATCATTGCTCCGGACGGGGTGGCGCTTTGCTACCCGAAGCCATTGACGATCTCGGCCCACACGCTGAAGGCCGCCAGCGCGTCACCTTTCCCAGCGTGGCGCAGGCCCTGGCTCCAGCTCCAGGGGCGGCTCCACTCGAAGAGCGGACGGCAGTTTGCCCTCTGGCTAAGCCGGCACAACCTTCCCGTGGCGACCATCAACGCGTTGATCCAGATGATCGTCCCTCCGCCGAAGTTCGCCGTGGAGCGGCTGATCCCGGGGACGGAGACCGTGGTTTCCCTCCCGATCTCGCACATGGTCGTCATCGAACGAGGCCTGGCGAAGGAAGAGACGCTGGACCTGGAGGAAGCGTGTGACGTGCTTCATGCGAACACGGAGGACGCGTACGGATTCCCTCCGTACCACTTGATCGCCCCGGCGCTCACCAACGGCCACGCCGCGACGGAAGCGAGCATTCGGCGAGACGTCCTCTCCCGGGTCTCCGTCACGCGGATCCGGACGCCTGACCGCGCCTGGTTCACCCGTCTGCCCAGCCTCGTCGCAAACCCAACCATAATGGTTGAGGAAGAGGGCGTCGGGTATGCTCCTTCTCCTTAGAGGGGTAGCGGTTGGGTAAGCCAAGAACGTTCTTCCTTGTGGCGTCCCTGCCAGCCACCTTGGTTTCGTTCGTGCTCTTGACGGCGCCACCTTCGTATGCCCGCTCTCAGCCGTCGCCGGGAACCATCACGCCTATCGAGCAT
>DASQUW010000088.1:0-7726 GCA_035641075.1 Actinomycetota bacterium | reverse complement strand
ATCCTCCGCTTCCTCCGAGGCCTGGCCGCCGAGGAGGGAGGCATCACGGTCCGGATCGGTCGCGAGAACCCGCTCGCGGCCATGCGCGAGGCGAGCGTCGTGGTTTCCTGGTACCGGGTGGGGGACCGGCCGGCGGGGTCGATCGCGGTCATCGGCCCCACGCGCATGGAGTACCCAACGGCGATGTCCACGGTCGCCGCGGTCGCTCGCCGGCTGTCGGACGTCATCGAGGCCCTGGGCGGGTAGATCGAGGCATGGCCGACACGCGCGATCTGTACCAGGTCCTGGGAGTTCGACGGGATGCCTCCCAGCAGGACATCAAGAAGGCATTCCGCCGACTCGCCCGGGAGAACCACCCCGATGTGAACAGCGACCCGGAGGCAGAGCGCCGGTTCAAGGAGATCACGCTGGCGTACGAGACACTCTCCGACCCGGCGAAGCGCCAGCGCTACGACATGTTCGGTGGAGAGGGACTCTCCCGGGACATGTTCTCGTTCCTCGGCGACATGGACGACATCTTCGAGGCGTTCTTCGGCGGAGCATTCGGCCGAACAAGGGGACGCGGCCGCTACGCGACCCGGACGCGGCGCGGCGCCGACCTGCACGTCGTTCTCGATCTCACGTTCGAGGAAGCCGCGTTCGGCGCGCGGAAGAATGTCGAAGTTGAGCGCCTGACCACGTGCGAGCGCTGCGGAGGCAATGGCGCCGAGCCGGGCACCTACCCTTCCAGGTGCGCCCAGTGTGGCGGCACCGGAGAGGTTTCCGACGTGCGCCGCAGCGTCTTCGGCACCGTGATGACGTCTCGGGCCTGCGATACGTGCCGGGGAACGGGGGAGGTGATCGCCTCTCCGTGCAAGGAGTGTCGCGGCGACGGGCGGGTCCGGACGAACCAGGACGTAGATGTCGAGGTTCCCGCCGGCGTCAGCGACGGCATGGATCTGCGGATCGAGGGGGCGGGCGAGGAAGGACCCAGGGGCGGCCCGGCCGGGGATCTGTACATGACGCTCCGGGCGGCGCCGCATCCGCTGTTCGAGCGCAGAGGTTCGGATCTCGCCGCCGTCCTGGAGCTGCCTCTGACCCAGGCTCTCTTGGGGGTGGAGGTGGAGGTGCCGACCCTCGACGGGATGGAGACGCTCCGGCTCCCTCCGGGGACCCGCTCGGGCACGGTGCTTCGTCTTCCCGGGCAAGGAGTGCCACATCTCGGCAGGCGGGGACGAGGGGATCTCTACGTGGAGGTCGACCTGGTCGTCCCGGGCGAGATGTCGAAGAAGGAGCGTGCTCTGGTCGAGGAGCTCGCGGACCTCCGGGACGAGCGTCCCGACCGGAAGCCGGCCCGGGGTCGCCTCCGCTCTCGGGCGTGAGCCTTCCCCACTTCTTCGAAGGGGCGCCGGAGCCCGGCGAGGTGCTCGTTCTGTCCGGCGACGAAGCACGCCACGCGGGTGGATCCCTTCGGCTGCGGCCGGGCGACGGCCTGACCTCCGGTGACGGCGAAGGGGCCATCGCCACGTGCGTGGTGGAACGGATCGCCAGGAACGAAGTGGTGGCTCGGGTCGAGGACCGCCGGTTCGTGTCTCGGCTCACCCCCCACATCGCCGTGCAGCTTTCGGCCCCGAAGGGAGAGCGGCTCACCTGGGCCGTTCAGAAGCTCACCGAGATCGGCGTGGACTCGATCATCCTCGTCGAGGCTTCCCGAAGCGTTCGTCGGTGGTGGTCCGAGGAGCAGGGCCGTCGCGCCGCCGAACGGCTGCAGAAGGTCGCTCGGGAGGCCGCGAAGCAGTCAGGCCGCGCGTACCTGCCGGGGCTGGGCGGGCCGGTCCCATGGGAATCGGCGGTGGAGATCTCCACGACGCAGGGGGTCCTGGTCATTCTGTGGGAGCGAGCCGAGACCGGCCTTCGGGCCGTGCTGCCTCCTGAAGCCGCCGGGCCTCTCGGTCTCCTTGTCGGGCCGGAGGGCGGCATCCCGGAGGAGGATGCCCGCGCCGCCGAGAAACAGGGTGCGCTCCTCGCATCGCTCGGTCCGACGATCCTGCGGACGGAGACCGCGGCCGTCGTCGCTGCCACCCTGGCCCTGGCGACGTACGGACGCTTGGGCTGATAGATTTCGCCGCGTGGAGGATTGCCTGTTCTGCCGGATCGCGGCGAAGGAGATGGAGGCCGACGTCGTCCACGCTTCCGACAACGTGGTGGCGTTCCGGGACATCAACCCAAGGGCTCCCACGCACATCCTCATCATCCCGAAGGACCACATCGAGTCGGCAAAGGCCCTCAAGGACCGCCACGCCGAGCTGTTGGCGGAGATCTTCCAGGTCGCGGGACACCTGGCCAAGGCGGAAGGAGTCGATCGGACCGGGTGGCGTCTGGTCACGAACGTGGGTCCGCATGCCGGGCAGAGCGTGCATCACCTCCACTTCCACCTGCTCGGAGGCCGGCCGATGGGGTGGCCGCCGGGATAGTCGGATTCGCGGGGGACGATCCGACGGGCGGGGTATAATCCGAGTGATGGGTCGCGAAGGCGGCCCTTTTTCAAAACAGCCGAGCATCGGGGAGGACCCCGGGGAACCAGTTGGCGAAGGCCACCACGCAAGTCAAGATCCTCGTCCCAGGCAACCGGCCGATGGTCGCCCTTCTGGGGCAACGCGACGAACTCCTCAAGCTCGTGGAAGCCGCGTTCGATTCCCAGATCCTCGTTCGAGGAAACGAGATCACGATCACCGGCGACGAGGAGGATGCGGGGAAGGTCGCGCTTCTCTTCGAGGAGTTGCTCACGGTCCTCGAACGCGATGAGGCGCTCACCCCAGCCGCCGTGGGGCAGACGATCGACCTGATCAAGCGGGACGAACGCCCCTCCGAAATCCTTGGCGACGTCCTCCTGACGTCCAGAGGGAAGTCCATCGCCCCGAAGACAGCGGGACAGAAGCGATACACGGACGCCATCCGGCGATCGACGCTTACCCTGGCGACGGGCCCGGCCGGAACCGGAAAGACCTATCTCGCCGTGGCCACCGCGGTGAAGGCGCTGCAGGAACGGAGCGTGACCCGGATCATCTTGACGCGTCCGGCGGTGGAGGCAGGGGAGAGGCTGGGGTTTCTGCCGGGGACGCTGTACGAGAAGATCGACCCGTACCTGAAACCGCTGTACGACGCTCTGTACGAGATGATGGATCCCGACGCGTTCCAGCGTCTCATGCAGCGCGGAACCATCGAAGTCGCGCCGCTCGCTTTCATGCGGGGTAGGACGGTTAATGATTCGTTCATCATCCTGGACGAGGCCCAGAACACCTCGCCCGAGCAGATGAAGATGTTCCTCACCCGGCTGGGGTTCGGGTCCAAGGCCGTGGTCAACGGCGACGTGACCCAGATCGATCTTCCTCCCGGGCAGCCCTCGGGCCTGGTCGTGGTGGAAGAGATCCTTCAGGGGATCGAGGGAATCGAGTTCATCCACCTTGGAGCGCGCGATGTCGTCCGGCACCGGATCGTGATGGACATCGTGGAGGCGTATCGCCGATACGGCGACCGCCGGGCCCAAGCGGGCGAGTGATCGACGGTGGACGACGACCCTCCGAGTCCGCGCATCCTCCTGTCGAATCGACAGGAGATGCCCATCGATACGGAGGACCTTCAACGCCTGGCCCGTGCAACCCTCCTCGCTGAAGGTGCGGCCGACAAGGAACTCTCGATCTCGCTGGTGACACCCGAGGAGATAGCCGAGCTCCACGAACGGTACCTGGGGGAGCCCGGGCCAACGGATGTCCTGTCGTTTCCTCAGGACGAGGATGGCCTCCTGGGCGACGTGGTCGTCTGTCCCGCCGCGGCGACCGAGCAGAATCGAGACGCTGCCGCGGAGGTCCGACTTCTTCTCGTGCATGGGATCCTCCATCTGCTCGGTTACGACCACGAGCGCGAAGAGGACCGAACACGGATGTGGGCGCGACAGGAACGCTACGCGGGGGTGCAGGCATGAACTGGCTGTGGGCCGTCGTGGCGCTGCTCGTCGTGTTTGGATCCCTGCTTGCCGTGGCCGAGACGTCCATCAGCCGGATGAGCCGGGTCCGAGCGATCGCACTGCGAGAGGAGGGACGGCGCAACGCGGCGCTCCTCGAGCAGATCGAAGCGGATCCCGCTCGCTACCTGAACTCGATCTACCTGGCCGTGATGCTGGCGCAGAACGGGTCGGCGATCCTCGTCGCCGTCCTGGCGCAGAGGTCGTTCGGGAACCTCGGGATCACCCTGATCTCCGTGGGCTTCACGCTTCTGTACTTCGTGGTGGTCGAAGCCATGTCCAAGACATTCGGGATCCTCCACAGCGACCAGGCCGCGCTGGCCCTGGCTCCGCTGGTGTGGTTCCTCGGACGCGTCCTCGCCTACCCGACCCGTGCGCTGATCGGCCTGGCCAACATCCTTCTCCCGGGGAAGGGACTGAAGGCCGGCCCGTTCGTCTCCGAGGAAGACATCCGCTCGATGGCCGAAGTGGCATCCGAAGAGGAGGCCATCGAGGAGCGGGAGAAGGAGATGATCCACTCCATTTTCGAGTTCGGCGACACCGTGGTCCGGGATGTCATGGTGCCTCGCCCGGACGTCATCGCCATCGACGCCTCCAGGTCCTTCAACGACGTCCTCGACCGAGTCATCCTTCACGGTTACTCTCGGATCCCCGTGTACCGGGAGAACCTCGACGAGGTCGTCGGTGTCGTCTACGCGAAGGACGTCCTGCGCCAGCTCCATGCCGGCCGCCACGACGGGAAGCTCCAGGACATCGCCAGGAAGCCGTTCTTCGTTCCGGAGTCGAAGAAGGTCTCTGAGCTGCTTCGGGATATGCAGAACGAGAAGTTTCACCTGGCCATCGTGGTCGACGAGTTCGGCTCGGTTTCCGGACTGGTCACCCTGGAGGACCTGCTCGAGGAGATCGTCGGTGAGATCGTCGACGAGTACGACCGGGAGGAGCCGAACGTGGAGCCGGCAGGGGAGAACCGATTCCGGGTGAACGCACGCCTCCCCGTCGATGAGCTGAACGAGCTCCTCGATCTGGAGCTGCCGAACAGCGAATGGGACACCGTTGGGGGGCTGATGATGGGAGCGCTCGGCCGCCTCCCTCAGCAGGGCGAGCAGGTCGAGTTCGAGAAGCTCCGGTTCACCGCTGAGCGGGTCCACGGCCGCCGCATCGCCAAGGTGCTCATCGAGCGGGTGATCGGCGAAGCGGGCGAGGCTTCTGCCTAGGCCGACCGCCGAGCAGCTCGACTCCCTCCTGGCAGCCGCCCACGAGGTCCGAGGTCGGGCCTACGCTCCGTATAGCGGGTTCCGCGTCGGGGCCGCAGTGCTGGCGGAGGACGGACGCGTCTTTCCCGGAGCGAACGTCGAGAACGCTTCCTACCCGCTGTCGGCCTGCGCCGAGCGCTCCGCCGTCCAGCGGGCGGTTTCCGATGGTGCTCGGAAGCTCGTGGCCGTCGCGGTTCGCGGATCCGAGGAAACCCCGACGTGGCCGTGCGGCGGTTGCCGACAGGTGCTGTACGAGTTCGGTCCAGAGATGACTGTCGTCTCCGAGAGTGACAGCGGAGAGCGCGAGGAGCGGCGGCTCGCCGACCTCCTTCCGGACGCGTTCCGGGGACCCGTTACCGGAGGGTGATCCTGCGCCTGGGGGATGGTCACTCCACGATGATCTCGCCGATCATGCCCGCGCCTTCATGGTACTTGCAGGCGAAGTCGTAGGTTCCCGGAGCGACGATTTCCTCGAGCGGATCCGTATTCGTGCGTTCCCCCGGCTCGACGTCGATGTCCACCTCGCCATCGATCGAGAAGTTGTGCGTGGTCGATCCCGAGTTGACCAGCTGGAGGCGTTGGGTCGAGGAGACTGCGAAGCACGGATGGACGAATTCGTTGTCCTGCATGATGAGAGCGGCAGGGCCGGCGTCAGACGCCGAAAGATCCTCGCATCCGGTGGCCTCTCCCTCCGACCGGGGGTCGTCCTCGACGGTCGGGGAAGGGCTGGCCTCCGGGCCGTCGGGCCCCGGAGAAAGAGCGTCGCATCCCGCGAGCAGAATGGCGAGGACGAGCATGACCCTCGCATGCATGAGGTCGTATTGCCCAGCACACCGGCTTCCTAAACGGTCGTCCGGTCTGCTCTACCATGGAGCCGGAAAGGAGCTGCGTGGATCTCAACCCCTTCTCGGCCATCGTCCGGTTCATCGGTCGGAGCGGGAAGCGCATCGCCGTCACCATCGCCGGCTTCACCGTGCTGCTCGCCGGGCTGGTGATGATGGTCACGCCCGGACCGGGCATCCTGGGAATCATCGCGGGCCTGGCCATCCTCGCCTCCGAGTACGCCTGGGCGGAGCACATGCTGGATAAGGCCAAGCAGAAGGCCGGTCGGGCCGCCAAGGTCGCCACCGCGTCGCCTCTTCGAGTGGTCCTGGCAGTCACGGGAACCGTCGCCGGGATCGCCGCAGTCGTCCTCTGGTTCGCCCTGCGCTGACATCGTGAGGCCTCTCGGCGTCACCGAGGCGCTGGCCATGGTCGAGCAGTCGACTCCGGTCGACGCGGCGGGGATCGAGGAGCGGGCAGCCGCCCTGACGACCGACACGTTCGGGCCCGACGCGGGGTTTTCCTCAGCGGAACTGGCCATCCGGTGCACCGACCTCACGTCGCTCGAGGTGGACGACACCCCGGAGAAGATCGCCGCTCTGTGCGCCACGGCCGTGCACCCCGACCCGATGGACCCGTCGGTCCCTTCTGTGGCGGCCGTGTGCATCTATCCCGCGCTCGTGCCGACCGCGGTCCGAGCCCTGACGGATACCCCGGTGAAGGTGGCCGGCGTCGCCGGAGGGTTCCCGGGCGGGGACGTGCCCACGGCGACCAAGCTCCGCGAGATCCGCGAGGTCCTGGACATGGGCGCCGACGAGGTGGACATGACCCTCAACCGCACGGCGTTCCTGGCGGGGCAGCTCGGCGAGACCTTCGAAGAGATCGCCGCTTCCAAGGAACTCTGCGGGGTCGCTCGACTGAAGGTCATCCTGGAGACCGGGGAGCTCGGTTCCTACGACCACATCCGCCGAGCCAGCGTCCTGGTCATGGCTGCTGGAGCCGACTTCATCAAGACCTCGACGGGTAAGTCCGGCACCGGCGCCACGTTCCCGGCCGCGCTCTGCATCATGGAGGCGGTCCGGGACCTGGGCGGGGACATCGGCAGGCAGGTGGGGATAAAGGTCTCCGGGGGCATCCGGAAAGCGGAGGAGGCCGCCGGGTACCTGCTGATGCTGCGCGATACTCTCGGCCCCGATTGGATGGGCCCGGATCTCTTCCGCTTCGGCGCCTCCTCGCTCCTCGAAGATCTGATCGCCCAGGTCCGGAAGGTGCGTAGGATGCGGCCATCTTGAGCAAGCCTGGTATTCCGCTGTACGCTTATCGGCCTCGGTCGCTCTGTCCACAGCTTCCGTAGCCGGACCGAGCCACGAAAGAATGCCGACCATGGGCTATTGGCTCGTTCGAGCTCATGCGGCAGCATCCGGGCATGTCCACGATGACGAGGTCCGGACGCAGCGTCACCCCCCGGCAGCTCGACGTGTTGCGTCTGATCGCCGAGGGGAAGACCACAGCGGAGATCGCCGAGGAACTCGGTCTCTCCGCGTTCACCGTGAAGAACTACGTTGAGAGGACCTTCTCGCGCCTCGGCGTGTACAGCCGGCCCGGTGCCGTGGGTCTCGCTCTCCGCGAAGGGCTGCTCGACTGAGAACCC
>DASQUW010000087.1:0-3564 GCA_035641075.1 Actinomycetota bacterium | reverse complement strand
TGTGCCCTACCGGTACGAGGTCGATGTGGTCCGCCACCGCACCGGCCTCCTCCACATTCGACCGTGGAAGAAGAAACAGCTCCGCTCCCGCCCGCTCTGCCGCGAGGATCTTGTGCTCGATCCCACCGACGGGGTGCACTCGCCCGTCCAGATCGATGACTCCGGTCCCGGCAACCGTCCGTCCCGACGTGAGATCGCCCGGGGTCAGGAGATCGACCACCCCCAGGGCCCACATCAGCCCCGCCGAAGGCCCGCCGACATCGCCGCTGTCGATCCGGATCTCGAAGGGAAAGCTCTCGACCAGGACGACCCCGATGATGGGGCCGTCGTCTTGCTGGCGCCGGATCGGCCGGATGCTCACCACGCGTCGTTCATCGCCCGAGTTCACCGTGAGGCGGAGATCACGCCGCGTCCCCGCTCTCCTGATCGCCGATCGCACCTCCTCGAGTTCGTCGATCGGCTCGCTGTCCGCCCTGAGGATGACGTCGCCCGGGAACAACCGGCCCGAGGCCGGGGCTCCTTCGATCACATCCTGAACGAGGACACCCTTGCCGTGAACGGCCGGATACTCGGTGAGGCGACGAAGGGCGAAGACGACCGCGGCGATCTTGCTCTCGTCCATCTCCGTGCTCGACTCCTCCCGGTACTGGCGATGGGTCTGCCCGGGGACGAGAATCTCCCGCTCCGGGACGACGTCCACGGCCGGATCGACCCAGGCGTCGACCATCCCGAACGCGTTCACCCGTCCGACGTTCACCGTGGTCAGCAGGAGCCGACCGGGCGAGTCGAACGTGCGCGTGCCGTCGATGTCGATCCGGTGAGTGACCTCCCGGGCAGGCCCGGGGCCCACGGCGAACAGGGGAAGGTCCACGGCATAGACGCTGAGGGCCAACGCCGCCCAGGGTGCCACGAGAAAGAGGAACCTCCGCATCACTACCCCTCGATATGGGTTATCGAACGATTGGGCCCTCGACAATAGCTTCGGCCCCACGAAAGGTGTGCCGGTCTACACTCGGATGCGGTGGAAGTCCTCATCCTTCTGATCATCTCGGTCACGATCGCCGCGGCCATCCTGTGGATGGCAGCCGCTCCGCTCCGGCGAGCTCGGAGTGAGCCCTCGGAAGAACCCGAGCCATTCGAGTTCGCGCGACCAGGGGTCCCGGCGCCGTCATCGGGAGAGTTCGTGTTCCGGCCGGTTCCACTCGCGGATGATCGACCCCCCCGCCCTCGTTCCGTCCTGCTCATCGCCGCCGTGGTCATCTTCGTTGCTGCCCTGGCCGCCGGATTGGCCTGGGGTGTCGGGTACATGATCAACGAACAGCTGGCCCGGCTCCTCACGGAGTAGCCTCGAGCATCATCGCTGCGTGCTAGCGGGCCCCCCGCCACGCCGCGAACAGCCCGGCTGCCTCGGGGAGGAGCTCGAGGCATCGTCCCGCCCCCATCACCACGGTCTCCAGCGGCTCATCCGTCAGGTGCACCGGAACCTCGCATTCCTGGGAGATCCGCATGTCCAGGCCGCGAAGCAGACCGCCACCTCCGCAGAGGAACATCCCTCGCTCGAGAACGTCGTGGCCCAGCTCGGGCGGGCTGTCGGCGAGGCATTCCCGGGCCGTGGCCACCATCGCCGCCACAGGCTCGGCGATCGCCTCCCGGATCTCTTCCTGCGACATCTGGACGGACTTCGGCATGCCGGTGAGGATCTCCCGGCCTCGGATCTCGGCGGCGGGGGCGTCGGCGAGGGGGTAGGCGGCTCCCGCGGTGATCTTCACCTGCTCCGCTGCCCGCTCCCCGATGGCCACTCCGTATTCGCGGCGGACGTGCTTCTGGATCGCTTCGTCAAGGTCGAAACCACCCACCCGAACCGCTCGCCGGGCGATGAGGCCGCCCATCGAGACCATGGCCACTTCGGTCGTGCCGCCGCCCACGTCCACGACGAAGCTCCCGATCGGCTCGTGGGTCGGGAGGCCGGCGCCGATCGCTGCGGCCATCGGCTCCTCGATAAGGGTGACCGAGCGAGCGCCGGCAGACTTGGTCGCTTCCTCCACCGCGCGTCGTTCCACCTCGGTGATGGCGGACGGGATGCACACGAGCGCCCTGGGCTTGGACCACCGGGTGACGCCGACCTGCTTGAGGATGAGTCGGATCATCTGTCTGGTGGTCTCGTAGTCGGTGATGGCCCCGCGGCGGAGCGGCCGAACCGCCACGATGTGGGACGGGGTCCGCCCGATCATCTCCCATGCCTCGTCCCCGAGGGACAACACCTCGCCGTTCCGGGCATTCACCGCGACCACGGTGGGCTGATTGAGCACGATGCCCTCGCCAAGCCGAAAGACCAGTGTGTTCGCGGTACCGAGATCGATGGCGAGTTCGCCGCCGCTACGCATCAGGGAAACCGGTGCAGACATTGCGGCATGGATGACATTCTATCGATCGATGCGATGATTCCAGCCGGAGTTGCTCACGCGAGCGATCCCCCGCTGGAAAGGTAGCGACTGCCGTCGGGTAACGCCCGGCTGGCCATGAACGTGTTGGTCACCGACGGACGAAATCCCAGCCGCACCAACTCATTGAGTGCGGACCAGTTCGTCGATGGAACCGCAAGCGTTACCTCGCCGACAGCGAGCTGAAGAGCTGCCGCCAAGAGGTTCGGCATGTCGCGAGGGTCCACCACGGCACCGGGACCGATCTTGCTCTTCGGCTTGGAGGACCAGCCTCCGGGAGGCCAGACGTAGACGTACCCGCCGGCTCCCCCGTCACGATGGAACACCATCCCGGTCGCCGATCCCCGCCAGAACGCGTGATCCACCGGACGTGCGGCGCCTCGCACCTCGCGGTCGATCTCATCGATCCACGGTTGGTCCGCATCCGCCAGCGGCGCCAACCCATCAGGCATCTCTCCAGCGTCACCGGCATCGCCGAGGAGATCCACCTGCGACCAGAGCGGAAACATCGACCTGCGCAGGTACAGCGTCTGAGCGCCGGGATGCGGCGACGAGACGACCGTGAATGCGGAGGCGCCGTGCCCCCAGCTCAGCGTCTCGTCGAGCAGGGCCGACCCGATGCCCTTCCCCTGTCGCTCGGGCAACACCCAGAGTTGGGAGAGGAACCAGACGCCCTCGCGGACGACTGCCGCTGAGAATGCAACGGGCTCCGGATCTTCGGCCACGAAGACGGCGCCCGTATCGTTCAGATGCCTATAGACGGGGACGGCGGCGTCGGCGTTCACGGGCAGGAGGTCTTCATCGCCGGATCGGTACCGCCGGAGGAGGTCTTCCGCCGACGCCGCGAAGATGCTCGCCAGCGCGGGTAGATCCCGTTCGTCTGCTCGCCTGATGCGCAAGAACACCTCGCCGAGGAGCAAAAACCGACCGAGCCTACAATAGGGGTCGTGGAACATCTGTCCGGGAACGAGGGCGAGGGGATGGGGCGGCAGGACCCGCTCGCCGATACTCCGCTGTTTCGAGAGATCCAGCGCGTGCTGATGTCGAGCTCCGGGCCCATCAACTGGGAGCTGGCTCGACAGGTGGGGATCGCCGTCTCGTCTTGGTCCGAAGAGGATCCCGA
>DASQUW010000086.1:0-3755 GCA_035641075.1 Actinomycetota bacterium | reverse complement strand
TTGGCGTCTCTCTCCCCGCCGAGGTGTATGAGGGTCGGATCCTTTCCGTTCGGCAGGGACCGTGCCAGGGCACCACGCCGGATCAGAACATCATCTGCTCGAGGGTCGATGTGAGGCTCCGAGAGGGGCCGGATGCCGGCCACACCGTTTCGCTTGAGCGCCCGGTGAGCGAGGGGTCGATCGCCTATGGCCGCGGGGACGAGGTGGTCCTGGCCTACGAGCCGCGGGCTCCGGAGGAGCTTCGCTACCGCATCGTTGACCGTCAACGAAAGACCCCCCTCATCTGGTTGGCAATTCTGTTTGCCGTCGTCGTCGTGGCGCTCGGGCGCTTCCGCGGAGTGGCCGCGCTGGGCGGCCTGGCAGCCACGTTCGTTGTCCTTCTTCTGTTCGTCCTCCCCGCGATCCTTGATGGCCGCAGTCCGTTGTTGGTCTCGGTCGTGGGTGCATCGGCCATCGCCTTCCTCGCTCTCTACCTGGCTCATGGGTTCGGGCCGAAGACGACGGTCGCGCTTCTCGGGACCGTTGCAAGCCTGGTTCTGACGGCGGTGCTGGCGAGCGTATTCGTGGAAGCGGCGCAGATCTCGGGACTGGCGAGTGAGGAGGCCACCATCGTCCGTATCGGTGCCGCTCAGATTGACCTGGCCGGTCTGATCCTGGGCGGAGTGGTCATCGGAGCTCTTGGAGCCATCGATGACATGACCGTCACGCAAGCGTCGGCGGTGTGGGAGCTGCGCACGGCAAATCCGGAGATGTCCCCGAGCGATCTGGTCAGTTCGGGCCTGCGGATCGGCCGAGATCATGTGGCCGCCACCGTGAACACATTGTTCCTGGCCTATGCGGGAGCCTCCATGCCGCTCCTGATCCTGTTCATCCTGTCGCGGCAGTCTCTCGTCACGGTGGCCAACGGCGAGGTGGTGGCCACCGAGATCATCCGCACGCTGGTCGGAAGTGTTGGACTGGTGGCGTCTGTTCCGATTACGACTTGGCTCGCGGCGCGTATTGCTCCGGCGCCGTTACCACGAGCCGCCGCCACCCCCGCCACCACCCCCGCCGGAGGAGCCGCCTCCTCCGAACCCGCTGGCTCCTGACGCAGCCGGGCGGGAGGCAAGAGTTCCTGCTGAGGACAGTGCGAAGTTGTCGACGGAAGAGACGAAACTGTGGGTAGAGAAGGGTCTGGTGCCCACGTACCATGGGGTCGACGGAGTCTGGCCGAGTTGGGCAAAGGCCCTGGCCCACTTCTCGGTGAGACCAAACACGATGGCGTAGGGAAGGAAGCGGGAGAAGACGTTCTCCTGCTCCGCCCACCGGGACATGTGGGTCTCAGCCTTGTCGATGTACGTCCGGAACCCGCGGACTCGGCGGACGAGCCCGGTGCCCTTCGGCGTTCGCCTCGGCATCCACCGGGCACCCCACCAGATGGCCATTCCGCCAAGGGCGATCGGGATCGGGATGAGTCCCAGGTGCGTTTGCCAGGCGGCCAGTGCGGTCAGACCTGCCCCTCCGAGAGTCGCACCGAACCCCCGACGTGCCCACGACTCGCGGACTCGATCCGGGCGGGCGGTGAACCAACGATGTCGCGCCACGTCGGCGTAGAGAGCTCGTTGGACACGGAGATATCGAGCGTGGAACTTTCGCCGGAGAGTTGAGACGGTAACGCTGGCGAGGTCACCGTCTTGGGGGTTCTCGCCAAGGTTGGGGTTCCCGGCAGGGTACGGTGCGTCGCCCTGATTCAGCTCTGCTGTGGTCAGCTCCGCAGCAGCTTCATCCTCGAGCTCTTCCTCCTCGGGGTCCTCCAGTTCTTCCTCCGCGGAATCTTGGAACAGTCCATCCAGCAGAACTCGCTCGTATTTGACCAGGCCCCCGTCCGGTTGCTTGATCTGGACCAATCGCCAGTCGGGCTTGCCGAACAGCCACCTCTTGGGAATCTCCTCGATCCTCAGGTAGCCGCGGACACCGAGGTCCACGATAGTGGCGGTGACGTCTACGGGGTTGGCGATCTCGTCGACCAGAACGCCGACCTGTCCCGGGCGGATTTCGTCGGGCGGGGCGAATTCGACGGGAAAGGTTCCTTCCTCGAGTACGGGGACCGACCGTTCACCTTCCGGAGTCGTCCCGTAGGCGATATCGACCTGGGATCCGACGGCGCGTCGGTCGCGTCCGGTAACCCAGAGAAGTCGGCTAACCGCGGCGAGCACGAGGATCAGCAGGCCGCCGGCGAGCCCACCCGTTAGCGGGGTGAAGGAGAAGGCTCGGGCGAAGCTCCACCGCTCCTCGAGGATGGGGCGGGGCGGGGGAATCAGGCCGGTCCGAAAACCCACCACCACGGTGAGGTTTTCGAAGGGACTCAGGCCGCTCTGTTTGAACGTGGCCGTCGGATCCTCCACCGTGCTTGACGTGCACGGCAGGGTGGAGCCGTCCGGTCCGGCGAAGCAGGCCACTTCGGTTATCCCGAGCGTGGTCACCTGGACCGAAGCACTGTTGATCGGCACTTCCCAGCCATCGCCCACCGCGTTCCAGTACAGCTCGTTGTGGTCCCGGAAGCCGTTGAGGGCTCCTTCCACGCGGTAGACGATGGCGTAGGTGTGACGGCCGGTGATGGTCCGGTCCGGGTCGCCGATGCGGATGCGGACCAGGCTGCCTTCGCGCTCCTCCTCGAACTGGTCGGGCGTGTCGAGGGAGCCCTTCACACTCAGGACTTCGATCTCATGGATGCGATCGTATCGGTCGTCGAAATGGAACCGAACTGGGATCTCCCGGAAGATGCCGTGCCGTTCGCCCGTGCCGAAGTCATAGTCGATGACCTCAGTGACGAAGATGCTTCCGGTCGACTCCACGGCTATCTGGACGTCGTAGTTAACGATCTGCTCCGTCTCCTGCGCCGAAACGGGCGAAGACCACAGGAGGGGAGCGGCCAGAAGGGGTAGGAAGCCCAATCGGGCCCGCCGCGAGGTGGGAAGAGTCACGGATGCAGCATCGGTCAGGCCTTGATACACGGCAACCCCCTCCCCTGAGCCGCCGCCCTCGGGCTGATACCATACGGGGGTAGGGTCTGATGACCGTGGGGAGGGATTCCCTTGTACGGCTATCACGAGAGCAAGGAGCAGGTCCTGGGGCGGCTACGCCGCGTCGAGGGACAGGTCCGGGGGCTGGAGCGCATGGTGGCGGAGGATGCCTACTGCATCGACATCCTCACGCAGATCGCTGCGGCGAACAGCGCTCTGAAGAAGGTGGCGGTGGGACTCCTGGAAGATCACCTCCGGCACTGCATCGCTGAGGGGACCGAGGCTTCGGGTAAGGACCGCGAGGCGAAGGTCGTCGAGGCAAGCTCCGCCATCGACCGTCTGTTCAAGGCCTGATCAGGGAAAGTCGAATTGACCGACCACGCCAACGAACACGGCCACCACCCCCCCGCGATGCACGACGCCGCCCACGACGCCCACGCCAGACACGCAGCGCGCGAGGGCGCTCACGGAGCCCACGACGCGCACGCCGGCCATGGGGGGCACGATCGGCACGCCGGGCACTCGCTGGAGATGTTCCGGAACCGCTTCTGGGTGTGTCTCGCCCTGACGATCCCGGTCCTCGCGTACGCCGAAGGGCTCTGGGCGCTCGTGGGCCTCGAGGCTCCAGACCTCCCGGCGAAGGCCCTCGCGCCGTTCGCACTGGCCACCGTGATCTTCTTCTATGGAGGCGCCGTCTTCCTGCGGTCCGCTGCCGGAGAGCTGCGGGCACGCCTGCCCGGAATGATGACGTTG
>DASQUW010000085.1:0-12759 GCA_035641075.1 Actinomycetota bacterium | reverse complement strand
CCCCGCGCGCTCGCTTCGCTCGTCGCGCGGGGGCCCCGACCCGCCTGCGCGGCGCTGCGCAAAGGGGCTCCGCAACCGTGATCAGGAACCTGTGGATCGCGGCGGCGCTGCCGCTCTTTGGGGCGGTCGCTCTTTTGCTGTTCGGGAAGCCACTGCGACGTTTCGCCGGTGGATTGGCTTCGGCGCTGGTCGGAGGCTCCTTCGTCGTGGCGCTGCTTGCGTTCAGGGATCTGCTTGCGCTGCCGGAGGGAGCGCGGACGGTGACCAGGCATCTGTTCGACTGGATCTCGGTCGGATCGTTTCAAGCTCCTGTAGAGATCCGGGCGGATGCCCTGTCGATGGTCATGGTCCTCACGGTCACGGGAGTTTCGTTCCTCATCCACGTGTACTCCATGGACTACATGCACGGCGACCCCCGGTACCCGAGGTATTTCGCCTATCTGAACCTCTTCGTGTTCTCGATGCTCACGCTCGTCCTGGCGAACAACTTCGCCCTGCTCTACGTCGGCTGGGAGGGCGTCGGCCTCTGTTCGTATCTGCTGATCGCCTTCTGGCACGAGCGGAAGGCCGCGGCGGACGCGGGGAAGAAGGCGTTCATCGTGACCCGCATCGGCGACACGGCCATGCTGATCGGGATCTTCCTGATCTTCGTCACCACGGGATCCGTGGAGTTCGACGAGGTGTTCGGCTCGGCCGGGGCGATTGCCTCGGGCACGGCGACCCTTGTCTCGCTCCTGCTCTTCGCCGGCGCTGTGGGCAAGTCCGCGCAGATGCCGGTGCACACGTGGCTCCCGGATGCGATGGAGGGCCCCACGCCGGTCTCGGCGCTGATCCATGCGGCCACGATGGTCACCGCCGGCGTGTATCTGGTCGTGCGAACGCACTCGCTGTTCGAGGCGTCGCCACACGCGCTGTTCGTCGTGGCCGTGGTGGGGAGCGTGACCGCCCTGTACGCCGCGACCTCCGCACTCGGCCAGGACGATCTGAAGCGTGTCCTGGCGTACTCCACGATCAGCCAGCTCGGTCTGATGTTCCTGGCCGCCGGCGTCGGGGCGTACGCCGTGGCCATCTTCCACCTGGTGACGCATGCGTTCTTCAAGGCGGCCATGTTCCTGGGCGCCGGGAGCGTGATGCACGCGACGGGTGGCGAGATCGATCTGAGACGCCTCGGCGGCCTCTGGCGGAAGCTCCCGGTGACCACGGTCACATTCGTGGTCGGCGGTCTTGCGCTCGCCGGGGTACCGCTCGCGGCCGGGTTCTTCAGCAAGGACCAGATCCTGGCGGCGGCGTATGAGTCCGGGCGAACAGCTCTGTGGGCCACCGCGCTCGTCACGTCGGGATTCACCGCGCTGTACGCGACGAGAGCGACAATGCTCGCGTTCTTCGGACGGAGCCGACACGAGGGGGACGCCCACGAGTCCCCGCTGCTCATGACGATCCCGATGTCGCTGCTTGCGGCGGGCGCGGTCTTCGGGGGACTCCTCGGACTGACCGCTACCTCGGGACGCGTCCAGGCGTTCCTGTCTCCGGTACTCGGCGAGGCCCGGCACGCCGGAGCGGGGGGTCTGTCCGAGACCGCGCTGATCGGGATCGCCGTCGCGGTTTCGGCGGTGGGGATCCTGATCGGCTGGTTCGTCTATGGATCGGGGTTGATCGACTGGGTGGGGCTGCGAGCGCGCCTCGGTCTCGTGCAGCGGACGCTGGCCCGAGGTTGGTTCATCGACGACGTCTACGGTTCGTTGCTGGTGATTCCGGGGAGAGCGGCGTCTGCCTTCACCGCGTACGTGTTCGATCAGAGAGTCATCGATGGGGCGGTGAACGGTCTCGGGAATGCCGTGGCTCGTCTGGCCGCCGTGGGGCGGCGGGTGCAGAGTGGGCTGGTTCGCACGTACGCGTTGGCGTTCCTGCTGGGAGCGGTGGGGCTCCTCGTCCTCGCCGTCGGGAGATCGTCGTGACCGACGTTCCCTGGCTGACGATCACGATCTTCGCGCCGCTCGCCGGCGTGGTGATCGTGGGCCTCTCCGAAGGCCTTCGGAAGCTCGCCCCGGCACTGAGAGGTGGAGAGCGATCGTCTGACGCCGCATGGCGATGGTCGGCGCTGGCCGTTTCGGTGGCCACGTTCGTAGTGTCGCTGGGCATCCTCAGGGACTTCGATGGCTCGAAGGCGGGGTTCCAGCTCGTGGAGCGGGCGACGTGGGTGGGTCCCCTGAACTTCCGGTACCTGCTCGCCGTTGACGGCATCAGCCTGTTCATGGTGCTCCTGACGACGTTCCTGATGCCGCTGGCCATCCTGGCATCGTGGAAGATCGAGGAGCGAGTCCCGTACTACATGGCCTCGCTGCTCATCCTGGAGACGGCGATGCTCGGAACGTTCGTGGCCCTGGACCTCCTTCTGTTCTTCGTGTTCTTCGAGGGGATGCTCTTCCCCATGTACCTCATCATCGGGGCGTGGGGCGGAGAGCGCCGCGTGTACGCGGCGGTGAAGTTCTTCATGTTCACGATGGCCGGGTCGGCGCTTCTCCTCGTGGCCATCCTGTTCCTGTATTTCCGAGCAGGCACCCAGCTTGGGACGCCCACGTTCGAACTGACCGAGCTCGCCGGGCTTGATCTGCCGGTCACGACGGCGCGATGGTTGTTCCTCGCGTTCTTCGTCGCGTTCGCGGTCAAGGTCCCCCTCTTTCCTCTCCATACGTGGCTCCCGGACGCGCACGTCGAGGCTCCAACCGCCGGCTCGGTCATCCTCGCCGGCATCCTCCTGAAGATCGGGGCCTACGGACTGATCCGGTTCAACCTGGGGCTGTTTTCCGAGGCGTCGAACTATTTTCGAGTCTTCGTCTCGGTGCTCGCGGTCATCGGGATCGTCTACGGGGCCGTCGTGGCCCTCATCCAGGTGGACGTGAAGCGCCTCGTGGCGTACTCCAGCGTCTCTCACCTCGGCTTCGTGGTACTGGGAGCGTTTGCCGGAACCGTACAGGGCATGTCGGGCGGCGTGGTGCAGATGGTGAACCACGGACTCTCCACCGGGGCGCTGTTCCTTCTGGTCGGGATGATCTACGAGCGGACCCGCACCCGGGACCTGTCCGTGATGGGCGGGCTGGCGAACTCCGCGCCGGTGCTGGGAGGGTTCTTCCTGGTGGTGGCGCTGTCGTCGCTGGCTCTCCCCGGCCTGAACGGGTTCGTGGGGGAGTTCCTCGTGCTGATCGGGACCTTCGCCACCAGCCGCACCCTTGCGGTGATCGGCGCAGCCGGCGTCGTCCTCTCGGCCATCTACCTCCTGTGGGCGTATCAGCGGGTGATGCACGGCGAGCCCCGCCTGGTCCCGGCGGGCGTTCGTGATGTTTCCTTCCGCGAGTACGCCATCCTCACTCCGATCGTCCTGGCCATCGTGGCCATCGGCGTGTTCCCTCGGCCTCTGCTCGAGCGGATCGAGCCGGCAGCGGAGCGACACGCTCAGGTGATCCAGATCGAGCCGGAACCAACGAGCGCAGCGGCGCTGGGGAGGGATTGAGGTGCCCGCGCAGCCCATACCCATTCCCACGCTCGACCTCGAACCCATCCTTCCCGAGATGATCCTGGTCGGCGTGGCCATCGTCGTGCTGCTCGCCGACGCGATCTATCCCTCCCGCGATCAGCGCTTCGCCCTCACTCTTTCGTTGGGTGGCATCGGTGCGGCCGCGTTCCTCTCGTTCCGGCTCTGGGATTGGTCCGGCGACCCGACGGTGCTCGGAGGCATGGTGTCCACGGACCGCTTCGGGGTGTTCTTCCGAGAGGTGATCCTGGGCTCTGCGGCGGTTGCCGTCCTGTTCTCTCACACGTACCTGGTGCGGACCGGTGAGGCACGAGGCGAGTTCTACGCGCTTCTGCTGTTCGCCACGTCGGGGATGATGCTCATATCCGTTGCCGCCGACCTGATCGTGGTCTTCCTGGCGCTCGAGATCCTGTCGCTCTCTCTGTACGTGATGGCCGGCTTCTCCTGGCGGCGACTGGCCTCGCAGGAGGCGAGCCTCAAATACTTCCTCCTGGGGGCGTTCTCGTCGGCCTTCTTCCTGTACGGGATCGCGTTTGCCTACGGAGCCACCGGAACCACATCGATCGGGGCCATCGCCAGGGCCCTGTCCGGGGAGGCTGGGTCGACCCTCGCTCTCGCTCTCATCGCCGGGGGACTGCTGGTCGTCGGGTTCGGGTTCAAGGTCGCGGCGGTGCCGTTCCATATGTGGACCCCGGATGTGTACCAGGGAGCTCCCACCCCCGTCACGGCCTTCATGGCCGCCGGCACGAAGGTGGCCGCGTTCGCCGCGCTCCTCAGAGTGTTGACGACGGCTCTCGGGCCGGTTTCCTGGGATCTTCGCCCCGCGCTCTGGGCGATCGCCGCCCTCACGATGATCCTGGGTTCAACGCTGGCCATCGCTCAGACCGACGTCAAGCGGATGCTGGCGTACTCCTCGATCGCTCACGCGGGCTTTGTGCTGGTCGGCGTGGTCGCCGTGAGCCAGGAGGGAGTCTCCAGTTCGATGTTCTACCTGGTGGCATACGCGGCGATGATCCTCGGCGGGTTCGGAGTGGCGATGCTGGTTTCGGTACGTGGTGAGGAGAACACGTCGCTGCCTTCCTACGCCGGCCTGGCTCGGCGAAGTCCGTGGCTCGCCGCTCTGCTCGCGCTGTTTCTTCTCTCGCTGGCGGGCATCCCCCCAACCGCCGGGTTCATCGCCAAGGTTGTGGTGTTCCAAGCCGCGGTCCAGGCCGGACAGTCAGCACTGGTGGTTATCGCGGTGCTGGCAAGCGTGGTGGCGGCCTTCTTCTACCTCCGGGTGATCGTCCTGATGTACATGCGGGAGCCGGAAGAGGCCGAGGTGGTCACGGCGGGAGCCGGCCCGGGGGTTGCGCTCGGCGTGACGGCGGCCCTCACGCTCGCTCTTGGCGTGTTCCCGTCGCTCCTCCTCGACGTGTTGCGTTCGGCCGCGATCCTGCGATGGTGAGTCGATGACCAGAGCGATCAGCAGGGAGATGGAAGCCCCGGACCCGGTGCTGGAGGGGCAGATCCGGAAGCGGCTGAAGGAGGTAGAGGATCACCTCGCCGCCTCCGTCGAGACGGAGACGCCGCTGGTCTCCGAGGCCGGCGCGTACCTGCTCTCGGCGGGGGGAAAGCGCTTTCGACCGATGCTCGTCCTCCTCGGTGGGCACTTCGGCGATCCGACCGATCCCCGGTTGGTCCCGCTTGCCGTCGCCGTCGAGCTCACCCATCTGGCCAGCCTGTACCACGACGACGTGATCGACGAAGCTGATTCGCGACGAGGGATCCCCTCGGTCAACGCTCGATGGAACAACACGGTGGCCATCCTCGCCGGGGACTTCCTGTTCGCCCGGGCGTCGGCGATCGCCGCCGAGCTCGGCACCGACGTCTCCCGGTTGCTTGCCGCGACGATCGGCCGGGTGTGTGAAGGGCAGATCCGAGAGGTTCAGGCCGCCGGTCGCCTCGAGATCGACGAGGCCGGCTACATGGGAGTCATCGAACGAAAGACCGCGTCGCTGATCGCCACGTCATGCCAGGTCGGTGGATTGCTTGCGGGCGCTCCGTCGGCGGTCGTCGAAGGCCTCCAGCGGTTCGGTCTTGCCCTCGGTCTCGCCTTTCAGCTATCCGACGACATCATGGACCTCGTGGCCGACCAGTCCACGCTGGGGAAGGAGCCCGGGGTGGATCTTCGGGAGGGGGTGTTCACGCTCCCGATCATCCTGGCGCTCCGCGAGTCCGAGCATCGGGATGAGCTCCGGCGCCTTCTGAGGTCGGAGCAGCCCGACGAGGGAAGCCTTCTCAGGGTCGTGGAGATCGTGCGTGGCGACGGAGCACTCGGGCGTGCCCGGGAGGCCGTGAGCCGAGAGGTCCGCCGGGCCCTCTCGGAGGCTGAGGGCCTCCCCGAAGGGTCGGCCCGCGACGCTCTCCTGCACCTGGCCGCGTTCCTGGCTGCTCGCTGTGGCGCCGTCCTCTGGACCGATTCCTAGATCCTGCGCTCCAATTCAATCTCGATGATCGAAGGGTCCGATCGGAGCGGCTGGCGCTGTCCCGTGGGCATGAATCCTTCGGCCCTGTAGAGCTCGTATGCCGGTCTGTTGGACTCCGAGACCCCGAGCCGAATCCGATCGGCATTCTGCATACGTGCCCAGGCGACGACCGCCTCGAGAAGGGCGCGACCCAGCCCCAACCGCCGCTGATCGGGATGTACCCACATCCCCCAGACCCTGACCAGGCCCGGAACATCGTGTCGGTAACCTCCCGCCATTCCCACCCAGTCCCCGTCGCTGACCGCGACGAAGATCGTGCCTCGGGCCACCTCCTGCCATCGCGCGTCGGAGAACGCTTCCTCGTGTTGGAGTGTGCTACCGAAGGCATGCGGTGCTTCGGCCAGGGCAGCAAGGCGCAGGGCCTTGAGGTGAGGCCACTCCTCCGGCCTGAGTCTCCGAACTTGAACACCGTCACCCACTCGTGGGCTCCTATCGGCCAGGGGGCCTCCCGGCGGCGGTTCCCGTGGTCGGAGGGATTCTCGCCGCTCCGAGAGTTCCCGGCGGCGATTCGAGCAGCCAAACCCCCCCCTGATAGAATCGCGCTTGGGAAATATTTCACAAGCGTGAGTGCCTACTTTCGCTCGTACAGCACGGTCGTGGCCCTCGGCATCGCCGGCGCGGGCCTGGTCGCCGTAGCCATCCTCACCGCGAGGATCGTCGCCCCCCGCCGGCAGCTCGCGGAGAAGCTCACCACGTACGAGTGCGGGATCGACCCCGTGGGCGAGGGGTGGTCCCAGACCCAGATCCGCTACTACATCTACGCGTTCCTGTTCGTGATCTTCGATGTGGAGGCGGTCTTTCTCTTTCCCTGGGCGGTCGTCTTCGAGCGGCTGGGCTGGTTCGCGGTTGTCGAGATGGCCATCTTCATCGTGATCCTCGGGCTTGGCCTCTTGTATGCATGGAGGAAGGGGGTCCTGAGATGGGTCTGATCGAGCGGACCCCCCTCGTCGACCTCCAGCCCGTGAAATTCCTTTTGAACTGGGGGCGGAAGTACTCCCTGTGGGTGATGAATTTCGGCCTCGCCTGTTGCGCGATCGAGCTCATCGCCACTTCAACCTCGAAGCACGACTTCATCCGCCTGGGAGTGATCCCGTTCGCGCACGGTCCCCGGCAGGCCGACCTGCTAGTGGTGGCGGGAACCGTCACCGACAAGATGATGCCGGCCCTGAAGCGCGTGTACGACCAGATCCCCGACCCCAAGTACGTCATCTCATTCGGCTCGTGCTCGAACTGTGGAGGGCCGTACTGGGACTCGTACTCGGTGACCAAGGGGGTCGACCAGATGGTCCCGGTGGACGTCTACGTCCCCGGATGCCCTCCCCGGCCGGAGGCCCTGCTGGGCGGCATCGTGAAGCTGCAGGAAAAGATCGGCCACGAAGACATCCGGGAGAAGTGGCGTGGCAAGCTCACCGGGGCCCCTGAAGCCCGCTGACGTCATCGATCGCCTCCGGGCCCGCTTCGGCGAGGATGTCCCGGAAGCGGAGGAGATCCACGGCCAGGCGGTCCTGCGTGTGACCCCCCGGCGGTATCGGGAGCTTGCCCTCACGCTTCGTGACGATCCGGATCTCGACTTCAACTTCTTCGACTTCACCACGGCGGTCGACTGGAAGGAGAAGGGATTCGACGTCGTGACCCAGCTCTACTCGACGGCGAAGAAGCATCACGTCCGGGTGAAGGTCGCCTGCGACCGAGAGGATCCGACCTGTCCGAGCCTTCATGAGCTGTACGCGGGGGCGAACTGGTTCGAGCGCGAGACGTGGGAGTTATTCGGGATCGCGTTCGAGGGACACCCGCAGCTCGTCAAGCTGGTGCTCCCAGAGCAGTTCGAGGGCTTCCCTGCCCGGAAGGACTTCGTGCTGATGAGCCGGGTGGTGAAGCCCTGGCCGGGCGCCGTGCCGGGCGAGGAAGAGGAGGAAGAGGAGTGACCATCGCCCAGGCGAGCGTGAGCTTCGTGGACGAGCTCTTCTCCAACGTCTGGGTGGTCGGTGCGATCAAGGTGGTGCTGGTCATGGGGTTCTTCCTCTCGGCGCCGATGGTGGTGGGCTATGCCGAGCACAAGATCCTGGCGCACATGCAGCACCGCCTGGGCCCGATGGAAGCGGGGCGCTTCCATGGCTGGGCTCAGCTCATCGCCGACGGGATCAAGTTCATCCAGAAGGAAGACGTGATCCCCCGGGCCGCCGACCGCTGGGTGTTCACGCTGGCGCCCGCGGTGTTCGTCCTCCCCGCGATCCTCACCCTCGTGGTCATACCGCTCGGCGACAACATCTGGGCCGAGAACCTCGATGTCGGCCTGTTCTTCGTCATGGCCATCTCGGGGGTGTCGGTGATCGGCGTGCTGATGGCCGGGTGGGCCTCCGCCAACAAGTTCTCGCTGATCGGGGCCCTCCGGGCCGCGGCGCAGCTGATCGCATACGAGCTGCCGCTCATCCTCGTGGCCGTGGCGGTGGCCATGCTCGCCGGGACGCTGTCCCTCGTCGGCATCGTGGAAGCACAGCGAGATTACTGGTTCGTCCTGGTTCAGCCGCTGGGGCTTCTCATCTTCGTGCTGGCGTCGTTGGCCGAGCTCGTCCGCACTCCTTTTGATATGCCCGTCGCCGACTCGGAGATCATCTTTGGTGCCTACACCGAGTACACCGGCCTGAAGTTCGCTTTCTTCCTCCTGGCCGAGTACGCCGGCATCGTGGTGCTGGCGGCCCTGGCCTCCGTGCTCTTCCTGGGTGGATATCTCGGTCCCTTCCTGCCGGGACCCATCTGGATGTCCGCGAAGATCGGGGGGCTCTCGTTCCTGATCATCTGGCTCCGGGCCACGTATCCGCGTCTGCGAGAGGATCAGCTCCAGCGCTTTTCGTGGATCGGGCTCATCCCGCTGGCGCTCCTGAACATCCTGGGGACCGCGGTCGTGAAGGTGCTGGTGTAGGGATGGCCATCGACGTCGAGCCCCAGGCCCCGGAGCAGGATGTCGAGAAGGAGGCCCCCTATCGGCCCGGCTCGCCGCCGGGTGAGGTGGTCGTCGAGGGGGAGGGCTACCGGCGGCGGAGTCCGCTCGGTGTGTGGCTTCTGAGCCTGGCGACGCTAGGCGTCTACGCGATGGTCTGGCACTACAAGGTGAACGACGAAGCGCGACGGTACCTTCGCGACCCCGAGATCAGCCCCGGCCTGGCGTTTCTGGCGTTCTCGTCCGCGGGACTCACGTTCGTGCCGGTGGCTCTTTACCTGCTCCTGTCCCGTCCGATCCGTCTGTGGGGCGTGGTGCTGTGGTTCCTGGCGGGACTTCCCTTCCTCATCGCCCCGATCATCTCGGTCTTCCGCACCGGCGCGCGCATCGCCCGGATGCAGGAGCGCGCCGGGCGAGAGACGACGGCCGCCGGCATCGTCGGGGTGCTGCTCATGCCGGCGGGCCTCGCGAGCGTTCCGTATTACCAGGCCGAGCTCAACCTGATCTGGGGTCCCACCGCAGCCGTCCCCGGCCTCGGTCTGGTGAAGGGCCTCCTGGTGACGTTGAAGCATCTGCTGTCGCCATCGGTCACCCAGCAGTACCCGCACGAGAAGCCGGACCTCCCGCCCCGGAGCCGCGGGGTCATCTCGCTCAAGGCCGAGAACTGCACGGTGTGCTGGAAGTGCTCGCGCGAATGCCCCGACTGGTGCATCTACATCGAGTCACACAAGGAGACGCACGAGCCGGCAGCGGGGGGACGAGCTCGTTCGGCGAAGGTTCTGGACCGCTTCGCCATCGACTATGCCCTGTGCATGTACTGCGGGATCTGCGTCGAGGTCTGTCCGTTCGACGCGCTGTTCTGGAGCCCGGAGTTCGAGTACGCCACCTACGGCATCCAGGAACTGACCCACGAGAAGGAAAGGCTCGACGAGTGGAACTACACGGTCCTGCCGCCCCCGGAGCTCGAGGAAGGGGCAGAGCTCCTTTCGGCTGCCGAGCCCGCAGCTCCAGCCGCCTCCACCGCACCACCGCCCCCGGCCACCGCGGCCGTTCAGGAGCCCGCGGCGGAGGAGGCCGCCTCCGCACCTGCCCCCGCCGAGCAGTCGGCGGGGACCCTCGCCGCCGGCGAGCGAGCCGCTCCTGCCCAACCGCGGACGCGGGAGGAAGTGGAGCCGGATCAGGAGACCTACGACAGGGTTCTTCAGGAGGAACTCGATAAGGGAACGGATCGGCGGGTGGCCGAGGGACGAGCGAAGTCGGCGGCGATCAGGGCCGCCCGGCAGAAGAAAGCCGAGGGAGCCGAGTCGTGACGATCCAGGAATGGGTCTTCGCCATCCTTGCCGTGACCGGCTCGGTGGCCGCGCTCCGCCTGGTGACGGCGAAGAACGTTGTCCACGCCGCCCTGTACCTGGTGGTGACGCTGGCTGCGGTCGGGGCCGTCTATCTCTTGCTCGCCGCGGAGTTCGTGGCCTGGGTGCAGGTGCTCATCTACGTCGGGGCCATCGTGGTGCTTCTGCTGTTCAGCCTCATGCTCACCCGGGCACCGATTGGACGCGAGGCCCTCGACAACCAGCAGCGGGGGATCGCCGCGCTCGTCGGCGCGGGGATCCTCGCGGGATTGGGCCTCCTGATCCAGGACGCCTTCTCCGGGCAAGAGATCCAGATCGCCCCGTCCTTCACCGCAAGGATCGGGGAGGAGCTGTTCAGCACGTACGTGCTTCCGTTCGAGGTCGTGTCGTTCTTGTTGCTCGCCGCGCTCATCGGGGCGATCGTGCTGGCGAGGAAGGACGAGGCGTGATCCGTCTGCCCCTCGTGCTTATGTTTTCAGCGGTGCTGTTCGCCATCGGCATCTACGGGGTGCTCGCCCGACGGAACGCGGTCTTGGTGCTGATGTCCATCGAGGTGATGCTGAACGCGGTGAACGTGAACCTCGTTGCGTTCTCCCAGTTCTTCCAGGATGCGCTGTTGAGCGGCCAGGTGTTCGCGCTGTTCGTCATCACCGTGGCCGCCGCGGAGGTCGGCATCGGCCTGGCCATCGTCATCCTGATTTACAGAAACAGGGAGACCATCAACGTGGACGAGGTCAACCTGCTGAAGTGGTGAGCACAGGCCCGTACGCGGCGCCGCGTAGGCGTGGGAGGGGCCCTCGCGAGCGCTGTTGCGAGCGAGGGTGGGCCCCACGCCGTCAACAGGCGCCGCGGATGAAGCTGGCGCTGCGTATGGGGGCTCCGCAGCCGTGATTGAGCAGGCGTGGCTGATCCCGTTGCTGCCGCTGGTGGCGTTCTTCCTGATCGTATTCTTCGGGAGGCGGATGCCCGGGCGCGGCGCCGACATCGGCATCGCCGCCGTTGCGCTCAGCTTCCTGATCTCGCTGACTGTGTTCGGCCGCATCGTGGGCGACGGCGAACTCGTCTACGAGCGTTCTCTCACCTGGTTCAGTCTTGCCTCGTTCGAGCTCGACGTGGGGATGAGGATCGACGGGCTCGCAGCGGTCATGTTCGTGATCGTGACGCTGGTCTCGCTGCTGGTTCAGATCTACTCCGTCGGGTACATGGCCAACGACCCTCGGTTCACGTGGTACTACGCGGCGCTTTCGTTGTTCACCGGGTCGATGCTCCTGTTGGTCATCGCGAACAGCCTCATCCAGCTGCTGGTCGGATGGGAGCTGGTCGGGATCTGCTCCTACCTCCTCATCGGACATTGGTGGGAGGAGAAGGTGAACTCGGACGCCGGGATCAAGGCCTTCATCACCACCAAGACCGGCGACATCCCGTTCCTCTTCGGGATCTTCGTGCTGATCTTCGCCACGGGCACCTCGAACATGAGCGAGATCAGCGAGCTGGCCGAGTCCGGAGAGGTGGCTGCGGGCTTGCTCACCGTTGGGGCGGTGCTTCTTTTCGGCGGGGCCATCGGGAAGTCGGCGCAGTTCCCCCTTCACGTCTGGCTCCCGGACGCCATGGCCGGTCCCACTCCCGTCTCGGCGCTGATCCATGCGGCGACCATGGTGGCAGCCGGTGTGTACCTCGTGGGGAGGCTCTTCGCCCTGTTCGTGCACGCCACCGGCGGGGCGCTCGAGTTCGTCGCGGTCATCGCGTCGATCACGATGCTCATCGCGGCGCTGCTGGCGATGATCCAGGACGACATCAAACGAGTATTGGCCTACTCGACGGTCTCTCAGCTCGCCTACATGATCGCGGGGCTGTCGCTGGGAGAGGAGGGGTACACGCCCGGTCTGTTCCACCTGTTCACCCACGCGTTCTTCAAGGCTCTGCTGTTCCTGTGCGCGGGCTCCGTGATTCACGCGGTCCACAGCAACAACATGAGCGAGATGGGGGGGCTTCGGAGATACATGCCGGTGACGTTCCTGACGTTCGCCATTGGAGCGGCCGCCCTCTCGGGGATCCCGCCACTGGCTGGGTTCTGGTCGAAGGACGAGATCATCACGGTGGCGTTCCGGACGGAGCACTACGCGGTGTGGGCCGTCGCCCTCCTTACCGCGGTCCTCACGGCGTTCTACATGACCCGAGCGGTGTTCCTGACGTTCTTCGGGCAATACCGGGGTGAGGCTCACCCGCATGAGTCCCCGCGTGTGATGACCGTCCCGCTCATGGTGCTGGCCGGGCTCTCGGTCGTTGTCGGCTTCCTGGGAGCTCCACAGCTCGGAGCGGTGTTCGCCGAGTGGGTCCACTTCGGGGAGGTTCACCACGAGCCGTTCTCGTACGGCTTCGCCGCCGTCTCCATCCTCGGCGCGGCTGGGGGCATCG
>DASQUW010000084.1:0-5954 GCA_035641075.1 Actinomycetota bacterium | reverse complement strand
GCACACCCATCCCACAGAGGGGGAGGCCCAGTACGTGGCCAGGCCGGTGATCGACCTGCTGTTCCCCCCGGGCACGCCGTCGCGGATCCCCATCATCGCGGTGACCGGCTCCAACGGGAAAACGACGACCGCTCGGATGATCGCCCACATCTTCAAGTCGATGGGCAACAAGGTCGGACTCACCTCAACCGACGGCATCTACATCGACCAGCGTTTGGTGAAACGCGTGGACGCCAGTGGCCCGAAGTCGGCCCAGATGGTCCTCCAGAACCCGCGGATCGACTTCGCGGTGTTCGAGGTGGCTCGCGGCGGCATCCTGCGAGAAGGACTGGGATACGGCCGCAACGATGTGGCCGTGGTCCTCAACGTCACCGGCGACCACCTCGGAATGAAGGAGGTCGACTCGCTCGAGCAGCTGGCCGAGGTGAAGCGGGTCGTGGTCGAAGCTGTTCCCCGCGCCGGGTACGCGGTCCTCAACGCCGACGATCCCCTGGTCGCCGAGATGCGGAAGCACTGCAGCGGGTCGGTGATCCTGTTCTCGATGCAGGAGGGAAACGAGCTCATCGAGCGATGGGTCCGGCGGGGGAGGAAGGCTGTGGTTCTGGAGAAGGGCTCACTCGGGGAGATGATGGTGATCAGGGAAGGCCGCCGGACCATGCCCATCGCGTGGACGCATCTGTTGCCGGCAACGTTCGAGGGGCGGGCCCGGATGAACATCCAGAACGCCCTCGCCGCGGCGGGTGCCGCCCACGCGGCCGGAGCCCATCTCCACGACATCCGCCAGGGCCTCCGAACCTTCACCACCTCGATCTATCAGGCGCCGGGGCGCCTGAACCTCGTGGAGCTCCACGGAGTGAAGATCGTCATTGACTACGCGCACAACCCCCACGGACTGCAGATGCTTGGCGACTTCGTGGAGCGCGTCACGGCGGATTCGCCCGTGGGAGGCACTCCTGGAGCCCCGTCGTGGTCGGCGAACCTCCGCGTCGCGGTGGTCGCCACCCCCGGTGACCGCCGAGAAGAAGACATGCGAGAGCTCGGCCGGGTGGCCGCGAGGTACTTCGACGAGATCATCGTGCGCGAGGACGTCAATCCTCGAGGACGCAAGAAAGGCGAGACGGCGGAGCTCGTCATGGGGGGGATCCGTGAGGCGATGGAGTCGGGAGCCCGCGCCGGGAACGCGGAGATCGTCATCGACGAGATGGAAGCGACCCGCAAGGCCCTCGACCGGAGCCGCCCCGGCGACCTCGTCGTGTTATGCGTCGACTACGCCACAGAAGTTTGGAAGGAGATCGAGTCCCGCCGATCCCTGGCGCATCCCTCGGTGATGCCTGCGGCAGAGGGGGACGGCCAGGCCGGCGGCGACCCGGATCTGATCGAGTTCAGCAGGGGCGAACAGTCCAAACCCAATCCTTAGGGGACGCTCAGCAGGCGCTCACACCTGCGGACGGTGTCGACCCCCCTCCCGCCAATGCAGCTGTCCTTGCCTGCTCCCCCGTCCAGGGAATCGCGTCCGATCCCGCCGTTCAGGGTGTCCTTCCCTCCCCGGGCCGCCAGAGCATCCGGACCGGCGAGCCCATGCAGCACATTGGGCGCCGAACTCCCCTTCAGCGTGTCCCTGCGAGGGGACCCCAGGATGTTTTCGATACTGGCAAGGCGGTCGGTGCCCGCCCCTCTGGCCGTCCCCACGGCGAGGTCAACGTTCACTCCCTTACTCTCGAAGAATGAGACCGTATCCATTCCCCGCTGCCCTTGGAGGCGGTCGTTCCCACCCCCTCCAACCACGTAGTCGTCGCCGTCCCCCCCGCAGATGAGGTCGTCGCCGCCTCTTCCATCGATCCGGTCGTCACCCCCCAATGCGAGGATCACATCCCGGCCGGGGGTGCCCACGATGTTGTCGAAGCCGGCAGTGCCTTGCTGGGTGGCCGGCTTCCCCGAACACACCGGGGCTGCGATGGAAGCCGCGTGAGCGAGGGGCACCCGTTCCGCCGCCAGCTGCGCCGAAACAGCCAGAACCGCCATGACGACGGACCCACTGACCAGCAAGGAGGTACGCCGCATCCCAAACATCTAACACCTTCGTAGCATCTCAGACAGGAACGTATTCCCTCAGTGTGACCTGGTCGACCGGGTCGCGTTCGCCCTCAATGGTATGGACGTCTACCCTGGGTCGAGATGACGCGGCAACTCCTGCTCGACACCTCGAGCATGATGTATCGAGCATTCTTCGCCTTACCCGCGTCGATCACCGACGATCGCGGACAACCGGTGAATGCCCTGCATGGGTACCTGGACATGACGGCGCGGCTCATCGGTGCCCGCGAGCCCCAATTGGTCGTCCACGTCTACGACGCCGACTGGCGCCCCGCTCCCCGAGTGGCCCTGTACCCCGGATACAAGTCCGCCCGCCTTCCGGACCCCGACGGACTCCCCGAACAGTTCGAGCTGCTGCGCGAGATCCTCGACGCATTCGGGATGACGCAGGCCGAGGCGCCCGGCTGGGAAGCGGAAGACGCCATCGGAGTCCTCTGCGCTCGTTCCACCGAGAAGGACCGGGTGGACATCGTCACCGGTGACCGCGATCTCATCCAGCTCGTGCGCGATCCCGTGGTGAGGGTTCTGTTCACGCGGAAGGGGGTGTCGGAGATGGACGTTCTGGACGAGGCCGCGGTGCTGGCAAAGTACGGCGTCCCCGCCGCGCGGTACGTGGACTTCGCCATCCTTCGGGGCGATCCCTCCGACAGCCTTCCCGGGCTCCATGGGGTCGGGGAAAAGACGGCCCGGGTTCTGGTGCAGACGTATCCAACCCTGGAGGCGCTGGTGGAGGATGCTCGGTCGGAGCATCGCAGCGGTGCCCCATTGCGCAGATCAGCGAAGCTGCGATCCGTGATCCGTGATGCCGCGGACTACCTGGAAACCATGCGCAGGCTCGTCCCGATCCGTGCCGACGCTGTGATCAGAACGTGGCGCGGCGATCGGGACGACGCCCATCTCGACAGTATCGCGGAGCGCCATAAGCTCGCCAGCCCGATCCGCAGGCTGCGCCAAAGCGTGGACGAACTGGCCTCGACTAGGCGCTCGCCCGAGCTCTCGACCGGGCCCGGCGGACGAGCTGGCGCACGCGGCCGGGTGCGGCCCGCCGGGCCCCCTTCTCGCTCAGGAACTCGAAGATCTCGGAACGCTGGCTGAGTGCCGTGATCGCCACCACGTCATCCTGCCCGGACGCACCCAGCATCCACTCGAGGGCGTGGACTTCGTCAGCGTGGACGGGAACCTCCGAGGCGCCGCCGTCGACGGCGCCTGCTCGGAGCCGGTCGATGACGTCCTCAGGCTTCGCTCCCCGCAGGTAGTGACGAAGCTCCGCCACGGCGACATGGTGGGCCGCTCGTGCAGCGACGTACCCGAGACCGTGCATGATCTCGTGAGAGCGGTCGCCAGCAGCTGCGAACGTCAGCCAGATCTCGGCCTGCGGGCGGCACACCCCCCGGCAGATCTCGACTAGCCCCACCATGCCGGCCTCGTTGTGGGCGTAGTCGACAACGACGATCCTGCCCTCGAGCTCGTAGAGGTTGGCCCGTCCGGGGTTCTTTTCTGGGTCGGGAACGAAGGACCGAAGGCCACGGACGATCGTCTCCTCCGATAGCCCCACTCCGAGCCCAGCCGCTGCGGCGGCCATGGCGTTCTGGATGTTCGGTGTGGAGATGCCGGCCAGCGTGACCGGGACATCCTCGAGTGGCAGCAGCGGACGAGTCTGCATGCCCCGGCCCACAAGAACCATGCGTCCATCGAGTGATGTGACGGCACGACCTCCTTCGGCGACGGTGGTGCGGATGGCTGGATGGTCGTGATCGAGGGAGAAGAGGAAGGGTCGTCCAACCGCTTGGCGGCGCATCTCCAGAACCCTGGGATCGTCGGCGTTCAGCACGTCCCACCCGCCCGGCCGGGTGATTCGAGTGATGGTTGCCTTGACCTCCGCGAGCTGATCGAGCGTCTCGATGCCGAAAAGACCGAGGTGATCCGCGGAGATGTTCGTGACCACGGCCACGTCGTTGTGCCCGGTCCCGATGCCTCGCAGAAGGATCCCACCGCGGGCGGTCTCCAGAACGACCGCCTCGACCCCGGGCTGGGAGAGCGCGAGGCCCGCCCCGCCGAATCCCGAGTAATCGCCTTCCTGCACCAGGTCGTCGTTCAGGTACACGCCGTCCGTCGACGTGTACGCCACGGTCAGTCCGGCCGTGCGCAGGAAGTGAGCGAGGAGCCGGACCGTCGTGGTCTTCCCGTTCGTTCCCGTCACCGCGATCACGGGGATCGCTGGAGACGGCACACTCGGTGAAGCCCCAGGATCAGCAGCCTCGATGCCCCTCACGGCTTCGTGAATCTGGCCTTCGAGCGACCGGCGCCCGAGGAATCCCTTGAATACCTGGGCCACTTCCCGTGCCAGGGCCTCGGCCGCTCCCCGGTGCCTCCACGGGAAGGACACCACCACCTCCTCTTCGGCAGCTCCCCGCCGGGCCCTCACGGCCGGTCGGGCGCCCGCCGCGGCGGCGATCATCCGGGTGGTGTGCGCGGCCAGACGGGCCACCGCATTTCGCCGCTGCTCGCTTCGGGGAGCTCCAGGTTGGACGGCGCCGCGGCCCTTTGTCGGAAGACCGAGGCGGGTGGCGAGGCGGCCGACCCGTTCCTCGGAAGCATCCAGCCAACCAGGGACGGCCAGCGTCACCTTGATGGCCGGCCGAGGGAAATACAGGTTCGGGCCATCGAGCACCCGCAGCTCGACGAGCTTGACCGGTTCCTCGGCACCCATGTCAGGATGGGCGGAGCGCGTCCTCGGCCCGGGCGATCAGCGCCGCGAGAACGCTGGTCCTCGGAGTGACGCTGGCGAGGTCGAGCCACTCGTCGGGACCATGCCAATCTCCGCCGATGGGACCCAACCCATCGAGGGTGGGAACGCCCGCGGCGGCCGTCGTGTTGCCGTCGGACGCTCCCCCACTGGCGGTGTCCTCCACCGCGAACCCCAGCTCCGCCGCCACCTCCTTGGCCACATCGACAAGACGAGCCGACGCGAACGTCTTCTCCATGGGCCGGTGCCAGCTCCGCGACGACAACGTCACCTCCACTTCGGGAACGACGTGGTTCTCGGCGATGCGCCCCACTTCGGCTTCGGCCTCGGCGAGGTTCGCCTCATCTTCAGCCCGGATGTCCACCTCGAGATGACACGTGGCCGCCACAACGTTCGGCCGAGTGCCTCCGGAGACGACGCCGACGTTGACCGTCACGCCCGGCCAGCGCCGGTTCAGCGCATGAAGCGCGATGATCTTGTGCGCGGCCTCCAGAACCGCGCTCCGCCCGCGTTCCGGGTATGCGCCGGCGTGCGCAGCGCGGCCGGTGATCTCGATGCGCGCGTCACTGACCCCCTTGCGCGCCGACACCAGCTCGCCGTTCTCCCGAGCGGCTTCCAATACGTAGGCGACGTCTGCGTCGGCGGCAAGCCGGCGGATGACGGCCCCTGAGAACGGTGACCCGATCTCCTCGTCCGGATTGCACACGTACGTGATGGAGCCGAAGCCTCCTTCCCCCACCTCCTGAAGAGCTTCCACTGCCAAGATCCCCGCGAGCAGTCCGCTCTTCATGTCGGAGACGCCGGGACCGAAGGCTCGGTCCCCGTCGATGCGGAAGGGCCGTTCGAGGGCGGTGCCTTCGGAGAAGACCGTGTCCATGTGGCCCAGCAGCATCACGTTGGGGCCTCCCAACCCGGAGAGCCGGCCGATCAGCAGGTCGCCGAGTTGGTCCTCTCCTTCACCCGGCTCGTGTGGCCGCCGCTCGATCTCCCAACCCCCGGCGGAGAAACGGTGCGCACAAAGGTCGGCGATCCGATTCACGCCCGCCGGCGAGAACGATCCGCAGTCGATGTTCACCATCTCGCGGAGCGAATCGAGGAACTCGTCGCGGCGCCG
>DASQUW010000083.1:0-15399 GCA_035641075.1 Actinomycetota bacterium | reverse complement strand
GGGCAGGATAACGGAACTTCGGTTGTGGACCCCCGGGATTCTCCGGTACCGTGGAGCAGTGGGAGCGACGACGCCACCTGCAAGCTTCCGACAGTTCGCCCAGCTGCGGCCCGACGTCGAGGCCGTCATCCAGCGCTGCGGCAGGAACACGTTCGACTGCGTGCTCGTGGACGTCGAGGGCAACTGGACACGAGCCGTGTTCCCATCCAAAGAGGTGGCGGAGGCCGTCTGCCGGGATCTGGAGATCCCGTTTCGCGACGGGTGGAGCGACCCCCGGATCGTCCAACGGATGAACCGACGCGACCACTGGGGGGACCCCGGCGGCCAGCGTCGCGCGCTGTAGCCGCGCCCCGAAGCTGCCGGGGGCATGGGAACCGCTATACTTCTTATAGAGGAGAGGCCGAGTGGGCTGGCGCCCACTCTCTTTTTTGGGACGATGGAGCTGGAGGCGGTGGTGAGGCCGGTGGTGGAAGCCGCCGGCCTCGAGCTGGTCGACGTCACATTCCGACGGGAGGCAGGGCGCCGGATCCTTCGGGTGACCGTGGATCGTGAGGACGGCGTCGACCTGGAAACGATCGCCGGGACGAGCGAACGGCTTTCGCGCCGGTTGGACCTCGAGGAGTTCGCTCCGGGTCCGTACACGCTCGAGGTGAGCTCGCCCGGTGTGGAGCGGCCACTGCGCCGGCCCCAGGATTTCGTACGTCGGGTCGGCGTGAAGGTCAAGGTCCGGACGGTCGAGCCGATCGAGGGCGCCCGGAACCACGCCGGGGTCATGGTGGCCGCGGACGAACACGGGGTCACGATCGCCACGGAGCGGGGAGAGCGGACGCTGCCGTATCGGGACATCTCCTCGGCCCGGACGGTGTTCGAGTGGAAGGAACGTGGAGGAAAGCGATGAGTGCCGAGTTGGTCCAGGCGCTGCGGGAGCTCGAACGAGAGAAGGGGATCTCGTTCGAGACGATCCTGCATGGGCTGGAGGAGGCCCTGGCCTCGGCGTACAAGTCCTCGATGCGAGGCGGGGAGGAGCCGGAGGAAGAGGAGATGCACGACGTCCGGTTCACTCTCGAACCGGAGTCCGGGGACATGCGGGCGTTCCTTCAAACCTTCGACGAGACCGGCAACCTGGTGGAGGAGCAGGAGGTCCCCGTGTCCGAGGAGTTCAAGGGGCGGATCGCGGCACAGACGGCCAAGCAGGTCATTCTGCAGAAGATCCGCGATGCGGAGCGGGAGCTGACGTACGAGGAGTTCGCGGGGCGCGAGGGCGATGTCGTGACCGGGATCGTCCAGCAAGACTCTCACCGCTACACGCTGCTCGACCTGGGGAAGGTTGAGGCCCTGTTGCCCGTTCAGGAGCAGGTGCCCTCCGAGCCATACCGCCACGGCGAGCGCTTGAAGGCGTACATCGTCGAGGTCCGAAAGACCACCAAGGGACCGCAGATCATCGTCTCCCGGACCCACCCGAACCTCCTTCGGCAACTCTTCGAGCTCGAGGTTCCCGAGGTGGCCGAGGGCATCGTCGAGATCAAGGCGGTGGCTCGGGAGCCGGGCCACCGGTCCAAGATCGCCGTGGCCTCCAACGAGCCCGGAGTCGACCCGGTCGGTGCCTGTGTTGGGGCCAAGGGGTCTCGCGTTCGGATGGTGGTGAACGAGCTGAAGGGCGAGAAGATCGACGTGGTCCAGTGGTCGGACAACCTCGGCCAGTTCGTGGCCAATGCCCTCCAGCCGGCGAAGGTCAAGGAGGTTCGGATCGACACCGAGACAGGGACCGCACTGGTCATCGTTCCCGACTACCAGCTGTCCCTGGCCATCGGGAAGGAAGGGCAGAACGCCAGGCTGGCCGCTCGCCTCACTGGACTGCGGATCGACATCAAGAGCGAATCGCAGAGCTTCGAGGAGGAGGCGGCCGCCCGTGCCGCTGCGAGCTCCCCCGCCCCGCCCGTGGTGACCACCGGACCGGAATCGGAGGTTTCGGAGAGCCCGGCTCCGAGCGCCGACGACGAGGAATCCACTGGATCCGCCTCGGCCGCTCCAGAATCGGAGTCGGCCCCGAGATGTGCGGCCCTTCTCAGCAGCGGTGAGCGGTGCACGAACCCGGCCAAGCCCGGCTCCGAGTATTGCGGGATCCCCGCACACCAGAAGCAGGCCCGCTCCGCCTAGATCGGTGCCCCCAGAGCCGGAGCGCACCTGCGTGGGGTGCAGGACCAAACGGCCCAAACGGGAGCTGCTCCGGATCGTTCGGGCCGGCCAGGGCCGGGTCGAGGTCGACGCGGGGGGCAAGGCTCCCGGGCGCGGAGCGTACGTCTGTCGAGACTCCGAGTGCGTTGCGAAGGCGACCCGGAAGGGAACCCTCGGCCGGGCCCTGAAGACGCCCCTTGGTTCGGAGGATTTGGCTAGGCTACTGGCTGAGATCGAAAGAGAAATGAAGATATGAGGATCCACGAGCTGGCGAAAGAGCTTGACGTGAAGAGCCGCGACCTCGTCGAGGCCCTGGAGAAGATGGGCTACGGGGGGCTCACGGCTTCATCCAGCGTTCCCGAGGAGGCCGTTCCCCGTCTCCGAGCTTCGGGGGGGAAGGCGGTCTCGGCCGGGAAGCCGAAGGTGGTCACGGAGGAGCCGCTCCCGAAGCAGCGGGCCAGGAGGAGGCCGGCGGCGACCACGAAGGTGGTGAAGCCCGAACCCGAACCGGTGGCGGAGCCGGAACCGGCCCCCGCTGTGGAGCCCGAGCCGGCCGCCCCACTCGAGCCGGTCCGGATCGGCCGGGGAGCAACCGTCAAGGAGGCCGCGGAGAAGTTCGGAACAGATCCCACCGAGATCATCCGAAAGATGCTGGAGGCCGGCGAGATGGTCACGATCACCCAGTCGCTCTCGGACGAGGCCATCGAGGTCCTGGCCCACGAGTTCGGCTACGAGGTCGAGGTCGTCGCTCCGGACGAGGAGGAGGGGATCGAGGAAGAGGAGGTCGTGGACCCCGCACGGCTCCGTCCGCGTCCTCCCGTGATCACCGTGATGGGCCATGTCGATCACGGAAAGACCTTGCTCCTCGACGCGATCCGCAAGACCGATGTGATCTCGGGGGAGGCGGGAGGCATCACCCAGCACATCGGGGCCTATCAGGTCCATCAGAACGGCCAGATGATCACGTTCATCGATACGCCGGGGCACGAGGCGTTCACGGCGATGCGAGCCCGTGGCGCTCAGGTGACCGACATCGCGGTGCTGGTCGTGGCCGCGGACGACGGTGTGATGCCCCAGACCCTCGAGGCCATCGACCACGCCCGGGCAGCAGGCGTACCCATCGTGGTAGCCGTGAACAAGATCGACAAGCCGGAGGCCGATCCCGTTCGGGTGCGGCAGCAGCTTGCCGAGACCGGCGTGCAGACTTCGGAGTGGGGTGGAGATTTCGAGTTCGTCGACGTCTCCGCCAAGAGCGGAGAGAACCTGGACAAGCTCCTCGAGACCATCCTGGTGGTGGCAGAGCTCGCCGAGCTGAAGGCCGATCCGGAGGCCCCGGCCAGAGGAGTGGCCATCGAGGCCCACCTGGACAAGGGCCGGGGGCCGGTGGCCACCGTGCTGGTGCAGCGGGGAACGCTCCGGGTCGGGGACGCAGTGGTGTGCGGTGCGGCGTATGGGCGGGTGCGATCGATGTGGGACGAGAACGGAAACGCCGTCGAGGAAGCGACGCCGGCGAAGCCCGTTCAGGTCCAGGGGTGGTCGAGGGTGCCCGAGGCTGGCGACGAGGTTCGGGCGGTCGCCGACGAGCGGCAAGCCCGCCACGTCGCTCAGGAACGCGAGGCTCGGTTGCGGGCCGCGGAGCTGGTGGCCACCCAACCGGTCACCACGCTCGCCGGACTGCTTGCCGCGGCCCGCGAGGGCGAGATCACCGAGCTCAACATCGTGCTCAAGGCGGACACCCAGGGTTCGCTGGAGGCGCTGTCCGAGGCCCTGGAGAAGATCGAGTCCCAGGAGGTGCGGGTGCGCATCCTGCACCGAGGCGTCGGCGCAGTTGCCGAGAGCGATGTGGTGCTGGCGCACGCATCTCGGGCCATCGTGGTGGGCTTCAACGTCCGCCCCGATCGGGGCGCCCGGGAGGTGGCGGAACGCGAGGGTGTCGACGTCCGGCTGTATCGGGTCATCTACCAGGCCGTCGACGACATCAGGCAGGCCCTGTCCGGGCTTCTCGCCCCCGGAGAAGAAGAGGTGGAGCTCGGCCGTGCGGAGGTCCGTGCGACGTTCCGAGTGCCGAAGCTCGGGATGGTGGCGGGATGCTACATCAGCAAGGGAGTGCTCACCCGCAACGCCCGGGCTCGGCTGGTCCGCGACGGTACGGTCGTGTACGACGGAAAGATCGCCTCGCTCAGGCGGTTCAAGGACGACGTCCGCGAGGTCCAGGAGGGATTCGAGTGCGGCGCCGGTCTGGAGAACTTCCAGGACGTCAAGGAGGGCGACGTCATCGAGGCATACGAGGTCCGAGAGGTGGCCCGGTCGCTGTAGGCTTCGTGGTCTGAAAGGATCCGGCGGGTCCATGTTGGCAGCGCTGTGCTCCATCGAACTGCGCATTCCTGCGTGTCGGTCGCTGAAGGAGAAGCGACACGTGATCAAGACGCTCACATCCGGTCTTCGTTCCAAGTTCAACGTCGCCGTGGCCGAGGTCGACCACCACGAGCTCTGGCAGCGCGCGACGCTCGGAGTTTCGACCGTGGCCGGGGAGGGCTATCACCTCCGGAAAGTGATGCACGAGGTGGAGCGGTTCGTGTCCAGGGAGCCGACGGTGGACATCATCGACACCGTCCTGACCATTCACTCGCAGGATGACTGAGGGCGTCCGGCCCGAGCGCGTGTCCGAGGAGTTCCGGGAGATCCTCGCGGAGGAGATCCCGAAGTTGAAGGATCCCCGGGTCGGGTTCGTCACCGTGACGAGAGTCGAGGTCACTCCCGACCTCCGCAGGGCCGTGGTTCTGTACACCGTGCTCGGTGAGGAATCGGAACGCCGGTCGACGCATGCGGGGCTGCGTTCGGCGCGTTCGCACCTTCGGTCGGTGCTGGGGCACCAGGTCCGGATGAAGTTTCTTCCCGAGCTCGAGTTCCGGGTAGATGAGGGACCGGCCCGCGCCGATCGGATTGACGAGCTCCTGCGGGAGATCCACGAGGACGATGCTTCAAGCTGAGGCGCTCGCCGAGGCCGCAGGAACTCTCGACCGTGCGGACGAGGTCGTGCTGGTGTGCCATGTGAATCCGGATGCCGACGCCCTCGGGTCCCTACTCGGCCTGGCCTGCTTCCTCGGCCGCCGGGGGAAGCAGGTCGTGGCCACGTGGCCGAACGGATTGGCGGAGCCACCGCGATGGCTGGAGGCGCTTCCCGGTCGT
The DNA here is from genome assembly GCA_035641075.1 of Actinomycetota bacterium. Lineage (GTDB taxonomy): Bacteria > Actinomycetota > UBA4738 > UBA4738 > CALAEC01 > DASQUW01. Next base: position 10,035 of record DASQUW010000083.1, on the reverse strand, counting down.
GAGTACTTGGTGGAGCCGAAGAACCTGCCGAAGACCCCAGCGGTACTCGTGACCCTGGACGCTGCGGATCCTGCCCGGCTCGCCGGCCTGGAGCACTTGCTCAAGAAGGCCACAACGGTCGTGTGCATCGATCACCATCGGACCAACCGCGGGTTCGGAACGATCAACCTGGTGGACGGGGATGCGGCCGCCACCGCGGAGCTCGTCTTTCGTCTCATCGAGGAGATGTCGGGCGAGATCACTCCTGATGTTGCGACCTGCCTGTACGCGGGCCTCGTCACCGATACCGGCCGCTTCCAATACGAGTCGGCCACTCCGGAGGTGCTTCGGATCGCCGCCGCGCTTCGGGAGCAAGCCTTCGACCACGCTGCTCTGGCCCAGACCCTGTACGAGGACAACACGCTGCCGTACCTCCGTCTGCTCGGCAAGGTCCTCGATCGCGCCGTCCACGATCCGGGGGCGGATCTGGTGTGGACGTATCTCACGCGGAAGGATCTGAAGGAGGCTGGGGTGGCCATCCAGGAGACCGACGATCTCATCGACGTGCTCCGCACGGCGCGAGAGGCGGACGTGGTCGCGGTGTTGAAGGAACAGCGGGAGGGAGGATTCAAGGTGTCCCTCCGATCGCGGGGCAAGGCCGATGTGGCGGCCGTCAGCGCAAGATTCGGTGGCGGAGGCCATCGGCTGGCCTCCGGGTACACCTCCAAGGCGGACCTGGAGGAGACGGCGAGCAGCCTGGCGCGCGCTCTTGCCGAGGCGCGTGGCTGACGGACTTCTCCTGGTCGACAAGCCTTCCGGCATCACATCCCACGATGCCGTGAACGAGGTTCGCCGGGCCCTCGGCGTTCGGAAGGTGGGCCACGCGGGGACCCTCGATCCGATGGCCTCCGGGCTCCTCCTCATGGGCGTTGGACGGGCCACCAGGCTTCTTCGGTTCCTGGGAGACCTGGAGAAGGAATACGAGGGCACCGGCCGACTCGGGACGGAGACCGACACCCTGGATGCCCTCGGTCGAGTGGTCCGCACCTCGGCGGTGGACGTCGCTGAGGACCAGTTGCGCACCGTGATGGCGGACCTGGTGGGTGAGATCGAGCAGCGACCGCCCGCGTACTCGGCCGTGAAGGTCGGCGGCCGCAAGCTGTACGAAGCGGCTCGGATGGGAAAGCCGGTGGAAGCTCCGGCGCGACGGGTCGTGGTGAGCCGGTTCGATCTGCTGCGCCTCGCGGGGACGGACTTCGACTTTTTGGCGATCTGCTCGGGCGGCACGTACGTCAGGGTTCTCGTCGCGGACGTGGGGGAGCGGCTCGGATGTGGCGCCCACCTGGCCCGGTTGGTCCGCACCCGCATCGGCCCTTTCGAGCTGAACCACGCTCTTCCCCCCGGCGAGCCGGGAGCGCCGATGTCCGTGGAGCGGTCGGTCGCGCACCTTCCTCGGCTCGATCTCGACGCGGAGGAGGCGAGGGCGGCCCAACATGGGCGGCCGCTCGGACCCGCCGGGATCGAAGGACCGTACGCCGTCTTCGACCCCGAGAGCCGCCTGATCGGTATCTATCGAGACGAGGGCGCCCGGGCTCGCCCGGACGTCATCCTCTCGCGGTAGCCGGTCGGCGTGTCCCCCATTCGGGTCCTGGTATCCGATCGATGGCCGGCGTATCCTCCGAGTCGCCGGAGGGTAAGACACGCGGGGGAACAAGGGTGCCGTCCAACGGGAAACGCTTCAGATCTACCTCCCCGATCGCAGTCGTCTTTCTGGCCGTTCTGATGGCGATGCTCCTAGCTGTCCCCACCCCTGCCTCGGCCGACCATCGGCCCAATCATGTTCGTGATTCGGAGGAACCCCTGCTGGTCGGCGAAGGCGTCCCGGGCCTTGTCGTTCCCCTTGTTGAGGATGTGGCCGTGGCCGAGGAGGCCCCGGCCGAGGTGGAGGACCCTTCGGCAAAGGATTTCTCGGACAAGAAGAAGGAGCCCGCTAACGATGTAGCGGGGGATGCTAGGGCCGACCGGAAGGACGAGCGGCCCAAGCACGGCAAGGAAAAGGCCGACAAACTCACGGGCTCCGAGGAAGCCGTCATCGGTCCGAAGCACTCATGCGCCGACGAAGGATGCCGGAAGCCAGAGACGAAGGGGCAGGAAGCTTCCGGTGGTCTCGTCTCGGAGACCGTGACCGGTGCGGGGGTGATCCTCACTCCGGGGAACCCCTCCTCCCGCGGTCCGATGGAAGGGCGCGCTGGCTTTGCTCGAGTGCTCTCCGTGGGTGGTCGCGAGGGCGGCACTTCGGACGGCGGTGGGTTCTTCTTCTACGGAGCAGCAATCCTGGAGGCATCCCAGCCTTCACTGGCCCTCTCGGTGAAAGCGTTGAACGACGCGGACGGCGACGGCATCTACTCCGATTCGGAGACCGCTCCCGCAGCCGGGGCCGACATCGACTTCAAGGTCATCATCACCAACATGGGCGCGACAGCATTCGAGATCGCGACCGTGAGCCACTCGTTCACCCAGGAGAGCGGGCGGGCGCACGTCGAGGTGTGCGCCGACCTGGGTGGGCTCACGCTGGCATTCGGGGAGACGCTGGCGTGCTCGTTCTCGGTGGCGGACTATTCGCCACCGACGGGAGAGAGCGTGGTGAACACGGTGACGGCGTCCGCCACCGAGGTCGCCGGGTCGGGGAGAAGAGGCACGTCCGACAGCGACAACACCACTGTGACTACCCTTTTGGCAGACCAAGTTCTCGCGGTTGCGATCGAACGGGCCCCCGGATCGCTCGCCTTTACCGGGATCGACGTCAGCCGCCTCGTTGCCCTGGCCCTCCTGCTTCTCGCTGCCGGGGGAGCGGCCCTGTACCTATCCCGTGTTCGCATGAGGGGGCCCGAGCGGCCCGTGGTCTGGGTCGGGCCCCGGTTCAGGGTTGCTGGGCTCAGCACCACTGTGCTCAAGGACAGACGTTCCGCAGAGACTCCCGCCCGCCGGTAGCGAGCCGGGTTCGGCTCCCGGGATCCCGCCTGAGTCGAACCCGAACCCGTGCATCCGCTTCCTCCCCTTCTCTTGGGCTGCTCGTGGCGGGAGTGGCTCTCGCGACCGCCGCCCGGCACGGGGGCCGCAACTCAGCCGGTCGCTGACCGGCCAGTTTCGACGGACGATCCGCGGGATCCGCGCACGAGATTCGGTACGCTCCGTGACGTGGATGTCCTTCACGGGATCGGATCCTTTCCCCTGGAAGGGGAATCCGCCACCACGGTCGGCTTCTTCGACGGCGTTCACCGCGGCCATCAGTCGGTCGTCGGGCGTGTCGTGCAGGTGGCCCGGGAGAGCGGGCTGCGATCGGTCGTCGTCACATTCGACCGCCATCCCCGCGAGATCCTCACCCCCGGAAGGGTTCCACTCCTTCTGACATCGCTGAGGCGGAAGGCCGGGCTCATCGAGAGCGTGGGGGTCCAGACACTTCTCGTGCTCGAGTTCACCGAAGAGTTCTCCCGGTGGCCTCCCGAGGCGTTCGCGGAGCGGGTCCTTGCGGAGGGCCTCCATACCCGCCACGCGGCAGTGGGGGAGAACTTCACGTTCGGTCACCGGGCTGCCGGGAACCTCCAGGTCCTGACCGAGCTCGGCGCGGTTCATGGTTTCCACGTGGAGGGCATGGGGCTGCTCGAGATCGACGGCCGCCCCATCTCCTCGACCTCGATCCGCGACGCATTGGCTGCGGGAGACCTCAGCTGGCCGGAGCGGGCGCTCGGGAGGCGGTACGTCGTTGAGGGCACCGTGGTTCGAGGAGCGGGGCGAGGCAAGGGCCTCGGGTTTCCGACCGCGAACCTCCTCACGCCGGCCGGCATCCAGCTTCCGGGGCGGGGCGTCTATGCGGGCAGGGCCCTGCTCGAGGAGGGTTCCTGGCCTGCCGCCGTGAATGTGGGCATCAATCCCACGTTCGGTCGGGAGCCCATCCACGTTGAGGCCCACCTGCTCGACTTCGATGGGGACCTCCTGGGAAGGGTCCTGGCTGTGGAGTTTTGGCAGCGGCTTCGCGACGAGCAGCGATTCGCGTCAGCGGAGGATCTGGCGCAGCAGATCGCAGAAGACGTCGGCCGGACGGGCGGCCTCGTGGGTCAACCAGAGCCGCGTTAGCATCGGCCGGTGAGCCGGCTGGTCGATCTCCGAAACCGAGAGAAGCCGCTCCCCCGCCGGTGGCTTGCGGTCGCGCTGGCGACGGCTGCGGTGGTGATCTTCACGCTCGGCCTGGTGGTCCAGCGCGCGCTGCGCGGTGAGCCCTCGGCGGTGCAGCCGCAGGGCCCGGCCGTATCGGGCGCCCGGGATTTCCTCCCCGCCTGCACCGTGGGCGATGCCCGAACGCGCTTCCGATCCTACGAAGACTGGGATCGCACCCTCCTCGACACCAGACTCCGTCTTCCCGCGACGTACGAGCCTTCCGACCTCATCTCGACCCGGAAGGCGGGCTTCGAGACGGCGACGCCCATACGGCGACTGCTCGTCGAGGATCTTGCCGCCCTTCGAGCAGCGGCCGAGGCTGCCGGAAACCCCGTCGACGTCACCTGGGGGTACCGGAGCTTTCGCACCCAGCGATGGGTGTTCGAGTACTGGTCCAAGAGAAAGGGACGCGATGCCACGCTCCGCACCGCGGCCCGCCCGGGCCACTCGGAGCACCAGCTGGGGACCGCGGTCGACTTCAAATCGGAGGGCGCCCTCAATGTGGACGCCGGCTGGCGCTACGAGCCGGCGGGGGTGTGGATGCGGGAGAATGCGTGGCGATTCGGCTTCGTCGAGAGCTATCCACTCGGCAAGGAAAGTGTCACCTGCTACGCCCACGAGCCCTGGCACTACCGCTACTTCGGCAGGAAGCTGGCGGCAGAAATCCAGGCCAGCGGGCTCACGACCCGAGAGTACCTGTGGCGCGAAGCCAACGGGTAGCAACCCTGCTCCTCACGGCCGCCCGGCGCGGTTGATCGAACGGTCAAGGGCCCGGGCGCCCACGCCGATTTCGTGCGTGTGGACCATCGTCTTGGCTGGCGCGACACGTGGCGCTATGTGGTGGGCGTGGTTGGATGCCTTGCGATCGGCGCGTACCCGTTCGTCCTCGGAAAGCAGGTTCCCCTCCTCGGCCTCGTTGATCTCGGATTCCACGAACTGGGGCACCTGCTCACGTACCCCCTCCCCGACGTGGCCACGGCGATGGCGGGCTCGGCCATGCAGGTGCTGGTCCCGCTCGGACTGGCGGTGTACTTCTTCATCCGAAGCCAACGCGACTTCCTGGCCACGGGGTCGTGTCTGGCGTGAGCCGGGACGGCCGCCGCGGACGTCGCCGTCTACGTTGCGGACGCCCCGCGGGAGGCCCTGCCGCTCATCGGAGGACATCACGACTGGGCGTTCATCCTCGGCCGCATCGGGGCCCTGGACGCGGCCGGAGCGATCGCCGCGTGGATCCGCGGGGCCGGCGCCCTCCTCCTTCTGGCGGGTCTGGCGGCGTGCCTCCCCGGCGGGTGGGTTGGCCCCCGGAGGGAGCACATCCCTGTGATACCCTGACGTGTCGAATGCCGCTCACAAAAGACCGGAAACAGCAGCTCATCACCGACTTCCGACGATCCGAGGAGGATACCGGCTCGCCCGAGGTCCAGGTGGCCGTCCTCTCCCGTCGGATCGAGGAGCTGACCGAGCATCTCAAGTCCCATCGCAAGGATCACCATTCTCGCCGGGGACTCCTGCGGATGGTCGGGAGAAGAAGAAGGCTCCTCGATTACTTGAGGCGGGAGGACATCGAGCGCTACCGTGCACTGATCGAGCGGCTGGGCCTTCGGCGTTAGGGAAGGAGACGCCACAGGAACAAACCAACGCCAGGAGGAGCGGTCGAGAAGCGAAGGTCAGTTATCAGTTGCGAGTCCCGGGCTGACGGTCAAGGGGCCGAGACTCACCACTGAGAACTGGCCCAGACTCTCACCCGCTCCTTGAAGAGAACGGTCTTCGAGGAGGTTCTTCGTGAAAACCATCACCGCAACTCGCCAGATCGGCGGCGCGGACATCACCCTGGAAACGGGAAAGCTTGCCAAGCAGGCCCACGGCTCCGTGGTCATCACGCTCGGCGAGACTCAGGTCCTGGTGACCTGTACCACGAGCGCGCCGCGCGAAGGAATCGACTTCTTCCCGCTCACCGTGGACGTGGAGGAGCGGATGTACGCGGCCGGCAAGATCCCGGGCGGGTTCTTCCGCCGGGAGGGCCGCCCCAGCGAAACGGCCATCCTGTCCGCGCGCCTGATCGACCGGCCGCTCCGGCCGACGTTTCGGAAGGGATTCCGATCGGAGGTCCAGGTCATCTGCACCGTGCTCTCGGCCGACCAGGCCAACCCGTATGACATCCCCAGCATCAACGGCGCCGGCCTTGCGGTCTCGCTCGCGGGACTGCCCTTCGCCGGTCCCGTCGCTGCTGTTCGCGTCGCCTACCTCGGCGGCCGGTGGAAGGCCAACCCGACCTACCAGGAGACCGACCTGGCCACGTTCGACATGGTCGTGGCGGGTCGCAAGAACGACGCCGGCGGGGTGGACATCCTGATGGTGGAGGCCGAGGCTCCGGAGGGAGCCGTGGAGCGGATCGCCGAGGGGTCGCCGGCCCCCACCGAAGAGGTCGTGGCCGAAGGCCTCGAAGAAGCCAAGCGGTACATCGGAGAGATCGTCGACTTCCAGCGCGAGTTCATCGCTGAGGCCGGGGTCACCGATGGTGATTTCGAGGTCGATCGAGACTACGAGGATGAGGTGATGGCTTCGGTCGACGCCTTCGCCCGCGGGCGCATCAAGGAGGCTCTGGCCATCGCGGAAAAGGCGGAGCGCGAGGCGGCCCTTACGCAGGTCAAGGAGGAGATGGCCGCGCACCTCGTGTCCACCTGGGAGGAGGAACAGTACGCGGTACGGGTGCAGCAGGCAGCTCGAGCGCTGAAGAGTCTCCAGCAGGACGTGATGCGGCGGCGGGTGGTCGAAGAGGGCGTGCGCATCGATGGCCGTCGCCCCGACGAGATCCGCCCGATCAGCTGCGAGGTCGGTCTGGTGCCCCGGGCGCACGGATCGGGGTTGTTCCAGCGAGGGGAGACGCAGGTCCTGAACGTCACCACGCTGGGGATGCTCCGGATGACCCAGATGATCGACACCATCGACCCCGAGGAACGCAAGCGGTACATCCATCATTACAACTTCCCGCCGTTCTCCACTGGCGAGACGGGCTTCATGCGCGGCCCGCGCCGCCGGGAGATTGGGCACGGGGCACTGGCCGAGCGGGCCCTCATCTCCGTGGTCCCCAACGAGACCGACTTTCCGTACGCGTTGCGCCTCGTCTCCGACGTGCTGGAGTCCAACGGCTCCACGTCGATGGCGAGCGTGTGCGCATCGACGCTCTCGCTGATGGACGCGGGCGTGCCGATCGCGGCGCCCGTGGCGGGGATCGCCATGGGACTGATCGCCGAGGGCGGGGACTACGTCACGCTGACGGACATCCTGGGAGCGGAGGACGCCCTCGGAGACATGGACTTCAAGGTGGCCGGGACGAAGGACTTCGTCACGGCGCTTCAGCTCGACACCAAGGTGACGGGGCTTCCCGCGGAGGTTCTGGCCGGTGCGTTGAAGCAGGCCAAGGACGCGCGTCTGTTCATCCTGGAGAAGATCGAGGAAACCCTGGCCGGGCCGAGGGAAGCGCTCTCGGCGAAGGCTCCCCGGGTGATCACGAAGCAGATCCCGGTGGACAAGATCGGCGAGGTCATCGGGCCCAAGGGGAAGAGGATCAACGAGATCATCGCGCTCACCGGTGCGGACATCGACATACAGGATGACGGGACGGTGTTCATCGGCTCCAAGGACGGCGAGTCCGCGGAGAAGGCAACGACGATGATCGACGAGATCCTCAACCCTCGCATGCCCCAGGTCGGGGAGCAGTTCGAGGGGACCGTGGTGAAGACCACGACGTTCGGAGCGTTCGTGTCGCTGCTTCCGGGGAAGGACGGCCTGCTCCACATCTCGAAGCTCGGACGCGGCAAGCGCGTGACGGCCGTGGAGGACGTGGTCAATGTCGGCGACAAGATCAACGTGGTCGTTCGGGAGGTTGACAAGATGGGCCGGGTGAGCCTCGATCTCGTCGGGGAGGGCGGAGGAGACGGAGAGCCCGGAGGTGAAGACGAGCCTGCTGGTGCGGGTTCCGAGGAAGAGCCGCCGACGGACACGGAAGCCCGGCCGCCCCGCGACGACGACCGCCGCCGGCGCCGCCGGGGTCCCCGCCGATAATTCGGATGGGCGCCCCCGCGAAACGGTCGACGATTCGGCGGAGCGAGTACGAGTCAGGCCTTCGCCTGATCACGGAGCAGATGCCCGGGGTCCGATCGGTGACGCTGGGTATCTGGGTGTCTGCGGGATCCCGTGACGAGGCTCCGCGCCTCGCGGGGGCCTCCCATTTCCTGGAGCACTTGCTCTTCAAGGGCACGAGACAGCGGACGGCCCGGGACATCGCCGAGGCCTTCGATGCGGTCGGGGGGGACCTGAACGCCTATACGGCGAAGGAGCACACCACCTTCTACTCACGGGTCCTGGATCGGGACCTCTCCATGGCGGTGGACTACCTCTGCGATCAGTTACAAGACTCGCTCATCCGATCAGCCGACGTTGATGCCGAGCGCCAGGTCATCCTGGAAGAGATCCATATGCACGAGGACACTCCCGACGAGCTCGTCCACGAGCTGTTCGCCCAGACGCTGTGGACCGACCATCCGCTCGGCCGGCCCGTTCTCGGGACCGTGGAGACGATCACGTCGGCGACCCGGGATCAGATCCGGCGGTTCTGGAAGCGCCACTACGTGCCGGCCAACTTCATCGTGGTCGCGGCGGGAAACCTGCAGCACGAGAAGGTGGCCCGTCTGGTGGAGTCCCACGTCGATACCGGCAAGCGTGTGCGAAGCGGCGGAGCCGACGTGCGCGCGGGCGGCCGCGCCCCCACGCCATCCGGTCGCGCCTCGATCCGTCGCCGCGACACCGAGCAGGCCCACATCAGCATCGGCACCGCGGGGCTCGCCCGGAGCGATCCCCGCCGATTCGCCTTCGGCCTGGTGAACAGCGCGATCGGGGGCGGGATGTCCTCCCGACTGTTCCAGGAGATCCGGGAGAAGCGCGGGTTGGTCTACTCGGTGTTCTCGTATCACACGATGTACGCCGAGACCGGGATGTTCTGTGTCTACGCGGGCACCACTCCGTCCCGAGCGAACGAGGTTCTGTCCCTCGTCACCGTGGAGCTGGAAGACGTGGCGGAGAAGGGGCTCACGTCGGACGAGCTCGACCGGGCGAAGAGCCACATGAAGGGGTCGCTCGCTCTGTCACAGGAGGACACCGGCGGACGGATGACGAGGCTGGGCAAGTCGGAGATCGGGCATGGGGAGATCCTTTCCATCGACGAGATCATCGAGCGGATCGATGCTGTGACTCCCGACGACGCCCGCGATGTGGCCGAGATGGTGCTCACTCGCCCTCGTGCGGTAACGGTGATCGGCCCGTTTCGCGACGGTGAGTTCGAGACGTACGCGGGAGGTGGGCAGACGTGATCCGCGTCGGAGTCATCGGGGCCCTCGGGAAGATGGGCCGCCTGATCTGCCGGGCCGTCGTGGAGGACCCGGAGCTGAGTCTGGTGGCGGCCATCGATCGAACCAGGGATGGCGACCTCATCGGTCCGATCATCGGAGCCAGCAGAGTCGACATCGTGGTCTCCGCACAGATCGAGACTCTCCTCCAGGCCGAGACGGAGGTGGTGGTTGATTTCACTCGTCCCGGCGAGGTCTTGAGCAACATCCGTTGGGCGATCGACCACGGCATGGACATCGTGGTGGGGACGACCGGGATCGGCCCGGGTGATCTCGACGACATCAGGAAGTGGATCGACGCCGAAGGAGGGGAGGCCAACGTCATCGTGGCTCCCAACTTCTCGATCGGGGCCGTCGTGGCTCAGCGCTTCGCAGTGGAGGCCGCCCGGTTCTTCCCCGCGGCGGAGATCGTCGAGCTCCACCACGATCAGAAGAT
>DASQUW010000082.1:0-20208 GCA_035641075.1 Actinomycetota bacterium | reverse complement strand
CCTCGCCCATCAAGATCTCGCCGGGAGGAGCGGCCTGTTCGAGCCGAGCCGCCACGTTCACCGCATCACCCGCCACGAACGTCTGTCCGGCCACCAGGTCGCCGACGACGACCTCACCGGTGTTGAGGCCGGTTCTGACTTCGAGCGTCACGTCGTATGCAGCGCTGAGTTCCTCGTTGAGCACTCTGAGAGCGACTCGCATGTCAGACGCAGCCCGCACGGCTCGGAGGGCGTCGTCTTCATGGACGACCGGGAGGCCGAACACCGCCATGACCGCGTCGCCGATGAACTTCTCCACGCTTCCTCCGTGGCGCTCCAAGATCGAGGCCATCTCCTCGAAGAACCGGGACATCACCTTCCGAAGGGTCTCGGCATCCAGACGCTCACCGAGAGTGGTGGAGCCGGTGACGTCGGCGAACAGGACCGTGACGGTCTTCCGGACCTCCCGGATCGGAACCTCTTCCACGAAGGGGCGACCGCACGACTGACAGAACCGGGCCCGATCGGCATTGGGCTCGCCGCAGTTGGCGCAGGTCTTCACGACCAGAGTCTAGGCCGCGGCGAGGCCCCTACGAGAGGTTTGGGGGGATCCGCGGTCCAGCGCTACCCACCGGCCACGGCGGGGAGGATGGAGACGATGTCGCCGTCCCTCACGGAGGTCTCCAGTGCCCCGAGGTACCTGACGTCCTCATCGTTGACGTAGATGTTCACGAACCGGTGGAGGTCACCCTCCTCATTCATGAAGCTTCGAGTGAGACCCGGATAGCGGCTTTCGAGGTCGGCCAGGAGCTCCCGGAGCGTCGAGCCGTCCCCTTCGATCCAGGCCTGTCCGCCGGCGCGGGGACGGAGGATGGTCGGGAGCTTGATCCGGACGGCCAGGCTTCCTCCTACTGGTGCGTGACGGCGGCCCGCTCCGCCTCGGGCGGGGCCTGTCCGGGAGCGAGACCGCAGAACTGCTCGTAGTCGATGAGCTCCGTCACCGTGGGATTCTTCCCGCACACGGGGCAGTCGGGATCCCATCTGAGCTTCACCGTCCTGAACTCCATCGCCAGCGAGTCGAAGAGCAGCAGGCGCCCCACCAGGGACTCCCCGATGCCCACGATGAGCTTGATGGCCTCCACCGCCTGGATCGAGCCGATGATGCCTGGGAGAACGCCGAACACACCGCCCTCGGCACACGAGGGAACCGTGCCCGGGGGCGGGGGTTCCGGGAAGAGGCACCGGTAGCACGGGACGCCCCGGCCCGGCAGGAACACGGTGGCCTGTCCCTCGAACTGATAGATCGACCCGTACACCAGCGGCTTCCCCAGCATCTGCGTGGCGTCGTTCACCAGGTAGCGCACGGGGAAGTTGTCCGTGCCGTCCACGATGACCTCGTAGTCTCCGAGGATCTCGAACGCGCTCTCGGATGTCAGCGCGGCGTCGTGGCCGATGACCTCGACGTTGGGATTCAGCTCGTTGATCCGCTCCTTCGCCGAGTCCACCTTGGGCCGGCCCACGTCCGCGGTATCGTGCAGGAGCTGGCGCTGGAGGTTCGTCACGTCCACCCGGTCGAAATCGACGATGCCGAGGGTTCCCACTCCTGCCGCGGCGAGGTACATGGCCGCCGGGGAGCCGAGCCCGCCGGCCCCGATGACCAGGACCTTCGCTCCGAGGAGCTTCCGTTGTCCCTCTCCCCCGATGTTGGGAAGGATGATGTGCCTCGCGTAGCGGAGAACCTCGTCCTCGGTGAACTGGCGCTCCGTCAATCGATCCTCACCTCTTCCTCGACCGGTTCGCCGCCCTCGAAGCGGAAGGCCCGGAGCACGGGTTCCCGATCCATCAGCGAGAGGATCAGATATCTGATCTGCGGGTACGCGGGAACCTCCTCCAGGGTTTCCGGATCGCTCCAGTGGGCCTCGGCCCGGTCCGTCGGCGAGGGGTATGCGTCGGTATGAGTGTGGGAATGGAAGAACGCGAGCATGTCCCAGCCCTTCCGGTCGATCTCGTTGAACACTCGAAGCTGCTCCCGCTCGTCGAATCGATAGACGACCGGGCTGGCCTCGGCGTTTCGCATCGGATACACCCGCAGCGCCCTGCCGTCCCGGCCGGCCACCACGCCACAGGCCTCGTTGGGGAACTCCGTTCGGGCATGCGAAACCATGCGGTTGTACAGCTCGCGAGGAAGCGTCAAAACATCCGAACGCGCCTCTTCGAATGGCCCGTGAGCAGTCGTTTCCCTCACGCACCTAATCCTATCAGCCGGGTCGGATTCCTCCGGCTATAGGATCGCCTCGGGAATCGTCACACTCGGGTGATCCGTCCCCGCACGGCGATCCGCCCCGCGGGGCCGTCCACCGTGTTCCCGATCTTGGCGAAGGCCACGCCACGGGCGGCCAGTCCGCTCGCCAGCGACTCGGCCCGTTCAGGGGAGACGGCCATCAGGAGGCCTCCCGACGTCTGCGCGTCCGCAAGAGCCAGCCGCTCCGGCTCGACCATCCCATCCCAATCCACGTGGGGGCCCACGAACGCGAGGTTGGACCGGGTCCCCGAGGGAACGACCCCAGCCTCGGCCAGCTCGAGCGTTCCCGGGAGGAACGGGACCGCCCCCGCGTCGATCTCAGCGGCGACACCGGAGGCGGACAGCATCTCGTGCAGGTGGCCGAGCAGCCCGTACCCGGTCACGTCCGTCGCGGCCTCCACACCCACCTCCACCATTGCCTCGGCCGGCGCCGCGTTGAGGGCGGTCATCGCCTCGACCGCGAGATCGATCTGCTCCGCCGACGCCTTGCCTCGCTTGATGGCCGTCGTGATGATGCCGATCCCGAGGGGCTTGGTGAGGAGGAGCTGCGTCCCCGAAGGCGCCGTCGAGTTCAGGACGAGACGGTCCAGATCCACGAAGCCCGTGACGGCCATGCCGTACTTCGGTTCCGGGTCGTGGATGCTGTGCCCTCCGAGAACGGCCACCCCTGCCTCCGAGGCCATCTTTGCCCCTCCTCTCAGGACCTCCACAAGCAGATCCGTGGACAGCTCCTCGATCGGCCAGGCCACGATGTTCAGGGCGAACCGGGGCGTGCCGCCCATCGCGTACACGTCGCTCAGCGCATTGGCCGCAGCGATCCTGCCCCAGTCGAAGGGGTCGTCGACGATCGGCGTGAAGAAATCAAGCGTCTGTACGAGCCCGGTTCCGTCGGGTAAGCGGTATACGGCCGCGTCGTCGCGCGTGTCTGAGGCAACGACCACGTCCGCCGGGTACTCGGGAGACTCGAGTTGGCCCAGAACCTGGGCCAGGTCCTTTGGACCCAGCTTGCAGGCTCAGCCGGAGCCGTGGCTGAACTTCGTCAGTCTGACTTCTTCTCGCATGCTGCCGAGGATAACGCCGAGGCTGTGTCAAGGTGCTCTTCACGGTCAGCCGAGCCTATAGTTGGTGAGCCGATCCATGGAGGTGCCGACGATGGGCGAAGAGCACAACCTGGTGATGATCCTGGCCCGGGGAATGGCCTCCGCCATCGCCACGCCGTGGTTCCTTGTCGACCCGGACGGAACGCTCGTTTACTACAACGAACCAGCCGAGGCCATCCTCGGTCAAACGTACGCCGAGGCGGGGGCATTGAAGCAGGAAGAGTGGGGAGGCGCCTGGGTCCAGCCGGCGGACTCGGAGACGGGTGAGCCGCTGGACGTGAAGGACCTGCCGCTTTCCAAGGCCCTCGCCGAGCGAGAACCCGCGCACGGCAAATTCCGCATCACCGGGCTGGACGGAGAGAGGCGGATCATCGAGGTCACCGCCTTTCCCCTGTTCGCCAGGACCGATGAGTTCGTGGGAGCAGTGGCGATCTTCTGGGAAGAGACGAAGAAAGGGTAGGTAGGTGCAGGCGCGGGTTTGGGGGTGCCGGGGTTCGCTCGCCTCGCCGGGGCCGGAAACCGTCCGCTACGGAGGGAACACCTCGTGCGTCGAGGTTCGGCTGGAAGATGGTTCCCTGATCATCCTCGACGCCGGGACGGGGATCCGGCCGCTCGGCCTGACCCTTCGCGAGGAGCTGCCAAGGACCATCCACCTCTTCCTCACCCATCTTCACCTCGACCATCTGGAGGGCCTCGGATTCTTCGGGCCGCTCTGGAGTCCGGAGGTCGACCTCCACATCTGGGGCCCCCCATCGCCCACGCGAAGCCTGGAGCACCGCGTGGCTAGGTATTTCTCGCCTCCCCTCTTCCCCGTCCACCTGCTGGACATCCCGTCGCATCCAAACTTCCACGACGTGCCGGTCGACACGTGGACCATCGGGAGTGCACGCATCACGGCCAGGCCCGTATCCCATCGAGGACCCGCGGTGGGGTATCGGATCCGGGAAAACGGAAGGACCCTCGCCTACATCCCCGACCACGAGCCGGCGCTCGGCGTGGACCTGCGGGCCGTGGAGCCGGAGTGGATCTCCGGGCACGCGGTGGCCCACGGCGCCGACGTGCTCCTGCACGATGCTCAGTACACGGAGGAGGAGTACATCGAGCGGATCGGATGGGGACACTCGAGCGTGTCTCACGTGATCGCCTTCGCGGAAGTCGTGGAGGTTCAGCGGCTGGTCATGTTCCATCACGATCCCCTGCACACCGACGATCAGCTGGAGGACCTTCTGGAGCAAGCCAAGAGCCTGTGGAAAGGCGACGGGGCCGGTCCGATCCTGGCGCATGAGGGCATGGAACTCGATCTGAGGTAGCAGGCGCAGGGGCTCGATGTGGTGAACGATCCGGCGGATGCGCGGGTGCATCTCCTTTTCACCGGGTACGTGGGTGAGCGAACGGCCTCCACGGTCGGTTTCGTGCTCGACGGCGATCGCCGCGTTGTGATCGATCCCGGGATGGTTCCGGAGACGCGGGCGATCATCGATCCGCTCGCAGAGTTGGGATTCTCACCGGGAGACGTCACGGATGTGGTGCTCTCGCACCATCACCCCGATCATGCCCTCAACGCGGGCCTGTTTCCCAACGCCCGCGTTCATGACCACTGGGCCTACTACCGGGGCGACCTCTGGGTCGACCGGCCGGCGGAAGGCTTCCAGCTGTCGCCGTCTATCCAGCTGATCGAGACGCCCGGCCACACACCGCAGGACATCACCACGCTGGTGAGCATGCCCGAGGGGCTCGTCGCATTCACCCACTTGTGGTGGCACGCGGCCGGGCCACCGGAAGACCCCAATGCCACGGACGCTGCCTCGCTGCACGCGAGCAGAGAACGGGTCCTCGGGTTGGCCAGCCTCATCGTTCCGGGCCACGGTCCATCCTTCGTCCCCGGCCCACAAACGCCCCGCTGAGTGGATCCCCCGAACAGCCGATTGACTTCGACCATCCCCCGCACGAGGCTACCGACGGCGCCCGACCCGTCGCCGCAAAAGGAGTCGCGTGATGCGCGGATCGAAGATCTCACTCCTGCTGGTGATCAGCTCGACGCTTCTGCTCGTCAACGCGCTTCCCGCCGGTTCATCACCTGGGGAGTTGCCGACGGAAACCTCCATCCGAACGTGGGAGCGTTCGTCATCGAGATCCAGACCGCGGAGGGCTCGGGGGACCGTCAGGTGTGCACCGGGTCGCTCATCCACCCAAGGGCGTTTCTTACCGCGGGACACTGTCAGGTTCTCAGCGAGCGATTCTTCGGCAGCACGTGCCCTGACGACGTCATGGTGACGTTCGACCCGGCCATCGACGACAACGGAGACCGATTCGTCGACCCGGACGTGCCTCTCCATCAGGTGGCGAGCTGCCATCTCCACCCACAGTTCAAGTTCCAGACCACTGGAAGCGGGGCCACCGATACCCATGACATAGCAGTGCTCGTCCTCAAGAAACCCGTCGGGATCACGCCGCTCGCCCTTCCCCCGTCCGGGTTCCTGGACGCTCTGTACGACGCGGGAAGGCTTGTGAACGGGAACCCCGGAACCACCAGCTTCCTCGCCGTGGGCTACGGGAACCAGGAATTCGAACCTCCCCAGCACCACGACCGAGACGGGCTGCGAAGGATGGTGAACATGGAGTTCCAGGCCCTGCTCGAGCCGTGGCTCCGTCTCAGCCAGGTGCACACGCCCGGCCAGGACGATTCGGGCGGGACATGCGGCGGGGACTCGGGCGGCCCTGGATTCTGGGTTGAGGCGGATGGCAGGGAGACCCTGGTCAGCATCACCTCCTGGGGAGACACCAACTGCGTTGCCTCGGACTTCCGCTATCGAGTGGATACGCCCGGATCCCTGTCGTTCATCCACTCGGTGATCGACCGCTTGTAGCGCCCGGCGACTCAGGCAGGCCGGCCAGGCGGCGAGCGTACGGCTCCAGTCCTTCCATGGCTCGCTTGATGGCCCAGTTGTGGTTCCACCGGAACAGCCGACCGAGAACCGGAGTCAGCAGGCGCAGGAACGGCCGGTCGGCGTCGACCTGCCAATCGAAGCGGACGTGCGCCGAGTCGCCATTGCGGCTCAGTGTCCAGATCCCTCGGCCGGAGAGATCACCGCGGACCACGGCCTCGATCCTCGTGGGCCGATCCTTGGCCACGGTCTCAGAGGTCACTCGCAATCGGTACGGAAGCCGTCCCTTGAACAGGTGCTCCACGACGTTCTCGTTCCGAGGTCTGGCTACGACGTACACGGGCTTCCACCACAGCGGGTAACGCTCGGGATCGGCTAGCGCGTCAAAGACGGCTTCGATGGGAGCGCGGACGTCCCACTCGTCGACGAACGCATAGGTTCTGGTCATTGGCGCCGTTGAAAGCCAAGAGGTGATGAGGCATGGCACACCTCCAACAGCGTTCAGAACTCGCATCTGAGCGCTCTTGGAGGTGGCGGGAATCGAACCCGCG
The DNA here is from genome assembly GCA_035641075.1 of Actinomycetota bacterium. Classification (GTDB taxonomy): domain Bacteria; phylum Actinomycetota; class UBA4738; order UBA4738; family CALAEC01; genus DASQUW01. The sequence continues at coordinate 13,391 of DASQUW010000082.1, read as the reverse complement.
TCCCCGAGCGACCTCCTGGGTCTTCTACGGGCGTAGCCTGCGGTGGTATTCGCTCGGTGGCTCCCACAGGCGGAGGACCACCGGGCTAGCCCCGCCTTCGATGTCCCTGGAGGGGCACGAGGCGCTCCCGGCCAGGTAAGTCTGCTCACGACGCCCGGTCCGCGGACGCAGACGATCCGCGGCGGACGGCTACCTAACCGTAGTTAGGCGGCAAGTGCCATTGAGTTGGCAGTTGTTTCTTTCCCGGCTTTTAACGAGGCATCCGGGGACCTCGGCCCGCTTCCCCCAGGATGTTTCCCACCCGGGTCGAAGCCTGTTCACCCCCTATGCAGTTACCTCCAGTATACGGCGTCACGTCAGGCCCTTAGGGGCGCCGCTCCTGCCTCCTGGACATCCCCCGCTCCATCTCCCGTCGGTGCTCCCGATCGGCGATGGCCCTCCGTTTCTCGTACTGGCGCTTCCCTCGCCCAAGCCCCAGTTCCAGCTTGGCCAACCCACGGACGAAGTACAGGCGCAGGGGAACCAGGGTGAGCCCGCGCTCCTGTGTCTTCCCGATCAGCCGGGCGATCTCCCGGCGGTGCAGGAGCAGCTTCCTGGGACGCTTGGGCTCGTATCCCCGCTGGCTCGTCCCGTGCTCGTACGGAGGGATGTGAAGATTCTCCACCCACATTTCTCCCTCGTTCACTCGCCCGTACGCATCCGAAAGAGATGCGCGGCCTGCCCGCAGGGACTTGACCTCCGCGCCGGTAAGCACCATCCCGGCCTCGAACGTCTCCTCGATGTGGTAGTCGTGGCGGGCCCGTCGGTTGGTCGCGACGGTGTGCTCACCCGCGGCCAATGAGCTCGCCGCCAGCCGCCGCCGGCCGGCCTAGACCTCGAGGAAGCGGCGCATCGCCAGCAGGCTCGCCACCGCGGCGATCAGGATGCCGGCCCCGATAACGATGGGGATCGTCGAGATGATCTCGCCGGTCCCCACCCATGGCGTGAAGGCAAGGCTCCCCCGCAACGGATCGATGAACAGAACCTTCATCACGAAGATGCCGAGCACGGCCATACCCGCGCCGATGAGCCCTTCCACCACACCCTCGATGAGGAACGGGACGCGGATGAACCAGTTCGTCGCCCCAACGAGCTTCATGATGGCGATCTCCTTGCGCCGAGCGAAGACCGCCATCCGTACCGTGTTGCCGATGAGTCCCGCGGCGGCGATGAGCATGATGGCCGCGACCGACTGGACACCGGTGCGCAGGACACCGGTCACGGCGAAAAGTCGCTTCAGCACGCGCTGCTCGTCCCGGATCTCGTCGATCGCGGGTTCACCGACCAGTCGCGCCCGGATCACCGCGAACTGCTCTGGGTCCACGAGTTTGACACGGAACGATTGCGGCATCGACTCGGCGTCGACGTTGTTCACGAGCGTTGGTGAATCCTTGAACAGCTCCCTGAACCGCTCGTAGGCCTGCTCCTTCGATTCGAAGACGTGTGTCTCGACCTCGGGCAGCTCCGCGATCTTGACGTTCAGTGCCTGGATCTGCTCGGGTGAAGCATCGTTTCGAAGAAACACCGAAACTTCGACCTTGGACGCCCACTCCCCCGCCAGCAGCCGCACCTGCTTGGTAACGAGAAGGGATCCACCGAGCAGGAACAGCGAGATGAACATGGTGGAGATGGCCGCGAACGCCACGAGGGCGTTTCTGCGCAAAGCCGTGATGGTTTCCCGGAAGAAATAACCCCACCTAGGCCCCATACCCGTACACCCCCCGGGCCTGGTCACGGACGACCCGTCCTGCCTCGAGCTCGATCACCCGGCGGCGCATGGCGTCCACGATGGCGTTGTCGTGCGTGGCCATCACCACGGTCGTTCCCGTCCGGTTGATTCGGTCGAGCAGCTTCATGATCTCCACCGAGGTCGCGGGGTCGAGGTTCCCGGTGGGCTCGTCCGCGAGCAGGATGAGCGGGCGATTGATGAACGCCCGGGCGATGGAGACCCTCTGCTGCTCTCCTCCGGAGAGCTCGTCCGGATAGTTGGAGAGCTTGTCGCCCAGCCCGACCAGCTGAAGGATGTCCGGGGCCCGTTTCTCGATGACGTGCCGTGGCTTTCCGATGACCTCGAGGGCGAACGCGACGTTCTCGAACACCGTGCGTTCGGGGAGGAGCTTGAAGTCCTGGAACACCGTCCCGACGTTCCGCCGGAGGTAGGGCACCTTCCACGGAGACAACCTGGCGATGTTCTTGCCGGCAACCCAGATGCTTCCCCGGGTGGGCTCCTCCTCCTTCAGCAGGAGACGAATGAACGTGGACTTGCCCGAGCCCGTAGGGCCGACCATAAACACGAACTCACCCTTGCCGATCTCGACAGACACGCTGTCGAGGGCGACCACGCTGTCCTTATACGTTTTCGTGACGTTTTCGGTCTTGATCATGGGAAAAGAGGGTGGGCGAACCGCCCGCATGCTACCAGACGGGGCAGGCCAATCCAACCAATTGGCCACACGCCGGCTACGAGAGCTTCTCCAGGAACTGCCGGGTGCTCTCGGCCACACGCGGGCCGCTGATGCCGTGCTTCTCGTACAGTTCCTCGGCCGATCCGGACTCCCCGAAGGTCCGGGTCCCGAGGATCAGCAGCGGAGCGCGCCCGTCTCCCACGGCCAGGACCTCGGCGACCGTGCTTCCCAGGCCGCCGATCGCACTGTGGTCCTCTACCGTCACCAGGGCACGGCAATCGGCAGCCGCCCGGAGCACGGCCTCTTCATCGAAGGGCTTCAGCGTGTGGACGTTGATGACCCTCGCGGAGACGCCGTCCTCGGCCAGAGAGTCCGCGGCCTTCATCGCTTCCTGAACCGTGGCCCCGGTGCCGAAGATGCCCACGTCGGTTCCCTCCCTCATCTGCGGCGCCTTCCCGAACTCGAATCGATACCCCTCCGGGTTCACGTCGTCGACCTTCTGCCGGGTGAGCCGGAGGAACACGGGCCCCACATGGTCGACGAGGTACTCCACGGCTCGCTCGGTCTCCACGGAGTCGCACGGATTGACGATCGACACGTTTGGCAGTGCCCGGAGGCCGGCGATGTCCTCCAGGGCCATCTGCGAGTACCCGTCCTCACCGACGCCGATGCCCGAGTGGGTCCCCACGATGCGCACGTTGGCTTCCTGGTACGCGATGGAGACCCGGAGCGTCTCGAACCTCCCGGCGACGAAGCACGCGAACGAGGCCGCCCACGGAATCTTCCCCGACAGCGCCAGACCGGAGGCGATCCCCAGCATGTTTCGTTCGGCGATGCCGACGTCGATGAACCGCTCCGGGAACTTCTCCGCGAACTTCTCGGTGCGAGTCGAGTCCCTGAGATCTCCGGTCAGAACCACGACCCGCTCGTCGTCCCCCACCCGGACGATGGCTTCCCCGAAGGCGTCGCGAGTGGCCGCTCCCATCAGCGCTCCCCTCGCAGCTCCTCGAGGGCCCGACGAGTCTGCTCCGGATCCGGGGCCTTCCCGTGCCACTCGGGCTCGAGCTCCATCCACGACACTCCCTTCCCCTTGACCGTGCGCGAAACGATCAGGGTGGGCGTCCCGGAGGCCGACTCCGCCTCGTCCAAAGCGTCCACGATTTGTCGCATGTCGTGACCGTCGATATCCAGGACGTTCCAGTTGAACGCCCGCCACTTGTCGACGATCGGACCGATGTCCAGGATCTCCGCGACCTTCCGGGTCTGCTGCACCTGGTTGTGATCGAGGATCGCGCATAGGTTGTCCAGGCCGTGCCTCGGCGCGAACATGGCCGCCTCCCACGCCTGTCCGGCCTGGACCTCGCCGTCCCCGAGCATGCAGTACACGCGCCACGACGCTCGGTCGAGCTTCCCAGCGAGGGCCATCCCGATAGCGACGGAAAGACCCTGCCCCAGCGAGCCCGTGGAGGCCTCGATCCCCGGAAGCCTGGTCCGGTCGGGATGCCCCTGCAGGGGAGAGCCCAGCTTCCTCAGTGTCTTCAGGAGGCCGGGATCGAAGAATCCGAGCTTCGCCATCGCCGCGTACACGATCGGGATGCAGTGGCCCTTCGACAGCACGAATCTGTCGCGCTCCGGCCAGTCGGGCTCCTCCGGGCGGAGGCGAAGCTTGTGGAAGAAGAGAGCGGCAACCATGTCTGCCGCGGACAGCGTGCCCCCGGGATGACCGGACCCCGCCTCGCTGATCATCTCGATGTCCATGATCCGAAGCTCTCGGGCGATTTCGGTTAGCCGGGACAGAACGTCGGCGGTCGGTGGCGTCTTCGCGTCCATGAGCGATGCCAGTCTATCAATGGGTCCGGATTCTCTTTCTGTCGATCGGGGTAGGTAGAATCGCGTCCCCATGCAAGGACCTGCGGTTTCCGTCGTCATTCCCGTCTGGGGGGAGCACAACCTGGCCCGGCTGATCCCCTCGGTTGATGCCACGCTCCGCTCGATGGGAGTCGAGCACGAGGTCGTGGTGGCCACGAGGCCGGGCGCTCGGCGGACCCGCGCCACAGCCGAGTCCCTCGGGGCAGTGGCCGTGGCCGCGAACGGAGGCGGCTACGGACAGATCCTCCGGGCGGGACTCTCCGTGGCCAGCGGCACGTACGTCGTGACCATGGACGCCGACTTCTCCCACCGGCCGGGCTACGTCCGGACCATGTGGCACAACCGGCACCGCGCTGAGGTGCTCATCGGCTCGCGCTACATCCGCCGAGCGTACGCGGAGATGCCTCCGGCCAGGCGCATCCTCAGCCGGTTGTTGAACGTCCTGTACCGAAAAGCGCTGGCCCTCCCCTACCGCGACCTGTCCAGTGGCTTTCGCATGTACCGAGCCGACGTGCTCCGGGACATCGGCTTGCCCGAGGCTCAAGGGCTCGACGTGCTGCCGGAGATGACCGTGAAGGCCTATTGCCAGGGCTGGCGGATCGCCGAGGTCCCCTTCTGGTATCAGGGTGCTCGTCCGTTCACGCGGATGCGCATGGTCCGCCTGGGCCTCGGGTACCTCACCACGTTGGGACGAGCCTTCGCCCTGCGGAACTCGGTGAAGGCCGCAGACTACGATCACCGCGCGTTCGACTCGTGGATACCCCTGCAGCGCTACTGGCAGCGACAGCGGTTCCGCATCATCCAGAGCTTCGTCGCTGACGAGGGATGGGTGCTGGACATCGGTTGCGGCTCATCCCGGATCGTTCAGACCCTCCCCCGAGTGGTGGCCACCGATCTGGCCATCCGGAAGCTCCGGTGGCTCCGTGCCCCGGGACGCCCTCTTCTTCAGGCGGACATGAACCGGCTTCCGTTCCGGTCTGGGGCGTTCGGCGCCGTGGTGTGCTCGGAGGTCATCGAACACATCCCCCGCGCCCAGGTTCGCCTGGAGGAACTGGTTCGGGTGATCGCCCCGGGAGGCGTGCTCATCCTGGGGACGCCGGACTACGGGAAGCGCCTGTGGCGGACCCTGGAATGGACCTACGGCAAGCTCTTTCCCGGCGGGTACATAAAGGAACACATCAACCGGTACGACAACGCGGGGCTGCGGGCGATCCTCGAGGGACTCGGGCTCGAGGTGGAGAGCGTTCGTTACGTGGGCGGCTCGGAGATGATCTTCAAGGCCCGGGTTCCCACCGTCGTTCGGCTTCCCGCGGAGGCGGTGCCGGCCGGCAGCCGTTGAGTCGACGGCGGGCCGTTCTCGCCGCGGCGGCCGGACCCATCCTCATCGTAGGCGCGACACTCGTCGTGCTCCACGACTTCGCATTCATGGGGAGGATGAGCGCCCAGCACGTCGATCCACTGGCGTTCTGGCTTCCGACGCACTGTTTCCTGGGCGAAAACCTCTCCTCGGGCCACATCCCGACATGGAACCCGCACGTCATGGGCGGGCTTCCGTTCGCGGCCGACCCCCAGTCCGGATGGATGTACCTGCCCGCGATGATCCTGTACACGGTCCTTCCGTGCGGGTCGGCTATCCGCTGGTTCATCATCCTCCAGCCGCTGCTGGCGGGCCTCGGGACGTACTGGTTCCTGAGGACCGAGGGTCTCTCGCGCCCGGCGGGGACCGTCGGTGGGCTGATGCTGGCCCTGGGCATCGCCTCCTCGCGGCTGGCCCTGACGCTGCCGTTCGCGGGATTGCTGGCGTGGACTCCGATCCTTCTCGGCTGCGCTTCCCGGCTGCTGCAGGCTCGAACCTGGCCGGCGCGCATCGCATGGGCCGGACTCGCATCCGCCGCCTGGGGCCAGGTTGCGGCCGCGCACATGAGCCACGGTCTGGTCATCGCCACGGGGGCACTCGCTTTCTACGGCATCGCCAAGTCGCGCTCGGAGATCCGGGGAGGCCGGAGCGGCCGGGAACTGCTGGCGGTGGCGGCACTCCTCGTCGCAGCCATGCCGCTGGTGAACCTGGCTTTCTTCCTTCCCCGGTTCGCGTACCTTCCCCGAACGACGCTGGCCCTCGGCTACGACGGACTCGAGGCCCTCGGAGACCGGCTGGCCGGACGCCCTCTCTCACAGGCGCAGCTCGGAGCGGCGGTTTCGCCTCCCTGGCCCCTGGCCTTCGCCACATCTCCCGGCGCGTACCTCGGTACGACGATGCTGGCGCTGTCGTTCGGAGCGTGGAGGCTCGCGCCGCGACGGCTCCCCGTCGTGGCGTTCGGCGCGTTTGCGGTTCTCTGCTACGTCCTCTCGCTCCGGGCCGTCGCTTCATTCGTCGACGGCAACCTGTCCTGGGTTCCGCTCTCCGACGTCTACCTGCACGAGCCGGCGCGACTTCGATACGGGGTGATTCTGGCGCTGCCCCTCCTCGCCGCTGCGGGTCTCGACGGCTGGCGCGAAGCCCCACGACATCGGGCGGGAGTGCTTCTTTCCGGGTTGATGGTCTGGGGGCTGCTTCCGCTTCTCGCCGGCGCGGACCCCATCCGTTTGGCGCTCCCGGCGGTCGGTGTCGCTGCCAGCGTGGCCGCCCTCGCTGCTGCGCCCACCCGGCCCGCTTTCTTCGTTCTCGTTCCGGCCCTTCTCGCCGTGGAGCTCTCGGCGAACGGATTGATCGGCCAGACGTTCAGCGACGGAGAGGTCCCATCACGGGTCCATCCACCCATCCTGAACGTTCCGTTCACGCCGCTCGCCCAGCCCAGGTTCAGTGCTTCCGACTACCTGGCCCGCGGCCCGATCGCCCTGCGGCTGAAGGCCGAGGACGATCGATTCATCAGCCTCGATCCGAGCCGCGTCACCGACAGGGGGTATCTCGAACACCAGGGCCCCGCGAGCTGGGGTCTCCTGGCCAACCAGCGGGCCATGCTGTTCGGGTTGGAAGACGCCCAGGGATACAACCCGGTGCAGCCGCTCGCCTACTGGAAATTCGTGCGATCGGTGGAGCCGAAGCAGATCAAGTACAACGCGGCGGTCTTCCTGGAGTCGTCAGCCGTTGCCCTGGGCCTCCTGGACGTGGCCTGGATCGTGGGGCCGGCGGATGACCCACCGGTTCCGGAGGCAATCGCGGTCGCCACCGACGGCCTCTGGTCCCTGTACCACGTCGCGATCGAGACGCCGCGGGCATCGGTGCTCACGCGATGGACGGTGGCCCCCGACGACGACGCCGCCCGGGCCGCGGTCACCGCCCCGGAGTTCGAACCTTCAGTGCAGGTCGTGCTGGAGAAGGATCCGGGCCTCTCCCCGAACGGGGAGGGAACGACGGAGGCTTCGTACGAACGCATCGGGCCGGACCGGGCCCGCGTTGCCGTCGACGCGCCCGGCGCGGGGATGCTGCTCGTGCGCAACACCTACGATCCCAATTGGCGGGCTCGCCTCGACGGCCAGCCCGTCCCGATCCTGCGAGCCGATTCGTTCCTTCAGGCCGTGGCCCTCCCGGCAGGCCCGCACGTGATCGAGCTCGAGCACGACGACCCGTGGGTCGGCCGCGGCTTGCTGGGATCAGGATTGGCCATCGGAGGCCTGGCCCTCGCCGGAGTCTTCCTGCGCCGCGGCCGGCGCGGGGTTCCGCCTCCACAGCGAAAGGATCAGAAGGGCGGCTCCGACCACCGTGGCGACACCGGTGACCGTCCAGGCGAGCTCCCCGGAGAGGGGGCGGCGGAACACGGCCAGGATCAGCAGACCCGACGCGATGTTCATGGCCAGCGACAGGACCGGCACCAGACCCACGGCCGAAGCCACACTCATCACTCCGAACCACCGTGCCGCCAGGAGACCGGGCAGGAGTAGCAGGAACACCAGGCCGACGCCGACTCGGAGCAGGTGGGCCGGGCGGGCCGTCCGGTTCACGGGCGCGGAAAGGAACTCGCTTCGTTCGCGGGCGGCCCGGCGTGCCGCTTCCAACGCGATGGGGTTCGGACTTGCAAACTCCCGGCCTCGGAGGACGAACGCCCCACCGCCCATCGGAACGGAGCGAGGCGGACGGAGGTACCGATCGTTGCCCAGCCGCCGGTTGAACCGCTTCACCAGCAGGACGAGCGGCTTGCGCCCGGCAACCCGCTCCCGGATCTCCTGGTGCGTGGCCCGGCTGATGAGGTCGACCAGGCGGTTCCCGGTCCTCGTCGGCCGACCCGCAACGAACTCACGCGCCGCACCGAGGTAGACGAACGTATGCGGGATGACCCGGCCGGGGAGCCCGGCTCGGATCTGGCTCCAATTCCCCCTCCAGATCCCTCCCCAGACCAGGCTGTCGTTCTGCTTCGGACCGGCGGAGACGACGAACACGAGCGGTCGCTCCACTCTGTCCACCTGGAGGTAGCCGCGGACCGCCGCGAGTCCCACCCTGAGGTTCCGTGGCGCCCAGGGCTTCTGGTTGTCGTAGCTGCTCGTCCCGCTGACCCATGTGGAAGCGAGAAGAGCACCGGTGGCCACCACACCGACCGCTCCCGCGACCAATCTCCCCCACCCTCGGTCCCTCCTCCCGCGACGAGCGAGGCGGAGCGAGAACCGGACGGCAGCCCACAACCCAACCCCGGCGAGGAGCAGGGGCGTGGCCGTGCTGTTCAGGAAGCGTTTGTACGGATAGCGGAGGCCGATGTAGAAGCCGAGCATCCCGGCCAGGGGCAGCAACCACACGACGACCGCGCGAGCGAGTGGCACGTGTGGGAAGCGGCGCCGGTTCGCGTACAGGATCGCGGCGAGCCCCAGCAGAACGAGCGGAACGAACTGGAGCACCTGGACGCCCGCCACCTGCTCGAAGGTGGCATCCAGAAAATCCTCGGACGGGTAGGGGGGGATGTGAAGCGCGTCTCGGAAGGACCTCGTCGGACCCCACAGCCCGAGCCGCCAGGAAAGGTAGCCGGCCGCGGCCCCGGAGCCGGCGGCTGCCAGGATCCATCCTTCAGATCGGACCGCTTCCCGGACCGAACGTCTCAGCACGGCCCCGAGAGCCACAGCGGCGGCGAGGGACGCGACGAAGATCCCCCCCGTCGTGGGGTGCGTGAACAGCATCAGGAACGTGCACAGGAAGATGGCCACCCTGGCGGGCCATCGTTTGCGGGCGTCGGGAAGGAACCACAGGGCCGCGATCCCGAACAGCAGCGCGAAGAGGTTGTCGACGTAGCCCACGAATGGGCGGAGGTAGAGAGCGGCGGCCGAGACGACGGCCACGGAACCGAAGAGCAGCGGGCTTCGGCGCAGGCGATATCCCACCGCCGCCAGCGCCAGGATCAGGAGCACCTGCCGGCCCGCCACGAGCATCGTGGACAACGTGTCCCTGTCCACATCGCCCACCCGGAGAACCAGCGCGCCGAGAAGGGGTGTGGCCACTCGGTAGCCGCCCCCGAAGACGCGGAGCGGGCCGTCGGCGAGCACCAACTCGCCCGGTGGATGACTCGTGAGCATCTCGGACCGCCACGTGTACCAGGCCATGTCGGGACCGGGAGCGAGCCGGCGGGGGTCGGCCACAAAGGGCCCGACCCACGCAAGGGCCACCCCCGCAGCGACCAGCAGGATCGACAGCACTTCCCGGGACGCGAAGGAGGCCGGGCGCCTCGCCGACACCCCGGTCCCTTCATGGGTTCTCGGGCGCGTTCGGAGTGCAGCCATCGGCTTACCCGTCCGACCGGGCGCCCACGTCGCCGGCTCGGTGGCGAAGGTGCGCCTCGATGAACCGGTCCAGGTCACCGTCCAGCACGCGGTCCACGTCCCCGACCTCTACCCCGGTCCGGTGGTCCTTGACCATCCGGTACGGCTGCAGAACGTACGAGCGGATCTGCGAGCCGAACTCGATGTCCCGCCGCTCCCCGCGGAGGTTCTCGATCTTCTCCTCGCGCTGTCGCCGCGCGAGGTCGGCCAGTCTGGCCTTGAGGATGCGCATGGCCACGGCCCGGTTCTGGAGCTGGGAGCGCTCGTTCTGACACGCCGCCGTCATCCCCGTCGGGATGTGGGTGATCCGCACGGCGGAATCGGTCACGTTCACGTGCTGCCCGCCCGCCCCGCTGGAACGATACGTGTCGATCCGCAGGTCCTTCGGATCGATCTCGATCTCCGCATCGTCGGCGAGCAGGGGGACGACGTCGAGGCTGGCGAACGAGGTGTGCCGGCGGCTCGATGCATCGAACGGGGAGATCCGCACCAGCCGGTGGACCCCGCGCTCGGCCGAGAGGATGCCGTAGGCATTCGGACCGCGGACGATGAACGTGGCGCTCTTGATGCCCGCTTCCTCCCCGGGGTTCACCTCGTCGAGCTCTATGTCGAAGCCCTGCCGCTCCCCCCACCGCAGGTACATTCGCAGCAGCATCTCCGCCCAGTCCTGGGACTCCGTCCCGCCAGCTCCCGCGTGGAGGCTGGCGATGGCATCGTTCCCGTCGAATTCGCCTGACAGGAGCGACGCCAGCTCGAGCTTTCCCAGGTCGGCCTGGAGATGATCGAGCCCCTGCGTGAGCTCGCTCCGAACCTCCGACTGACCGTCTTCATCCAGGAGCTCGTCGAGCACCTCGAGTTCCTCGAGCCGCTCCGCCAGGCCGTCATAACGGGCGATCTCTTGACGGAGGCGAGACTGTGTGGTGGTCAGTTCCTGGCCGCGTGCGGGATCGTCCCAGATCCCCGGTTCGGACAGTCGTCCCTCGAGCGCTTCCGCCTTTCGCCGCTTCCCGTCGACGTCAAAGGTACTCCTTCGCGCTGGCAAGCCTGGCAGCGAGGTCCTCGATCCGCTCGGTGAACTCACTCATGGCAGACGAATCTTACGGGGCGATCGGAGCGGGCGCCGAGGGGGGTCTGTCGGTGGCGCCGTGGCATTTCTTGTACTTGCGTCCCGAGCCGCAGGGGCAGGGAGCGTTGCGGGGCACCTTTCCCGAGACCGCCTGAGTGCCGGAGGCCTGTGCGTCTCCATCTCCGTGCGAGGCCACCAGGCGCTGAGGGCGGGGCCGGGAGGGCTCGTCCTGTCGAACCAGCTCCACCCGGTAGATGTACCGGACGAACTCCTCCTCGATGGACCCCTTCATCTGCTCGAACATGAGGTGGCCCTCGCGCTGGTACTCGATCAGGGGATCGCGCTGCCCGTAGGCGCGCAGGTGGATGCCTTCCTGGAGGTAGTCCATCTCGTACAGATGCTCCCGCCACTTGTTGTCGATGACCGAGAGGAACACCATCCGCTCCAGCTCCCGCATGACGTCGCCCAGTTCCTGCTCGCGTTTCTCGTACGCGGTGATGGCCTCACCGACCACCTGCTCCGTGACCAGGTTGGCGTCCCCGATCCCCTCCAGGTCGGCTTTGGTCAGGGAGCTCGGGTACGTGGTGTGGATGGCCGTCGACAGCCCTTCCAGGTCCCACTCCTCCGGGAAGATGTCGGGATTCACGTAGCCCCCGACGAGGTTTCCGATGTATGCCTGGACCATCTCCAGGGCCTGATCCCGGAGGTCCTCGCCTTCCAGGATCTTGGTGCGGTCCCCATAGATGATCTTCCGCTGGGTGTTCATGACCTCGTCGTACTTGAGGACGTTCTTCCGGCGCTCGAAGTTGACCGCCTCGACCTGCCTCTGGGCGCTCTCGATGGCCCGGGTCACCATCCGCGCCGTGATCGGCTCGTCGTCCGGCCACTTCAGACGGTTCATGATCGCGGCGATGCGATCGGAGGCGAATAGCCGCATCAGGTCGTCCTGCAGGGACAGGTAGAACCGGGACTCCCCGGGGTCGCCCTGACGGCCGGACCGCCCTCTCAACTGATTGTCGATCCGGCGAGACTCGTGTCGCTCGGTCCCCAGCACGTACAGGCCGCCGAGATCCACGACCTCGTCGTGGGCCTCGTCGGTCTCTTTCTTGAAACGCTCGAGGACCGGGGCGTACTCCCCCTCATAGCCGGCCCGCTCTTCCTCGTCCATCTCGAAGAGCAGGTACCTGTCGTTGTCCCAGCCATTCGCGGCCATCTCCTGGCGCGCGAGGTATTCCGGATTCCCCCCGAGCATGATGTCCACGCCGCGCCCGGCCATGTTCGTCGCGACCGTGACCGATCCCTTCCGACCGGCCTGGGCGATGATCATCGCTTCCTTCTCGTGCTGCTTCGCGTTGAGGACGTGGTGCGGGACACCCCGGCGGTTCAGGAGTCCCGAGAGCTTCTCGGACTTCTCCACCGAGACCGTGCCCACAAGGACCGGCTGCCCCTTCTCGTGGCGCTCCACCAGATCGTCGACCACCGCGTTCCATTTGGCGTCCTCGGCCTTGTACACCAGGTCCTGCTCGTCCGCCCGGACCATCTCCTGGTTCGTTGGGATCTCCACCACGCCGAGCTTGTAGACCTCCTCGAACTCCTTGGCCTGGGTCCTGGCGGTGCCGGTCATCCCCGCGAGCTTCTCGTACATGCGGAAGTAGTTCTGGATGGTGATCGTGGCCAGGGTCTGGTTCTCCTCCTTGATCCGCACGCCCTCCTTGGCCTCGATGGATTGGTGAAGGCCCTCGGAGTACCGGCGTCCGTGAAGGACGCGGCCGGTGAACTCGTCCACGATGAGCACCTCGCCGTCCTTCACGATGTACTCGACGTCCCGCTTGTACAGCTCTTTGGCTCGAAGAGCGTTTTGAAGGTGGTGGACGAGGCCCGTGTTGACGTGCTCGTAGAGGTTGTCGACCCCGAGGTACTCCTCGACCTTCCGGACGCCCTCCTCGGTGACGGCCACCGTGCGCTTGCTCTCGTCCACCTCGTAGTCGGCCTCCCGGCGCAGGCGGGGCGCCAGGCGAGCGAACACCTGGTACCACTTCCCCGACTCGGCCGCGGGGCCGCTGATGATGAGCGGCGTGCGAGCCTCGTCGATGAGGATGGAGTCGACCTCGTCCACGATGGCGAAGTGGTGACCGCGCTGGACCATCTCCTCCTTGCGCATGGCCATGTTGTCCCGTAGGTAATCGAAGCCGAACTCGTTGTTGGTTCCGTAGGTGATGTCGGCCCCGTATGCCGGCATGCGCTGCTCGGGGGTCATGGACGCCTGGATCAGCCCG
>DASQUW010000081.1:0-5364 GCA_035641075.1 Actinomycetota bacterium | reverse complement strand
CTCCCGGCGCGGAACCCTGCCAACGTTCTTCGGGCTCTTCGAGATGTACGGCGGCCCCTGGTCCTCTCGAGTCAGCCAGCGCACCTTCGTGTGGCTCTTGATCGCGTTCCTCATCGTTGCGCTGGCCTGGCCGGGGCGGCGTGGCTCGTGTGGAAGGGGTCGAGAGTCGGGGGCCTCCTCGCGATGGTCCTACTCCCGGTCGAGGCGGTGTTCTGGATCGGCTTCGCCTTGCCGATCTCATGGGTGCTCGGAGCCGCCCGGGCAGTTCTCCTTGTTCTCGCGTGGCGGTCGCTGCACTGATCTCAATCCCGGGGCATTCTCAGATTGCAGGGCCGGTCGCAACGGGAAACACTGGGCCCGATGCAGGCGCCTGGGACCCACTACACGCAGAGCGGCCAAGCACACATCGCCTATCAGATCGTCGGCGACGGGCCCATCGACATTCTGTTCGTCGCGGCTGAACCACATCGATGAGCAGTGGGAGGAGCCGAGGCTCGCGGGGTTCCTGGAAGGACTCTCGCGCTTCAGCCGACTCATCCTCTTCAACCCGCGCGGGATGGGTGCATCCGATCCGATGCCGGCTGGCCGCTCGCCGACGGCGGAGGAGTGGATGGACGATGTCCTCGCCGCACTGGACGCTGCTGTCTCGGAACGGGCCGCGATGCTAGGAAACGGGGGCCGGGGGTACTATTGCGCTCCTTCTCGCCGCGACGCATCCAGACCGGGTGTCCTCGCTGATCGTTTTCAACACGGGAGCTCGGACGGCCTGGGACGATGACCACCCGATAGGCATGCCCCGCTAGTACATCCGCCGAGAGCTGGAGCAGATCGCGGCCTCTCTGCGGCCTGGGGAGGCCCCCGAGGTCGTCGAGCTTCCTTTAGGGAGACGGAAAAGCGCCCCTGAGCAGACCAGGGCGTTTCGGAGTGGGGCGGGCTGGACTCGAACCAGCGACCGACGGATTATGAGTCCGCTAACGGGGAAGGCGCTGACCTGCAGGAACTCCTGAACGTGCTGGTCAGGAGCATCCCATGAGCCTCTGCGTTCCTACCCATTGGCACCGGTTTGTACGCGGCGTGCGGCTTTTTTGCGGCCTCGCTCAAGATCGCGCTGGGCGGGGAAGACGAAGGACCGACCTCGGTCAGGACGGCCCTTCCTCCATGTTGCGACTACTCGATGAGGTCGATCAAGCGCTCTCTGCAGCCTCCATGTTCCTGGTGACGACCTCCATCGTCTCGTTGAGCCGATCCGTAGGGCTGAACTCGACCAGCGAGGTCCCTGCGAAGATCGACGGGGTGTGGCCGGGACCCACGAAGTACGCATCCCCGCCAACGAACTCCTCGTCGCCCTCGGCCGTGTGGAAGACCACCTTGCCGTCGAAGACGTACCCCCAGTGCTCGCACTGGCAGCGGTCGTCGGGTAGACCCACGAACAACGGCGTGAGGTCCGCGTCCTGGCCGTAGTTCTCCCAACCGACCGTGTACCCACCGAGCTCCGCGTAGTGCCCCGTAAAGCCCTCCATCTCCACATGCTCAGAGGCACTCGACTTTGATGCCTTGCTCATCCCTTCCCTCCTCTCAGCGCGCGACCGCGCGCTCCTCCTCCTCGGCCAAAGCCAGGAGGTTGTCGAAACCACGGCGCATGTACTTGGCGCTGATCTTCCAGATCAGCCTGCTGATACCCGGGGCATAGAAGATCCCTGGCGCGCCGGCCAAGCGGGTGAGGTCCTCCGTGTAGGTCACCCGGCACCCTCCTCCCTCACGGGCGATCTCGTACCGGTGCACGGCCGTGGCGAGCCACGGTCGGCTTCCGGGCTTCCCCTCCCTGCGGCCCTCCGTAACGAACTCGAACACCTCCGGGCGGGTGGCCTCTGTCACCACCGAGCGGTCCGACCATCGGGCGACCTTGCCATCGGAACCGGTTGAGAAGAACTCCGTCCCCACTTTCGCCGGGCCCGGTGGAGCCTCGAGGGTTAGCAGCCGGGTGGTGTCGCGCTGACGCCGTCCGGCCCACTCCATGTGGCTGCGGAGATCGGCCAGCAGGTCGTAGACGGCCTCGGGCCGTGCTGGAGAGACTCCGTCGAACCGTAGCACCGGGTTTCTCCACCTGATCCGGGGTTCAGCCGCGTCCATCCGTGTGTCGGCCATGTTCCTCCCTCCTCTCACCTCGTCCAAGCGGAGGTTGGCAGGATCGGGCTGCGGAAGGATCGGAAGAATTACCGATTTCTGGCTGACCTAGGAGGGCGACTCCTCCAGGAGGAACCGCTGGGCGAAGGTGGCGGCCTCGGCCCTGTTACGCACGTTGAGCTTCGCGAAGACGTTCCCGGCGTGGCTGGCGACGGTCTTGGTGCTGATGTACAGGCGGGCGGCGATCTCGGCGTTGGTCAGGCCGTAGCCCAGAAGGCGCAAGACCTCCACCTCTCGCTTGCTGAGCTCTCCGAGGAGCTTGGGCCCGGTCCTCCCCCCGACACCGAGCTCCCGCAGGAAGCTCGCTGCCATGTCGGCGTCTCGGGTAGCTCCGAGCCGCTCGAAAGCATCGAGGGCTTGGCGAGCCTCCTCCACGGCACGTTCCCGGTCTCCCGCCGCCGCAACGCGCGCCAGCGCCAGGTGCGCCCGGGCCGTCTTCTGCGGCAGGCGGCAGCGTTCGAACAACGCGAGGGCCTTCTCCAGATGCTCTGTGGCGTTATCCGTGTTTGCCGAGGCGCCCATGACCGAGCCGATGGCCAGCTCGGCCTCCGCCTCCGCCCGATCCAGTCCCGAGCGCTTGGCGATCTGGGCGAGTGTCTCCGCGGTCGCCTCGGCGCCCGCGTGGTCACCCTGAGCCAGCTGCACCTCAACCAGCTGTGCCAGAAGAGGCGTAGCAACCAGATTGTTCCTACCCAACTGGTTCAGTCGGCGATGCAGCCGGGCTGCGGCCAGGGCCGTGTGACCCTTAGCCATGTACAAAGCGACCTGCGGCTGAGTGGCCTCGGGCAGGTCCTCGTAGCCTCGGAGCAACACCTCAGCCTCTTCCAGTCTCCCCTGCATCACCCTGAGCGACGCGAGACGGGTTGCGGGGTGAACGCATCTAGCGTGCTGACCGCTCGCCTCCAGTGCGCTGAGGGTGTCTGTCAGCCACTTCTCGCCCTCATCCCACTGCCCTGCCGCGCTGAGCACTTCGGCGCAACAGGTGCCGCAGAAGGTGAGCACGTCGGGATGGTTGCAGCGCTTCATGTAGCTGAAGAGCGCGCGGTTCCACTGCTCGAATCGATCGGCTTCGAGGGTGACCTCAGCGGCCACCATCAGAGTGCAGAACAGGTCGCCCAAGGTCCGAAGGTCTCGATGCTCTCCGGCGGTGGCGGCGGCCATCCCCTCATCGAAATGGGTCATTCCCTCCTCGACCCGGCCGAGCCATATCTCAGCCAGGCCCACCCGACCGAGCGCCGCGAGCTCGAGGTCGGGATCCCGGAACCGCCGCCCGGCCTCCAAGGCCTCCTGCGCTAGGTCGTAGGACTCCGCCGGGCTCATCTCGGTCTCCGACTCCGCCAGCTTGAGCCAGCCGCGGGCGGCTGAAAGCGGTAGGCCACTCAGCAGATCGCGCGCTCTGGCCAGCCACCCATTGGCCACGGTGAAGTTCCCCAGTGTCTGCCCGTGCTCCTTGTGTAGGAACAGAGCAACGCGGGCAGCAGCGCTGTCGTCACCCTCTCGGCGGTACGTTACGTAGGCTCGTTCCCACGCATCGATGGCTCCGGGAACATCCGCAAGCCACCACAGGGATCGAGCCAGACCGTCCAGGGCGGCTGGGGTCTCGCCGGCCCTCAGCTCCGCCTCGAAACCGGCCTTCGCCTGATCCCACCGACCGACGAGTAGCGCCTCCCACCCGTCTGAGGAAGGTTCGCTCACTGCCTGGTCCACCATGGCGAAATCATCGCATCGGCCGACGCGATGGCGCTAGAACCGCGGCCGGGCGGACGCGGTTCCGACGAGGGAGGTTCCGGACAGATTGCGGCCTCTGTGCGGCCTCGGAGCAGCGCCGATTTGGCGGAGTTCCCGGTTTTAGAAGACGAAAAATAGCCCCTGACCAGCCAAGTTCCGGAGTGGGGCGGGCTGGACTCGAACCTCCGGCCTACGGATTATGAGTCCGCTGCGAAGGAAGCCATCTACCAGGAAGAACGGGCCGGACAAGCCCACTGACCAGGCCTGATCCTTCCTACTCCGACTCCTCAGTTCTCGTCAATTTCTAACCTCCAGGGGTACCAGTTGGGGTACCAGTACCCCGACGCTCAATCTCGCGGCACTCCGCCCCGGCCTGTTTGGTCCCGGTCCTCCGGGACGCGTACGTGGGAGTTTCAAGTCGGAGGTTCGGCCGGAACTTTACATACACCGCTCATCGGGCGAGGCAAACTCGCTCTGACCGCGTAGAAATATCCTCCGACAGCGAAACCGAACCGCGGTCTCGTGCGTTGGGGAGTGTGGAGGAGGAGGATGCAGGCAGACGTGGGGGCCGTCCGGATCGAGGGAGGAGTGCTTGCGGAGCTCTACGCCCAACACGCCGACGATGCCCTCAGACTCGGCTACCTCCTGACGGGCGACGCTTCGCTCGCCGAGGACCTGGTGCAGGACGCCTTCGTGAGACTGGCCGGACGACTCCTGCACCTGCGTGACCGAGGAGGTTTCCATGCCTATCTCCGACAGACGATCGTGAACCTCGCCCGGTCCCATTTCAGGCGTAAGGCGCTCGAGCGCAGGTTCATGGAACGGCAAACCGAACCGCCACCGGTCGGGCCTCCAGACCTCTCGGATCGAGAGAGCACGAGACGGGCCCTGATGGAGCTTCCTCTCCGCCAGAGGACGGCGGTCGTCCTCCGCTACTTCGAAGATCTGTCCGAGGCCCAAACCGCCGAGGTGATGCGGTGCCGCCGGGCGGCCGTGAAGTCACTGGTGTCCCGCGGTATGACGACGCTCCGAACCATCGTGGGAGCGGACCGATGAACGAGCCCGAGATTCGACAGCGACTGTTCGATCTGGCGGATGACGCGCCGATAGGAGTCACGATGCCCCCTCAACTGCTGCGCCGCGCCCGTCGCCGCGCCGCCCTGACACTCGCTTCTTCGGCGGCAATCGTCCTCGCACTGGTTGCCGGAGGGATCTTCGGCGTGCGGTGGCTTGGCACGTCTGAAAGACAGCCCGCCGTTCGTCCAAGCCCTGCCCTTCCCGAGCTCCGCCGAGGCGGCGAGATCATCGATGTTCGTCGCGGCGATCTGGTCGCCGTGGACCCGGGCACGGGCGCCACGCGAATCCTTGTGGACAGGGAGAAGATCCGGGACAGGCTCCTCGTCGACGCCGCCTGGTCGCCCGACGGCAGATGGCTCGCGTACAACCTCGGCG
>DASQUW010000080.1:0-2991 GCA_035641075.1 Actinomycetota bacterium | reverse complement strand
GAGAGGGCGACGGCAAGGTTCGCAGCCAGGAAGCTCTTGCCGGTCCCTCCCTTTGACGAGAACAGCGCGTGGACCCGCCCCCGCAGCTCAGGGCTGGCAGCTTCTGTATCGCTGCCCGCCCCGCGGACGTTCTCGGACCAGGCCACGGCCCGCCCCAACGCATCCTTGAGCTCCTGGCTCCCCTGGGTGAGGTCAACCACATCTCGGACCCCAGCCCGCATGGCCAGGGGAAGCAGCCCGTCGGGAGGCCGGTCCCGGACCACGACGATAGCGGTGGTCGGGGCCGTGCGGCCGACGTAGTCCGCCAGCCCCAGCGCATCCTGGTCCTTCACCGCGGGAGAGAGGACCAGGACCGTGGGGAGCGGTGCCCCGGGGGAGAGCAACTCCTCGGCCGCAGTGATCGTGGGAACCCACTCGATGGCCTCGAGAGGCGACTCCGTGGATCGGGCCACCTGCTGACGGAACGTCGGTGGGGCGCCGACGGCGACGATCCTGGTGCTCATTCGGCGACCTCCAGGAAGGAGACCGGGGCCTCGGCCGCGCCGGCCTCGTTCGGCGGCAGCAGACCGAGCCAGACCTCGCCTCGCTCCATGGCGAAGATCACCCGCTGGGCGTCCCGCGGCGTGAGCGCCATCGTCACCATGAGGGTCTTCCGATCTTCCGATGATGTTCCGAGTTCGCCGCTCCCGGGTACGGCCGCCCGGAGCACCTGGACGTCCGAGACGACCGTGATGGTGAGTCCGGGCACGGCGGTCACCTTCCCGGTGGCCGTGGTCACGGTGCCGGCCTCGTCCACCCTTATCTTGGCGTTGGCCTTCCCAGCCTCCAGGAACGTGGCGTAGATCGAGACATGGTCGCCCGTCCGAAGGACTCCCCCCAACGCTCGGGGAGCCTCGAGCGGGAGCGTGACGGCCTTGTGGCCCTCCGGGATTCCAAGGACCCCGCCACCGAACTCCGCCTGACCACGGAGCCGGGCCGTGGAGATCTGCTCTCCGGCGAGGATGGGCGAGCTGGTCTCGCTGCCCTGGAGCTGGTCCAGTGTCGTGACCACGCCCCGGATGAGCGTCGTCCGCGGGATCTCCAACCGGGCGAACACACCCCCCGACAGGAGTGGGTCCAGCTCCGTCCCCGGAGGGATGTCCTCTTTCGCCACGATGACAGAGACCCGTTCCTCGGCGGCGCGGGTCTCCTCCTGGATCCCCCGCACGTACATGAACACAGCCCCGGCGGCCAGCCCGGCGAGCAGCAGGGCGACCACGAGGACGATCCCTCGCGTCTTCATCGTTCGCTCCTTCCCGTTTCCATCACGTGTCGATCCATCACGCGTCCAGCCGAACCGCGATCACGCCAAAGTTCTCGCACTCGACGCAGGGCTCAGCGTCGGGCTGTGTCGTGTAGCCGATCCACTTGGCCCGGATGCAATAGGAGTTGGTATCCATGTCGAAACCAGCGCACGTCGGGGCGATATCCTTGCCTCTCCAGACCTCCACTATCTCGAGCTTCGCGAATCCCACGATGTCGAAATAGCGAGGACTGCACGACGGCGGACAGAGTGCCCAGGTGTGGTCAACCTGGCCATGCCCGGGTCCGCTGTCCCCGTAGGCGTCGTTCACAGGGAATAGAGCGACTTCTCCCTTCAGACTCGCCAGCCCCTTGTCGCCGTCGGTGAAGACCTGAGGAGTCGCTCCCGTATCGCGGCACACGTAGGTAGGTTCTGGCCACTTCAGGGTCAGAAGCGGAGTTGCGCCGCTGATCCATTCATACATCTCCGGAGGAGTTGCCGAACAGTCAGCTGACCCACCGGGTTGGATTCCCCAGTTCTCAAAGTCGACCGTGCTCCATTGAGCGTTTCCAACATCCTTATTGTTCAAGTAGAACTCGCAGGTCTTCTCGCCCGTCGGTTCTTCCACCGGTGGGATATCACAGTCGCTAAGTCGCCCCGCGTTGAGCATGAAAGGCACGACACCGCTGAATCCGGTGGCGGCGCCCCACACGGCCGTAGCCCGCCACCGAACTTGAGCCGTGGCCGGCCTGCCGGCCGCAGGCGCGAAGAACTGCTCCTCCTCGGACGTGACCTCGACCGTCACTCTTCCTCCGGGGGCGTCGCAGCTCGGGTCGTAGAAGGGGTAGCCGTCGGCGATCACTGCGTTGGCATCGTTCGCCTGCGCATACGAGACGGCCACGCCGTCGGCGCTCCCCTGACCCTCCTGCAGCCCGCACGACATGGCGGCGGCAAGCGCGGACGCGTCCGTCCCCTGGACGATGCGGCGACGGCTCCCCAGGAGCCATCCCTCGTCGATGACGAGCGCGGCCATCCCCAACAAGACGACCAGCATGATGGCGACGATGGTGGCGACCGCCCCATGCTCCTCCCGAAGGCGGGGAATGTTCACTCGCACCGGAACACCGCCGAGATCGGTCGGCTGAACGTGAGGTCGCCCCAGAACGCGATGTCGAGCTCGAACTCCTGGTCCCAGCTCACCGTCACCGGCTGGCCTCTCGTGTCGACCGTACATTGGAAAGGGGAGACGGCAGGCGTGCTCGAGGGTTCGTACGGCTCAGCCGCGAAGTAGACGCGGTCGATCACCTGATCGGTGGTGGCCCGGACCGACGCCAGCCGGCCGCCCTCCCGCGCCGCTCCTTGGAAGACCTGGTACCGGCTGTACTCCCGTCCGAACTCCAGGATCGCCATGAGGATCACGACCAGGACGCTCAAGATGATCGCGAACTCCACCGCTGCCGCTCCTCTCTCGTCCCCGAGCCTCGACTTGGTCGTCATTTCGCCTCTCGTTAGTCGTCGTTCAGCCATGCACTCGCCGGCCCTTCGCTCCTCCCGGGATCACGCGATCGGGGAGGAGCGAGCGGCCGGCGATCGGCCGCTCACGCCGCCGACCTAGGCCGGGTTGGGGATGCTGTCTAGCTTGGTCGCACTCGCGTCCATCTTGGCGTTGATGGCGATGCCGAGCGCGGTGGCTCCCGCGATGATGGCCA
>DASQUW010000079.1:0-4177 GCA_035641075.1 Actinomycetota bacterium | reverse complement strand
CCTGGTGCTGGTTCTTCCCGAGGGCCTCGATCCCGCCGACTTCGTCAAGGAGCACGGCCCGGAGGCGTTCGCCGAGGAGGCCGCCCGCGCCGTCCCGCTGGTCGAGTTCATGATCCGCCGGGCCCTCCGGGGCCGGGTAATCTTCCCCGTCCACGACCTCTCGGGACGCGAGGTGGGGTTCGGGGCCAGGCTCCTGGAGGGAGAGGGCCCCAAGTACCTGAACACCAGGGAGACCGAGGTGTACCGGAAGGGCCAGCTCCTCTACAACCTCCACCGGGCCAAGACCGAGGTCAGCCGGACCGCCACGGCATACGTCGTGGAGGGCTACACGGACGTGATCGCGCTCCACGGCGCGGGAGTCCCCGCCGCCGTGGCCACGTGCGGGACCGCCCTCGGCGAGGGGCACTTCGAGCTCCTCCGGCGGTTCGCGCAGCGCGTGGTACTGGCGTCCGACTCGGACGAGGCCGGGGCCGGAGCGGCTCAGAAGGCGTTCGCGTTCCACGAGCGCTATCCGCTGGAGGCCCTGGTGCTGGTCCTGCCCGAGGGCCTCGATCCCGCCGACTTCGTCAAGGACAAGGGAGCGGAGGCGTTCCGGGCGGAGGTGGAGCGGGCCGTGCCGCTGGTCGAGTTCATGATCCGCCGGACCCTCAGGGGAAGGGATCTGACCTCGCCGGAGGGTCGGGCTCGGTCCGTGCAGGCGGCGCTCCCGATCGTCGAGGGCCTCCAGGATCCGGTCCGCCGGGGCCAGTACGCGGGTCTGCTGGCGGACCTGACCGGGGTGAGCGCCACCGACGTCCAGCTCGAGCTCGGCCGGAGGTCCGGTCCGGGCGACGGCGGTCAGGATCGGCCCCCCCAGGCCGCGGCCCGGGAGGCCCGCTCGCCCGTCCGGGAGGTCGAGAAGGAGGCCCTGAAGCTCCTGGCCCAGCATCGAGAGGCCTCCGGCGGCCTGGCCCAGGAGCTCCGGGAGGATCACTTCGAGACTCAGCGCTACCGGAAGGCCTTCGAGCTGCTCCGGAAGACCCCCGATGCCGCGGTCGCCGTCGGCCAGGTCTCCGACCCGGCTCTGGCGCAGCTCGTTGCCGAGCTGACCGTGGAGCCCGTGAAGGGCGAGCCGACGGACCGGTACGCCCGTACGGTGCTGTGGCGCCTGGTCGAGAACTCCCTGAAGCGCCAGATCGAGGCCCTCAAGCGCGACCTCCAGCGGCTGAACCCGGTCACCGAGACAGATGCGCACGAGCGGCTGTTCAAGGAGCTGGTGGTATTGGAGGCCGAAAGGCGGGAGGCCCGGGTCCGGGCCGATCAGGAGGCGTGATGATGGCCGTCAATGCCCAGCCGCGGGCCGGCGCGAGATTTTCCCTGTGACCCCCTAGCGCAGCAGCCCGATCGATCCGCCCCGCATCCTCGGTCGCTGTCCGACGGTTACCTGAGCTTGGCTTGGGTAAGGCGGTAATCTGCCCGACGGGCGAAAGTCCGAGAGAAGGGAGGTTTCGTCCGAATTGTCCCTTGACTACCGTGTCTTCTGGTCATATCGTGGCGCCGCACCACGTAACACCGGTGCGGTCCTTTCCAACGAGGCCTTCCCCGGCGTCGGGGGCCCCCGGGCCCATCTGTCGCCGATGAAAGAGGGGGCTTGGGTGCGCGGGGTGTCGGATGTAGCGACGGGCTCGGGGGCTAGAGGCGGTTCCAGACGCTCGCTCGAGGTTGGGCGGGAGCCGCCTGGGCCGGCGGATTCCTATCTGAGGGTTCTCGAGGGTATCTGCCGGGCTTTTGCGTCAGCCTCAGACACCGAAGAAGCCCAGGTGGCGACGGCACGGTGGGTCCGTGAAGCGGCGGGACAAGACGCCACCCTACGGATTCGATTGCTGGACGACAGCGGCGAGCTCCGAGTGATCTTCTCGGATCGCAGGCTCGCCTACGACGAGCTCGATCGATTTTCCGGTTCGCTGGAGGCCATTCGGACCAAGGGCCCGGTGATGGAAGCGGGCCCGTCGTCGGACTCGTCGATCGCGAGCATCCCCTTGATCAGTCGTGGGGAAACCGTCGGTGTCCTGGAAGTCATGGCGCCACGGGAGGTCCTGACGGAGGCCATGGCCTCCCTGGAAGCCGTGGCGAGTCAGGCGGCCATCGTGTTCCGGAACCTTCGTTCGGCAGCCGAACCCGGTCGCGCGGGTACGGCGCCGAGCTCGATCCGCCTCGCCCGGAAGCTCATCGCAGCCCGGTCGCCTGAGGCGGCCGTAAGGGTGGTAGTAGCCTTCTGCTCCGAACACCAGAGCGCCCCTTCCGCGGGGTGGCACTCGAGCAAGGACACCATGTTGATGAGCCTGGTTGCGGTCGAGGGATTCGGCCCCGAGACCGCCCAGGAAGTTCGGCACCGTATGGCGTCGATCCCTCGCTGGGACCTCCTTTCGCTGAGCGAAAGGAAAGGGATCCTTGCGGAATTCAGAGCTCTCGGTGGGATGGAACAGTCCATCCCGATCGACGCGGGCGAGGCCCTCGTTCTGACGAGCGCTCAACCCAACGACCGTCTATCCGACGTACACGATCTGTTGAGGGGTGTTCTGGATCAGCTGGCGACGGTCGCTCAGGCCGATCAGCGCACCAAGCAATTGGATCTGGCTCTGGCGTGGACAGCTCACGAGTTCCGGGGGCCCCTGTCGGGCGTGAAGACGCTCCTCGAACGAGAGCTGGACTCTCAAGAACCGGATGCCCGGAGCACCATGAAGAGGCTTCATTCGGAGGTGGTGCGGCTCCTGGAGATCGTGGACCCGGTTCTGGACTCGGCGATCGGGCCCGATCAGCTCCAACAGAGATCCAGCGATCTGGTCGATCTAGTGGAGGAAGCGGCTTCTGCTCTCGATCACGACGCGGCAACGGGCAGAGTCAGGATCTCCGGCGCCAGACCAGCAGTCGCTTCTGTGGACAGAGTTCTAATCCGCGTGGCGATATCGAACCTGATCCGAAACGCATTGACCTATTCACCCTTGGACACTGAGGTTCGAGTTTCGGTGAAGGCAGTCCGGGGGCAGGCACAGGTGAGGGTGTCGAACGAGGGACCCGCGATTCCGATGTCTGAGCGGGAGATCATCTTCGATCCCTTCATCCGTGGTCGTGCCGGCCGAACGGTTCCCGGCGGCCGGGGGCTGGGCCTGTTCATCGTGCGCCGGATCGTGGAGGCACACCGAGGCCGTCTATGGGTCGAGTCCTCCGATGGACAGCGAACCGTGTTCGCGCTTGAGGTTCCGTTGGTAGATGTCGATGTCGTGAACCTGGTTGAGTCCGACTCAAGCGTGCTTCTTGGCCGTCAGCTGTAGGCGAGCCCGCATGGCCCGCGGCGGGATAGCAGCCGCGAGGGCCATCTCCTCGATGTCTCCTGAACGGAGAGTGATCACACGGGTCACGAAGTCTCCTCTTCGATCTCTGACCGTGTGAAGGAACTCGGCCACGAGGCGCCGGTGAGGCTCTTCGAGAAGAGGAAGCCGCGCCAGGTCGACGACGACGCTCTCTCGTCCGGGCGGATCGATCAAGCCCAAGGCCTCCCCCAATAACCTGTCTGGGGGTAACCCGTAGAGGGCGGCGAGCTCACAGAAGCGCTCCACGGAGATCCTACGTTCCCCTCGTTCGTAATCGCCGACGGAAGAGGGTTTGAACCTGCCGCTCGAGCGTTCGGCGATGGCTCGGAGGGTTAGCCCCCGCCGATGCCGGGCCCGGCGCAAGATCTGACCGACAGCGGAACTCAGGTCACCTCCCCCTGCGATCTGGGGGAACTGCAGAGATATCGGCCGGTCAGCGATGTCGGCATCATAGGTGACCGTTCCTACAGGTGGAAAGATGTATGAGCGTATCTTTTCTACGACCCTCGGCCACCCGGGGCCCACACGCTCCGGCCGCGCTGTGCGGCATGGTTTTCGTTCGGTTTAGGACCGGCGATCCGCCTGCCAGTGGAAATCGACTCTCGTGGCCTGCGGATATGCGGGTGGCGGATGTCTCCAGACGAGACCGGCCAGCGCGGTCGTTTGGCCCCTCGCCGGCTCCCCATCTCGCGCCGGAAGCGCTAAACTCGGATGCCCTGGGTAAGAACCGGGGGAGTCCAGGGGGGATCCGGGCTCGGGTACCCGAGGGATCGAGGTATGGGGAAGCGTACAGATCGCCAGAAGGAAGCCGGCGCCCGGCGTGGGTC
>DASQUW010000078.1:0-4731 GCA_035641075.1 Actinomycetota bacterium | reverse complement strand
GCCGAGCTCAAGGGATTCGAGCAGCCCGTCGAACTCCTGCAGGCCGTGTGGCTCGACGGGCAGCGACTCGCGGTCTCTGCGGCCCCGGCGGTGGTGCCCGAAGCCGCGACCGAACCTGCCCTCGAACCGCTCCCGCCCGAGCTCGATCCGATCACACCGATGGTGAACCGCGACCACGAGATGCACTGGCTGCGTGGAACGTGGCGACAGTCCCGGCGAGGCAAGGGGCGGCTGGTCTTCGTCTCCGGCCCGGCCGGGATCGGCAAGACGCGGCTGATCGCCGAGCTCGCCGGCTGGGTCCACGAGCGCTCCGGAAGGGTCCGGTACGCGGGGGCGGGAGGAGCGGGGACGGCACTCGCGATCGCCGCAGTCCGTGAGGTCGCGGAGGCGACCGATCCCACCCTGCTCGTTGTGAACGATCTCGAGGCGCTGGGTGCCGCGGCCATCGATGCGCTCGATGTTGCCGCGGCCTCGATCGCCGAGCGGCCCGTGATGATCGTTGGCGCGTTCCGCAACGCGCGGGGGCTTCCCGCACTCGCGTCGTTCGTGGAGCGCGCCGATGAGCGCGGCGACGGGCACCGATCGCTGCCGCCCCTCGATTTGACTGATGTCACGGACATCGTTCGCCTGTACGCGGGTCGGGAGGTCGAAGACGCACCCGTGGAGTCGATGTGGCGGGCCTCCGGCGGGGTGCCCAGTCGCGTTCACGAGGTGGTGAGCGAATGGGCCCGCGACGAGGCGAAGCGCCGCCTGACAGCCGCCGCGGAGTGGCTGGCCGAAGGACGCAGCAACCAGGCCGGCGAGCTCGAGTTCGCGAACAACGTCATCGCGCTCAAGCTGGGCCGTTTGTACGACGTGGACGACGCCGCCCCGATCTCCGAGGTCTGTCCCTACAAGGGCCTGGCCGCATTCGACGTCGACGACGCCGCCTACTTCTTCGGACGCGAGCGCCTCGTGGGAGAGCTCGCGGCTCGCACGGTGGGGGTCGGACTGCTCGGAGTGGTGGGTCCCTCGGGGAGCGGGAAGTCATCCGCGGTCCTGGCCGGCCTCGTGCCATCGCTGACCGCGGGCCTCTTGCCAGGAAGCCAGCGATGGCTGCACATCGTCATGAGGCCCGGTGAGCATCCGACCCAGGAACTGCGGTCGGCTCTCGGATCGGCCGGCTTCACTACGAACGGCGACCTCGTTGCTGCGATGGGGCAGGTCGAGCCGGGCGGACGCCTGATTCTCCTCGTGGACCAGTTCGAGGAGCTGTTCACCACGACCGTCGACGCAGACGAGCGGGACTCATTCGTGGAAGCCCTGGTTCGGGCGGTGAGGGAGGACCACGAACGCGTGATCGTTGTCCTCACCATCCGGGCGGACTTCTACGGACACTGCGCCGAATATCCCGAGCTGGCGCGGCTCCTCGCCGCGAACCACGTCTTGGTCGGCACGATGAGCGCCGAAGAGCTCCGCCGGGCGGTAGAGCTCCCGGCCCGTCGCGTCGGCCTGCGGGTTGAGTCGGCGCTGTCCCATGCGCTCGTTGAAGAGGTCACCGACGAGCCGGGTGGACTTCCGCTTTTGTCCACCACGCTCGTTGAGCTGTGGAGGAAACGCGAGGGTGGATGGCTGCGCATGGAGGCCTACGAGAAGACGGGTGGGCTGCGCGGCGCGGTGGCGCGTCTCGCCGACCGTTCCTATGACCACCTCACCGACGCAGAGCGGCAGACGGCGAAGACCATCCTTCTTCGCCTGGTTGGATCCGGTGAGGGCGAGGCGGCCGTCAGGCGCCGGGTCCCTGTCACTGAGTTCGACCCCGATCGCCGCACCACGGCAGCGGCGGTGCTCGATCGACTGACGCGCGACCGGCTCCTCACCCGGAGCGATGGCCTGGTCGAGATCGCGCACGAGGCCCTGATCCGCGAGTGGCCCCGACTCCGCGACTGGCTCGAGGAGGACGTCCAGGGGCGCGCGTTGCGCTCGCATCTCACGGAGGCGGCCAAGCAGTGGCAGGAGGCCGATGGGAATCCCGCGGAGCTCTACCGAGGGCCGCGGCTGTCGGTGACCATGGAATGGGCGGCGACGCACTCAGACGAGCTGAACGAGCTCGAGTGGGAATTCGTCTCGGAGAGTCGCCGGGCCAGCGAACGGGAGGCCGAGCGGCAGCGCAGGACGAACCGCCGCCTGCGCGCTCTCCTGGCCGGTGTCGCCGTCTTCCTCGTGCTAGCGCTCCTCGCTGGAGGGCTCGCCCTGGTGCAGCGAGGCCGAGCCAGCGAGTCAGCGACGAAGGCAGAACGACAGGCCGACATCGCTCGATCCCGGGAGCTGGCCTCCTCGGCGATCAGCGTTCTGGACGAGGACCCCGAACTGACGATCCTGCTCGCGATCGAGGCGAAGCAGGCGGCTCCTGGGGAGGACCTCCCCCCTCGCCTCGTGACCGCCCTTCACGAGGCCGTGCGATCGATGCGGACCCTGATATCCCGAGGGTGGGACCGATCGCTCCCGTTCCAGCAAATCGATGGGGTGATGAGTCCCGATGCTTCTCTCGTTGCGGTCACCGGCAGAATGGAGACCCTCCAGGGGTGGGACTCAGAGACCGGAGACCTGGCCTGGGAGATCAGGGACGACGTCGGGGCGGGCTGGTTCTCGCATCCCCAGTTCAGCCCCGATGGGTCGGTCCTGGCGGTGGTGTTCAACCGCTACTGGACGGAGGAGAACCGGGTCGAGGGCGGCCGGGCCACCGGGATCTACCTCATCGACCCGAAGAATGGAGAGATCATCGAGCGGATCCCGCCGTCATCGAAGTGCGACTGGGTCGGATTGCCCTTTCGATATGCCTTCACTCTCGACGGTGCCCAGCTGATCACGGTGGCCGACCCGCCCCCTTGCCGGGACGGAAACCTAGGCTTGGAGTTCGCCGACTTGGACAGCGGGCAAGTCACCAGCCGCGTGCCGGTCACCTCTTCTCCGCAGATCGAAAACGAGGGGCCCCGACCCCTCTTGTTCGTCGGTGTGGACAACCGTCATGGTCGGCTGCACATCTCCGACGGAGAGGGACCCTTTGGACTGTCCGCCGCCTCCACACGGATGATCGACCTTGCGTCCGGCAAGGTGCTCTGGGAGCGGCAAGAGGTCAACGGGTTTCTGAGCCCCGATGGATCGGTCATGGCACTGTCGGCCCCGGACCCGACCCAGCGAGCGGTGGAGTTGGTGGATCCGGCCACCGGCGAGACCTTACGCTTCCTGACCGGTCAAAAGGCTGGCACCTCCGACGTTGGGTTCAGCGACGACGGGCGCCTGGCCTACACGGCTGGCCTCGACGGGACCGCTCGGGTCTGGGACACGGCCACCGGATCGAACCTGATCACCCTGGCTGGCGTGAGGCATGGCCTCCTTGGGCTTTCGGTGGACGACGAGGGAGACAGGCTGGCCACGTTCGGGCGCGACGGGACCGCCCGGGTGTGGGACCTCACGATGGGGCCGCTCGGGGAGACGATGGCCCTCGATCTGAGCCCCTGGCAGATCGGCACGAGGGCCATCGATGCGGCTGGAGGGGTCGCCGCCGTGATGGCGCTCGCGGATGAGGTCGCTGCCTTCGTCTTCGATCCGGCTACCGGTGAGATCATCCGTAGGTTCCCCGACCATGCCGGCCAGGTGCTCGCGCTTGCCCCCGACCGCCGCGCCATCGTTTATCAACACCTCGTGGGTCAGGGCCCGTACCTCTCCCGCCCGGTCGGGCCCATCGTGGTGCGCGACACGGCCACCGGAACGACCCAGACCGAGCTCGAGGGGCTCTGTGACTATGTCGATCCAGTGAGGGACTGTCCCGTCCTTCCCCCTGATCACCCCTACGCCGAGTGGGTCTTGGGGATGTCCGTCACGCCCGACGGCCGACGCGCCGCCGCTGGAGGGGAGAGCTTCGCCGCCTCGGTGTGGGACCTCGACACGGGCTCGATCGTCGCAACCCTCGGTCCCTTCGGGAAACCCGGCTCTGGCGGCGTCCCCAGCGCGGCGATCCACCCCGACGGGTCGAAGGTGGCGGTGCGCATCCATGATGACGAACCGAGGGTGACCATCGTCGGACTCGACCGCTCCGTCCTTGCCGAGTTTCTCTTTGAGCCTCCCGCCACGTCGGCAGGCCACATCGGCTTCAGCCCCGACGGGTCCTTGCTGGCGGCCGGCGGGAGCCAGCTCAAGGTATTCGACACCAAGAGCTGGACCGTCCTCTGGCAGGTCGACGCGCACGATGGTGGAGTGTTCCACCTGGACTTCAGCCCCAACAGCCGATCCATCGTGACCACCGGCCCCGATGGCTTCGTTCGGCTGTGGGACGCACGCGATGGAAGCCTGCTCCAGGCCATCTCCATGGGCGAGGACTATGGGAAGGCCTTAGCGTTCACCGACGATCGCCACGTGGTCGTCGGCACGTTGAATGGACTCGTGGCCGGCCTCACCTTCGATATCGATGAGCTCGTCCGGATCGGGCGTTCCAGGGTCACCCGAACCCTGACGGACCAGGAATGCCGAACCTATCTACATCTGGACACCTGCCCCTAGGACTTCATCCACTTTTGAGCTGATGCGTGGGGGTTGTGAACTGTACGGGTCGCCCTTCGACTAACCACGCGAAGCTCCGCTCTTCATCGATCACAGCCTGCGAGAGGGTGTCGTCAGGCCGCACTCAGGCCGCAAGAGGTCGGGAAACGTTCCTGCCGCCAGGTCTGAATGGCAATGCCAGTTCCGATGCCA
>DASQUW010000077.1:0-6686 GCA_035641075.1 Actinomycetota bacterium | reverse complement strand
CGGTATGGTTAGCCGCGGACGCCGGTGGATTGGCCGACCTCGATAAGGTGGCCATCCGGGTCGCGCATGTAACAGCGGATCTCGGCGCCTCGATCCTGCGGTTCGGTTAGGAACTCCGCTCCGGCTGCTCGCCACTGCTGATAGACCGATGCGATGTCCGCGACTCGGATGTTGAGGAATGCGCTGGTGCGCTGCGGGTCGGGCGGGGTCTCCAGCGTTACGTCAGGCTTGTCCTCCGTCGGGCCGCCGCCGACATTGAGGATGATCCAAGAGTTGGCGACCTTCATGATCACCGGGTCTGGCTCAAGGACCGTCTTGGCGCCGAGTACCTGCTCATACCACCGCCGCGACCGATCCTGATCTGCGACCACGAGGAAGTGGGTCAGAACGAAGCCCTCGGTTGGCGCAGGGAAGTCCATGTCCGCCATGCTCAACATCTCCAACGGTGCTCGACACGGGCCGCGGCCTCAGGTGCGGCTCCGAGACTACGCCCGTCGAGGCAGGCATCCGAGCCCGTTCACCCGCCCGTTCGGCTCGCGGCAGCCATTAGATGAGTGTCATCGACCGCTTGGTGTCGCCAGGGGTTACCCGACTGCGCCGCCGGACAGCGCGTAATCAGCTGCGCTCTCGATACTCATTCGGAGGCCCTGTTCGCGCGCCTCGGTGAACCTCTCCCGTCCGAGCGCACTTACGACCGCGTCGCTGGCTCGATCGACGTCGGCCCTCTCCTGCGGGGGGAGCGGAGTACCGGCGGTCCGGCGGATTGCCTCCGCTGCCCCCAAAAGCACGGCGGCCCTGTCCGGTTGCTTGCGAGCGGCAGCCACGCAAGCCAGCCCATCGAGGACGAGAGCAAGGGCGAGTGGGTCGGGAAGCTCTCGCGCCAGCTGCAGGCTCTCCCGATGGGCAGCCTCCGCGGCGTCTAGGTCGCCCCGGAGCTCCTCGACGAACCCCAGGCTCGTCAGCGAGTAGGCCGTCCATGCCGTATCGCCCGCTTTGCGGTAGACCGACAGCGCCTCCAAGTGATGCTCTCTGGCCCGCTCGTAGAGGCCCTGGCGCCGAGCCGCCAGGCCCAGGCCGTCTCGGGCGTGAGCGACGATGTCCCTGGCCCCCAGCTCCCGGGCCAGGACGAGGGCCTCGTTGTGGAGGATCGCCGCCGCCTCGAAGTCCTCGAGGAGAGCCCGCAGGTTCCCTAGCTCGACGAGCAGGAACGGGACCTCATCCCGCAGGCCAAGGTCTCTGGCGACGCCGAGGGCCTCCTCGCGCAGTGTGACGGCATCCTCGTACGCGCCCCGACGACGAGCCAACCATCCCAGAAGCTCGAGTGCGATCGTCTGCCCCCACCGGTCCCTGACCGCCCGAAAACCGTCCAGGCCCTCGTTGACCAACGCCGCGGCTCGTTCGTGTTGTCCGGCGAAGGTGGACAGATACCCAAGGACGCAGGTGGTGAGCGCTGCGCCCCAATCGTCGCCCATCCGACCGAAGCCGGCGCGGGCTTGCTCTAGGAGTTCGCCGCCCCCGTTAATGTCTCCCTGGAGAGCGCGCGCCATCCCCAGGATCCCCTCGGACATCGCGACCCACCAGAGGTGGTCGACCTCTTTGGAGAGCTCGTGTGCCTCCTCCGCTTGCGCGGCGGCCCGGTCCTGCGCGCCCTCGGCGAATCCGAGGAAAGCCGCCCATGCGAGCGCCCGTGCCCGACTGGCGGGAGTCGCGTTCTGACCCGCGGCGAGGGCTTCGTCGAGGCGCCGCCTGGCCTCGGAGCGATGTCCACCGAGGTTCCAGAACCACGCCAGGGCGCCACTGAGGCGAACGGCCATCTCCGGATCGTGGCGGAGCGCCCAGTCGATGGCAGCGCTGAAGTTGTCGTAATCGGTCTCCAGTGGATGCAGCCAGACCTCCTGTTCGGGTCCGCGGAGCTGGGGTTCCGCGCGCTCTGCCAGCTCGAGGAAGTATGTGGCGTGCCGCCTTTGCAGCGCATCGGCTCTTCCGGACTCCTCGAGGCGCTCTCCCGCGTAGACGCGCATGGTCTCGAGCATCCGGAAGCGGGCCTTGCCCCCGTCATCGGGGATCACTAGGGACTGGTCGACGAGGCGGGAGAGCAGACCGAGTACGTCCTTCTTCTCTGCCTCCCCGTCCCCACACACCTCCTCGGCCGCCTCCAGCGCGAAGCCGCCGGCGAACACGGACAATCGGCCGAAGAGCTCCCGTTCGGGCTCCGACAGCAGCTCATAGCTCCAGTCGACGGCGGCCCGCAGCGTCTCGTGGCGCTCCATGGCCCCTCGGTTGCCGGAGACGAGCAGGCTGAAGCGATCCTGGAGGCGGGCGGCGATCTCCCGGGGAGGGAGGACCCTCACCCGGGCCGCTGTCAGCTCGAGTGCCAGCGGTATGCCGTCGAGGCGGCGGCAGATCTCGTGGACGGCGGGGGCGGCGTCGGCGTCGAGGACGAAGGTGGGCTTGACCGCGGTGGCGCGGTCGACGAAGAGCCGCACGGCGTCGCATTGGGCGAGCCGCTCGGGTGAGACCTCGTCTGGTTTCGGCAGGCCCAGCGGGGGCACCGGCCACAGGACTTCCCCGCCCACGCCCAGGCGCTCCCGGCTAGTCGCCAGGACCCGCACCTCGGGCGCCGATCGGAGCACTATGTTGACCACCAGCGCACAGGCTTCGATCAGGTGCTCGCAGTTGTCCAGCACGACGAGCAGCTTCTTTTCGTCCAGGTAGTCGATGGTCCTGTCCATGACCGAGGGTGGAGCTCGCCCTCCCACGCCGAGTGACACGTCCTCCCGAATCCCCAGCGCTGAGGCCAGCGACTGTGACACCAGGGCGGGGTCGCTGACGGCCTCCAGCTCCGCCAGCCACACGCCGTCCGGAAAGGCCTCGAGGAGCTCCCCGGCCACCTCTATGGCCAGCCTGGTCTTTCCGCACCCCCCGGCCCCAGTGAGGGTCACCAAACGCGATTCCTCCAGCAGCTTCTTTACCTCTCGGAGCTCCACGTCCCGCCCCACGAAGCTCGTTACCTGGGCCGGCAGGTTGCTCCGGAGCGCCGCCTCCGCGTCCTGAACCGCTGCGAGGGAGGGAGCCTGGAGCAGGATCTGCTGGTGAAGCTCCCGGAGCGCTGGGCCGGGATCGATGCCGAGCTCATCGACCAAGGCTTGGCGGCCCTCCTGAAAGATGCGAAGGGCCTCCCCCTGCCGCCCCGACCGGTAGAGGGCCAGCATCAGCTGGCCGCGCAGCCGCTCGCGCAGCGGGTTGCCGGCGACGAGGGCCTCGAGCTCTCCCACCAGTTCGCCATGACGGCCCAGCGCTAGGTCGGCGTCCATCTTCATCTCGACTGCCCGCATTCGGGCCTCCCCGAGCCGGGCGACTTCCTCTTGGGCGAAGTCCTCGAAGGCGAACTCCGCGAGCGCCGGGCCGCGCCACAGGCCGAGTGCCTCCCCCAGCAGCGACGAGGCACGCACCTTATCCGTGGCTAGGATCTGCCCTGCCTCGTCCACCAGCTGCTCGAATCTCCGGGCATCCAAGTCTTTGGGATCCACGTCGAGCACGTACCCGGGCTTGCGGGTGACCAGGAGCTCGCCCCATCGCTCGGAGGCCTGTGCCCCCTCCATGGCCTTCCGGAGCCGGGACACCACCACCTGCAGGGTGTTCGAAGGGTTTGCGGGAAGCTCGCCTCCCCAGAGCTCGTCGATCAGCCGGTCGGCGGAGACCACCTCTCCCACATGTACCAACAGGATCGCGAGCAGCGCACGCTCCTTCGCCCCGCTTACTCGCACCTGCCGATCCTCGGCCACGACCTCCAGCGGCCCGAGGATCCGAAACTCCACGTCTTGAACGTTAGCAACGAGATCGCGGGCGGAGGGCGGACGCGTCCGCAAGGCCTTTCGAGCACCGAAACAGCACTGACAGTCGCCTGTCAGCCGATCGCAAGCTCCGCTCGGCAATCTGGGATCGAAGACATCACACCTGTGCTTAGAGGAAGGAGGAGGCACCGATATGGACATCATCGAAGCGCGTGGGCTGGTCAAGCGATACGGCGAGGTCGTCGCCCTCGACGGCCTGGACCTGACCGTTCCGAAGGGCACGATCCTGGGGCTGCTCGGTCCCAACGGCGCCGGCAAGACCACCGCGGTATCCATCCTGACCACGCTGCTTGAGCCCGACTCGGGCACCGCGACCGTGGCCGGTGCGGACCTGGTCACGTCTCCCGGCGAAGTGAGGAAGCGCATCGGCCTGTCGGGTCAGTACGCGGCGGTCGACGAGCACCTCACGGGATTCGAGAACCTGGAAATGATCGGACGCCTGTACCACCTCGGTCGGAATCGGTCGAGGGAGAGGGCCCGGGAGATGCTGGAGCGGTTCTCCCTCGCCGAGGCCGCGGACCGGCCCGTGAACACGTACTCCGGCGGTATGCGCCGCCGCCTCGACCTCGCCGGCGCCCTGGTGAGCGAGGCGCCGGTCCTCTTCCTCGATGAGCCGACCACCGGGCTGGACCCGCGCAGCCGAACCGAGCTGTGGACGGTGATCCGCGACCTGGTGGACCGGGGGAGGACGCTGCTGCTGACGACGCAGTACCTGGAGGAGGCGGACCAGCTGGCGGACGCCATCGTGGTCATCGATCACGGTCGCCAGATCGCAGGGGGGACGGCCGACGAGCTGAAAGCCATGGTCGGAGGGGAGCGGATCGAGGTCTCCCTCCACCCGGAGGCCAGCATGGAGGACGCGCAGCGCGTGCTGGCTCGCTTCTCGCTGGACGGTCTCCACGTCGAGGACCGGGCACTCACGGCACCGGTCGCGGGAGGAGCCCAGACCCTCACCGAGACGCTCCGCGCCTTCGATGCGGAAGGGGTGAAGTTGCGCGACGTCGGGCTGCGCAGGCCGACGCTGGACGACGTGTTCCTCTCCCTCACCGGTCACACGGCGGAGCCGGAGGAGACCAGCGACACCCGGCACGACGAGATCAAGGAAGAGGTCCACTGATGGAGAAGATCAGACTTGCATTCGCCGACGGCGCGACCATCGCCAGGCGCAACGTGATCAAGATCCGGCGAGTGCCCGAGGTGCTCGTCACGGTGCTGATCACGCCGATCATGCTAGTGCTGATGTTCGGCTACGTGTTCGGCAGCTCCATCGAGATCCCCGGCGGGTCGTACCGGGAGTTCCTCATCGGCGGCGCCTTCGCGCTGACGCTGACCTTCGGAGCCACCTTCACGGGAGCCGGCCTCGCCGACGATATGCAGAAGGGCATCATCGGCCGGTTCCGGTCGCTGCCGATGTCCCGCTCGGCAGTGGTGTTCGGCAGGACGGCCAGCGACGTCATCTACAACGCGCTGTCGCTCGTCGTCATGACGGTCGCGGGGCTCCTGGTCGGATGGGGGATCCGCGACGGGATCGGCAAAGCGATGCTCGGCTTTGGGCTGCTGCTCCTGTTCGCCTACGCGTTCTCCTGGATCATGGCCTACATCGGGCTGGTGGTTCCGAGCGTGGAGGTGATCAACAACGCGTCGACCATGGTGATCTTCCCTCTGACCTTCCTGGCCAACACGTTCGTTCCGTCCGAGAACTTCCCCACGCCCCTGCGGATCTTCGCAGAGTGGAATCCGGTGTCGGCGGTGACCCAGGCGGCGCGGGAGCTCTTCGGCAACATCCCGCCGGGGACGCTCGAGCCGGCTGCGTGGTCCCTCCAGAACCCGGTCCTCTACACGCTCATCTGGGTGGTGCTCATCATCGGCGTCTTCGCCCCGCTCGCGGTGCGCCGGTACAAGAGGGCAACGGCCAGGAGTTGAGGGATCGAGGGTGGAGGAGGTAGCGGCCGGAGGGAGCTGCGACGACTTCCTCACCGAAGACCATTCCGCTGATCGCAAACGTATGACTACGCGAATCTGAGCACGGTCATGCGCCATGGGAACGCACTACTTTCGGCTGACAGGCAGCTCGAGCCGCGTCAACACCCGCGTCTTTCCGCCGCGTGGCGGATAGAGCCGGCCTCACGTCCGACAGCTGCGAGGCCGGCTCCATCGTCGGGCGCTAGTCGAGCATCCGCGGCCCGAGGTAGTACCGGCGTGGGTGCGTCGAGTCATCGCGTCGGACAAGGCCCAATTCGGCCAGCTTGTCCAGCGTGAGGTACGTGTTCGGCTGAGTGTTCGGATTCGAATTGATCTGGCTCGCGCTGCGGCCCTGGGGATGCGCAGTCGCGAGCTGCCTGATCGCAAGCTCTTGGTGGCTTCCGAGCAGCGGGTGCAGGCCCCGGGCCTTACTGACTGCTTCCTCCGGATCAAGAGACGAGACGACGGGAGCACCGGGGGTTGTGTCGGGATCTTCGGCGCTCGGGCCGGGGTCGTCCTCCTTTCCGAATCGCCTTAGCGTGTCAGCCAGGGCCTCGAGGTGTTCGGCAAGAGCGAAGAAGAGGTCTTGCTGCCGGCTCATGAGTGGCTCCTTCTCATAGTGTCTATGGGGGATTTCCCCATAGACACTATGACCCCCGCCTCCGGCCACCGTCAAGGGGAATCGGATGCTCCTGCATCCGTCGCGCCTTGGGTCCTCGGCCTGCGTCATTCCGCCGCGACTGCTTGCGCCGTCAGGTCGTAAGGGAGTGAGCGTGGCCCATAGGTGGTGATCTTCATGTGGACCGCCCATTCGCTTGCTT
Source organism: Actinomycetota bacterium (assembly GCA_035641075.1). Lineage (GTDB taxonomy): Bacteria > Actinomycetota > UBA4738 > UBA4738 > CALAEC01 > DASQUW01. The sequence continues at coordinate 49 of DASQUW010000077.1, read as the reverse complement.
TCCGACTCCGTGACGCGGCGGGCCTTGGTCGATCTATTCGTCCTGCGGT